>CAIMXF010000596.1 GCA_903845345.1 uncultured beta proteobacterium
ACCGCCGTTGCGCGGCTGCGGCGCGCGGCCGTCGTGCAGCAGCGTGTCGAACTCGGTGGAGACGAACTCGCGCGCCTCGCCCAGCCGGTCGAGCAGCTCGCAGGCGTTCCTGCCGCAGGACAGCCCCAGGCTCGCGGCGATCCAGCGCAGGTCGTCGTCGTTGGTGGGCAGCCGATGGGTCTGCTGGTCGTCGAGGAACTGGATGCGGTGCTCGATGCGGCGCAGCAGCACGTAGGCGTCGCGCAGCCGCGTGCCCGTCTCGGGCTTCATCAGCCCGGTGGCGACGAGCTTGTCGAGCGCCTTCAGCGTGGAGCGCGTGCGGATCTCCGGGTACTGCCCGCCGCGCACCACCAGCAGCAGCTGCACGATGAACTCGATCTCGCGGATGCCGCCGCGCGACAGCTTGACGTCGTTGGCGCGCTCCGGCCGCCCGGCCGCGCGGCGCTGCGCCTCCTCGCGGATCTTGTGGTGCAGCGTGCGCAGTCCCTCGAACACGCCGTAGTCGAGATAGCGCCGGTAGACGAACGGCGTGACGAGCGAGCGCAGCGCCAGCGCGCGCCCGCTGCTGACCGCGCAGCGCGGCGCCACCACGCGGCTCTTGAGCCACGCGAAGCGTTCCCACTCGCGGCCTTGCACGAGGAAATATTCCTCCAGCATCGCCAGGCTCACCACCGGCGGGCCGGAGTTGCCGTTGGGCCGCAGCGCCAGGTCGACGCGGAACACGAAGCCGTCGTCGGTCACGTCGCCGATCAGCGCGAACATGCGGCGCGCCACCTGGCCGAAGTATTCCTGCGCGCTCACCGGCTTCTCGCCGTCGGTGGCCGCGTCTTCCTCGTAGACGTAGATCAGGTCGATGTCGGACGACACGTTGAGCTCGCGCGCGCCGAGCTTGCCCATGCCGATGATCCAGAACTCCACCGTCTCGCCGGCGGCGTTGCGCGGCACGCCCCAGCGCGGATCGATGTCGGCCAGCGCCTGCGCGTGCGCACGCTCGAGCGTGGCCTCGGCGAGCTGCGTCATCGCGGCGGTGACCTCGGCCTGGTCGGCGTGCTGTTCGATGTCGAGCACCGCCAGGCGTTCGAGCACCAGCTGGCGGGCGATGCGCAGCGCCCGCATCACGGGCATGCCCTCGGCCTCGAGCGACGCGATGAGCGCGGTGATCACCGCGAAATCGGGCAGGCCGGGCGGCAGCCTGTCGAGCATGTCGGCGTAGCGCCGGCGGATGCGCTGCACGAAGCGGCTGTGCGCAGCCAGGGCGCTGCCGCGCGCCAGCGGGAGGGCGGGCTCGGGCGCGTTCATGCCGGCGTCCCCGCCCGCGCGGCGCATGTTACGAAAAGTTCGCAGGAACAAGGGGCAACAATCCTCCCTTGCCACGCGGATTGGCGCTTGCCGTGCCCACCTACACTGTGGTCTGGGGCGCTGCCACCCCGTGCCGAACTTTTCATGGAATTGCAACTGAGCGCATTTTTCGATCCAGTCGTCAGTCGGCTGCGCTTCATGCCGTGGCGGCGCGGGCTCCAACTGGCCTGGAAAGCCGTGGTGTACGCCGGCTTGTCCCTGTTGTGCCTGCTCGTGCTCGCATGGCTGACTCTGCAGTGGGGGATTCTGCCGCACATCGAGGATTGGCGCCCCGAGATCGAGCGCCATGCCAGTCGGGCGGTAGGGGCTCCCGTCAGCATCGGCGGCATCGGCGTGCGTTCGTCGGGCTGGATCCCGACGCTGGACCTGCGCGACGTCGTGCTGCGCGACGCCGCCGGCACCGAGGCGCTACGGCTGCCGCGCGTGACGGCGGCGCTGTCGGCGCGGTCGCTGCTGGTGCTGTCGCCGCGCCTGGCCCAGCTCTACATCGAGGACGCCCGCCTGCTGGTGCGGCGCGACACCGCCGGCCACCTGCACGTCGGCGGCCTCGACCTGGCCGCCCACGCAACCGTCTCCAGCGCCAACGAGGCCGCGACGCTCGACTGGATCTTCAGCCAGGACGAGATCGTGCTGCGCCGCGGCACGCTGCGCTGGATCGACGAGCAGCGCAACGCGCCCGCGCTGGCCCTCACCGATGTCGACGTCGTGCTGCGCAACGGCCTGCGCTCGCACGACCTGCGCGTCGACGCCACGCCGCCCGCCGACTGGGGCGACCGCTTCACGCTGCGCGCGCGCACCCGCCAGCCGCTGTTGTCGTACGCCGGCGACTGGCGGCGCTGGACCGGCACGTTCTACGCCGAGCTGCCGCGCGGCGATGTCGCGCAGCTGAAGCAGCACGTCGACCTGCCGTTCGAGCTCGACGGCGGCCAGGGCTCGTTGAAGCTGTGGCTGGATTTCCAGAACAACCACTGGCGCACGCTCACCGCCGACGTGCAGCTGAACGGCGTCGGCGTGCGCCTGGCCCACGACGTCGAGCCGCTGGCCATCGCGCACGCGGGCGGTCGCCTGACCGCGAGCCGCGACCCCGCCGGCGTCACCGTGGCCGCCGAGCACTTCGGCTTCGAGACCGCCGCCGGCGTCGTCTGGCCCGCAGGCGACATGCGGCTGTCGTGGCAGCAGGTGCAGCGCAGCGTGGTCGTGCGGCTGGGGCGCCGCGGCTACGTCAGCTACTCGCGCGAGAAGGCGCTGGCGCAGGCCGCGGGCCGGGCGCTGGCGGCGTCGGCGCCGGCATCGACCTCCTCCGGCAAGGTGCCCTGGGACGACCTCGAACCCGTGACCGGCGGCGCGCTGTCCGCCGACCATCTCGACCTCACGCTGATGCGCCGCCTCGCCGCGGCGCTGCCGCTGCCGCCGGCGGCGCAGAAATGGCTGGCCGACTTCCAGCCCGAGGGCGTGGTGCGCCAGCTCGACGCGCGCTGGACCGGCCCGCTCGCCATGCCGCGGCAGTATCGCGTCAATGCCGACGTCACCGGCTTCTCGATGGCCGCCGGCGCCATTCCCGCGGGCGCGCGCAGCGGCCGGCCGGGCTGGCGCAACGCGAACGTCAGCATCGCCGCCAACGAGAGCGGCGGCACGGCGCACCTGGCGCTCGACGGCGGCAGCATCGAGCTGCCCGGCGTGTTCGAGGAGCCGGTCATCCCGTTCGACCGCTTCGCCGCCAACGCGTCGTGGAAGATCGCGCCGTCGCGCGACGCCGCGCAGCCGCCCGCGATCTCGTTGGCCTTCGACGACGTGCGCTTTTCCAACGCCGACGCCGACGGCGCACTGCAGCTGCAATGGCACAGCGGCCCGGAAGCGGCGCCCGGCGCGCCTGCGTCCGCATCCGCCACCGAGTTCGGACGCGGCCGCCGCTTTCCCGGCAACATCGACCTGAAGGGCGTGCTGGCCCACGCGCACGCGGCGCGCCTCGCGCGCTACCTGCCGCAGCCCGGCCTGGCCGACACCCGCAGCTACCTGGCCGCGGCGTTCACGTCCGGCGAGATGGACAACGTGCGCTTCGACGTGCGCGGCGACCTGGCCGGCTTCCCGTACCAGAAGCTGCACGACGGCGACTTCCGCATCGACGGCCACGTGCGCGGCGTCGACCTCGTCTACGTGCCCGGCGCGCGCGCCGACGACGGCACCCGCGGGCCCTCGCCGTGGCCGCCGTTCGCGCAGGTGGCCGGCGAGATCGTGCTCGACCGCGGCGGGCTCGAGATCCACGACGCCAGCGGGCGCATGGACGACCTGCAGCTGCACGATGTCAACGGCAGCATCCGCAACCTGTATGACCAGCCGGCGCTCGCGCTGCATGCCCAGGTCGACGGCCCGATGACCGACTTCCTGCGCTACGTCGCGCAGTCGCCGGTGGCCGGCTGGCTGCACGGCGGCCTGGCCGGCACCACGGCCACCGGCACCGCCAATCTCGACCTCGCGCTCGACGTGCCGTTGCAGCACGCCGACCACGCCGCCGTCAACGGTGCCCTGACGCTGGACGACAACGACGTGCGCCTCGTCGCCGGCGCCCCGCTGCTCGAGGGCGCGCGCGCGCGCATCGCGTTCACCGAGAAGGGCGTCGCCGTCAGCGGCGGCCGCGCGCGCACGCTCGGCGGCGAGACCACCTTCGACGGCGGCACCCAGCCCGACGGCTCGCTTCGCTTCACCGCGCTCGGCACGGTCAGCGCCGACGGCCTGCGCCAGGTCGCCGACGAGCCGGTGCTCGCGCGCCTCGCCTCGCACGTCAGCGGCCAGTCCACCTACAAGCTGGGCCTGTCGATCGCCAAAGGCCAGACCGAGTTCGCGCTGACGAGCCCGCTGGCCGGCCTGGGCCTCGCGCTGCCCGCGCCGTTGAACAAGCCGGCCGACGCCACCTGGCCGCTGAGCGTGTCCACCAGCGTGTCGTTCGACGAGGGCCGGCCGCGCGACACGCTGCGCGTCGAACTCGCCCAGCCGCAAGGCACCGTGCTGCAGGCCCAGGTGCTGCGCGACCGCTCCGGCGACGTGCCGCGCCCGCTGCGCGCCGCCTATGCCGTGGGCGCGCCATTGCCGCCGCTGCAGCCCGGCGGCGTGCTGTTGCTGCACGGGCCGGCGTTCAACGGCGACGCGTGGCTGGCGTTCTGGCGCGGGCTGTCCACCGGCGGCGCCACGGCGGCCGCGCCGGCGGCGTCGGCGCCAGTCGACGAGATGGGCATCAGCTACGCGCCGTCCGCCGCGGCGCTGAAGACGCCCGACCTGTTCATCGGCGGCCGCCACCTCACCCACGTCGACGTGATGCTGGCGCAGGTGGTGGCCGCGGGCGACGACGTCTGGCGCTCCAACATCGTGTCCGACCAGACCAAGGGCGTCGTCGAGTACCGCCCCGAGACGCCCACCCGCGGCGCGCAGCTGTTCGCGCGGCTGGACCGGCTGTCGCTCGATTCGCGCGACGTCGACGTCAACCCCGACGCGGCCGCGAGCGCGCCGGCCGCGTCCGAGCCGGCGCCGCAGACCAACACGGTGCCGGCACTCGACATCGTCGTCGACGACTTCGAGCTCAACGCCAGGCAGCTCGGCAAGCTGGAGGTGGCCGCCACGCTGCAGTCGGGTGCGCGCGACTGGCGCCTCACCAAGCTCGCGCTCACCACGCCCGAGGCCAGGCTCACGGGCAGCGGTCGCTGGAGCGGCGCGCCGGTGCGCCACATGTCGCTGGACTTCGACCTCGAGCTGGCCGACTCGGGCCAGTTCCTCGAGCGCCTGGGCATGGGCCACGTGCTGAAGAAGGGCAAGGGCAAGCTGGCCGGCGCCGTCACCTGGACGGGTTCGCCGATCGCGCTCGACTACCCGAGCCTGGCCGGCCAGCTGCGCGTCGAGATCGACGAGGGCCAGTTCCTCAAGGCCGACGCCGGGGCCGGCCGCCTGCTGGGCGTGCTGAGCCTGCAGTCGCTGCCGCGCCGCCTCACGCTCGACTTCCGCGACCTGTTCGACGAAGGCTTCGCCTTCGACAACGTGACGGGCGACGTGCTGATCGATCGCGGCGTGGCCACCACGAAGGACCTGCGCATGCACGCCGCGGCGGCGGCGGTGCTGATGTCCGGCCGCGCCGACCTGAAGGGCGAGACGCAGGACCTGGACGTGATCATCGTGCCCGAGGTCAACGCCGGCGCGGCGTCGCTCGCCTACGCCGCCATCAACCCGGTGATCGGCATCGGCACCTTCCTCGCGCAGCTGTTCCTGCGCAGCCCGCTCACCGAGGCGGGCACCCGCGAGCTGCATGTGACGGGCACCTGGGCCGATCCGAAGGTCGAGCAGGTCGAGCACAAGGCCGCGGTCGCAGCGGCCGCGGCGGCGGCCTCCGCCGCGCGCGCCAACGAGTCCGCGCAGGCGGCCTCGGCGGCTTCGGCCGCATTCGCCAGGCCGGCGCCCTGAGCGGCCGAAACCGGGCACTGCGCGCCGGACGGTTTTCGCGCCTGGGCGGATACTGGCGACATCGCAAGGAAGCCCCATGACCCAGTTCGCCGCCATCCAGACCGTCTCCACGCCCGACGTCGATCGCAACCTGGCCGCCGCCGGCCGCCTCGTCGCCCGGGCCGCGCAGGCCGGCGCGCAGTGGGTGGCGCTGCCCGAATACTTCTGCCTGATGGGACTGCGCGACGACGCCAAGCTGGCCATCGCCGAAGCCGACGGCGACGGGCCGATCCAGCGCTTCCTGTCCCACACTGCACGAGAGCATGGCATCACGCTGGTCGGCGGCACGCTGCCCATCGCCGCGAAGACGGCCGGCCGCGTGCGCAACGCCTGCTGCGTCTACGGCCCCGACGGCGCGCGCCTCACGCGCTACGACAAGATCCACCTGTTCGCATTCGACAACGGCAAGGAAGCCTACGACGAGGCGCGCGTGCTGGAGCCGGGCGACACCCCGGTCGCGTTCGAGCAGGGCGGCTGGCGCGCCGGCCTGTCGGTCTGCTACGACCTGCGCTTTCCCGAGCTGTACCGCGGCCTCATGCGCCCGCCGTGCGACGTGCTGTTCGTGCCGGCCGCGTTCACCTACACCACGGGCCTGGCGCACTGGCTGCTGCTGCTGCGCGCCCGCGCGGTGGAGAACCAGTGCTACGTCGTCGCGCCCGCGCAAGGCGGCACGCACGAGAACGGCCGGCGCACGTTCGGCCACAGCGTCATCATCGATCCGTGGGGCGAGGTGCTGTCGCTGGCGCTCGATGGCGCCGAAGGCGAGGGCTTCGCGCTGGCGGAGCTGTCGCACGAGCGCATCGAGCGGGTGCGGGTGCAGTTGCCGGCGTTGCGGCACCGGAAGTCGTGAGGTCGGGCGGTCTGCGAACGCCACCAGTTCCTGCCGTTCGATGCACCGAAATTGGCGACAGGACAGTGCCCACGCGTGAAGTCGACCTGCAGCCAACTGAAGCGCCGAAGGCTGGTGGAGCCCTTCATCATCAAGACCTCACCCCCGCTTGTTCGACCTGCCTCCCTCTTCGTCATGGATAAACTCTTGCTGCAGCAGCAGGTGCTGGAACGGCTCGCCGAAGACCTGCTGGAAGCCGAACGGGCAGCGCAGGCGGCTCATGAAACGGCGACTCACGAAGAAAACATCGCCGAAAACAAATACGACACATTGGGACTCGAAGCCGCCTATCTGGCCACCGGCCAGGCCCGTCGCGCCGAAGCCCTCCGCCAGGCGATGGCCAACTGGCGCCGATTCCGCCCGCGCCCCTACGACGCCAGCAAAGGCATCGAGCTCGGCGCGCTGGTCTGCCTGGTCGATTCCGACCACAGGCAGCAGCAGCTCTTTCTCGGCCCGGATGGGGGCAGCATGAAGTTGGTCAATGGTGCTCAGCTCGTCCAGGTCATCAGCAGCGAAGCTCCTTTGGGCAGGGCCATGCTGGGAAAATTCGAGGGTGACGAGTTGTGGATACAGGTCGCTCCAATGCGGCAGCAGTTCGAGGTGCTTCGGGTTCATTGAGCCGAAAGCAAGTCCTGGCCATCGCCGCCCGACGACCGCTGCCGGCGAGGCGCATGTCGCAGGGCGGCCAGGAGGGGTCTGTCAGCGATCCGGTTGGCCACTCCGCGCCGCAGGAAGTCCCTTCGTGTTCCGATCGAGAACGTCAGCTTCGGAGATTGCTGTGCAACCTGTGGATGCCCTATGCCGCTCTACTTCCTGATCTTCCTCGCCATGCTGGCAGCCTCGCTGCTTCTTTACCTGGGGGCCGTTGCAGCCGTTGCCATCACACGGCGTCCGCCGCCAAGCTGGATTCCCAAAGTAGCTGCGAGCCCCCTGCAAGCTGCCGGCGTTGCTTCGCTGTGGTCCGCTGTCGGCGTCGGCTGGTTGCTGTTCTTCAACGTGTACCGCATCCATGTCGACATGAGTGCGTTCGGAGAGGCCGCTTTCCAGGCATTTAGCCGCGGCTATACACGGCGGCTGCCGATTGTCGTGCTGCCCTACGGTGCGATGTGCCTGCTGTGGACACTCGCGCTGTGGAGCGCACCGGTACGTGTCTCACGCCGGGCCGTGTGGGGGATCGCGACGCTGCTGATCATCTCGATCGCCAGCACGCCGTGGGCGGCGGGGGCGCAGGATGCCATGCAAGAACACGGATACAGCGAGGAAGCCTATCGCCAGCTTCAGACCTCGCATTTGGTGCGCACCCTGACCGTCACGATCGCCGCCGTGTGGGCGCTCGTCGAAGTGTGGTGCGTACCGAAGCGCGATGTTTCCCAACTCGGATGAGCGTTTTCGGCCAGGCGTCCTGGCCGTGGGACGGACGCCCGAGTGGCGGCAGCGTTAGGATCAGCGTGGGTGCTTTGAGACAGCAGCCGGCCAATTGTCGGCGCCCGGCCAGGAGCCGACAATCGCCAACGGCGGCTTCGGATAGCGGCACAATCGAGAGGGAACGCCGTGCGAGGTTCCCCTCACCTGAACGATTGAGCCCCCCGCATGTTCAAGTACTTGCCCACGATCCTGAAGTACGCCTGCCCACTGTTTATTGCAGTGCCCTTGTGCTTGATTGCAATTGGCATTTTGTCGCCTTGGTCTGTGGCCCACGCGGCGTTGGGGCCAAGTGGAACGCGCGGTGCTCTCTTGATTGGCTGGTCGTACAACTACCATTCCTCTGGCGCCGTTACCCACGAGAGGCGTGAACAGACTTATGCAGTTTTTCCTACGCTGAAGACGATTGACGTCATTCAAGAGGATGGCAACGTGCGGACTGAGGAAGAACCAAATGGACTGTTAGTCACGCTAGCGGGCTATGCATGTGTACTCTTGGGAGTTTGGTGGTTCTGGTTCCGTAGAACACCAACCAAGACAACGAAATGATCACCGCCCCTCAGCATCGAGCCGCCTTGGCGGCTGCTGACCTCGTTCGTTGAGCGGCCGCATTCGGGCTCCGAATCTCGCAACATCTAGGACTGCTCAGGGTCGCAAGCCGCCAACCGCTCCGCCCTAACTACTCCGCAGCACCCCGCTGCTGTTGCTGCTCCTCCTGCCGCCGTATCCGCTTGCAGATCGGATAGCGCTGCAGGCTGAGATCGCCGTCGCAGAGCTTCTTGATGCAGG
>CAIMXF010000597.1 GCA_903845345.1 uncultured beta proteobacterium
CCCCGCGCTTTGATCCGCAGACCTCCCGCGCCTGCGCCGGTGTCCACGAGGCACCGGTGCGCGATGCGGGAGTCGACGGCCGCCCCGGCCTGCGTTGCATGCGCGCGGCCTATCGTCCGCTCCTGATGCGCAAGCCCTCATCGAGAAGCTGATTCGCCCATGAGCACGGTTCGCAGCCCGACTTCAACTGAAGATATCGACCAGATCCAGGCGGACTGGTTGGAGCGCTCCTCGAAGGGCGACCTGGACGCGTTTCGCAAGCTGTACGTGGCGACCTCGCCCCGCCTGCTCGGCGTGATCGCGATGTTGACGGGTCGCGGAGCCGTTGCCGAGGACCTGCTGCAGGACGTCTATCTTCGCATCTGGAAGGCGTCGGGGCAGTTCCGCGTCGGATCCGGCTCGCCGATGGCATGGATGGCCGCGATGGCCCGCTATCGGGCCATCGATCACCTGCGTTCGCGCGGCGCGCGGCCCGAGGTTGCGGCCGCCGATCTTTCCAGTGCGGTCGACAGCGGCGACGGCGACGACGACGTGACGCACCGCGTGGCCGATGCGAACGCCGACCCCTCGAAGGATCACGAGCAGGGCCTGCTCGCCGGCGCCCTCGGTCGCTGCGTGCAGGAGTTGCATGGCATGCAGCGCCAGACGATCTGCCTGGCCTACTACCAAGGCTTGACGCACAGCGAGATCGCGCAGCACCTGGCCGTGCCGCCAGGGTCGGTCAAGACGTGGGCGCGCCGCGGCCTGGTCGCGTTGAAGGCCTGTCTGGAACGGTGCGGCCTGTCGGGAGCAGGATCTTGAACCTGATCAATGGAACCCTGCCGGATCGCCTGGCGTCCGAATACGTGCTGGGCACGATGACCGGAGGGGCGCGCCGTCGATTCGAAACCTTGATGGCGGCGCATCCCGGTCTTCGGCAGGCCGTCGCAAATTGGGAGGCGCGAACGCTGCCCATGGCACTCGGCGCACCGCCCGTCCAGCCGAGCGAGGCGGTGTGGCGACGTCTTCATGCCCAGTTGGTCGGCGCTGCTGCAAGTTCGCCTGCACAGGCCGTCCGGCCGCAGCGAACTGCAAATGTCCCGGCTTCCTGGATCCGGCAACTGCGTCTGTGGAAGGCCTACGGCGCATTGGCGACGGCCGCTCTCGCGTTGTCGCTCGCGCTGATGTTCCGCCAGACTCCTGCCGAGCCGCCGCTGATCGTGGTCCTTCACGCGACAACGGGATCCGAGGTGCTGGTCGCAGGGCTCAGCGCCGACCGGGCCCGGCTGTCGATCCGGCCCTTGCAGCGGGTGGGTCTTTCGCAGACACAGTCACTCGAGTTGTGGGCCCTTCACAAGGCAGGGGCTCCCTCATCGCTGGGGGTGATCTCGGCGGACGGCTTGACCGCCCTGCACAGGCAGGCCATTCCAGCCGATACCACGGGGTTGGCGGTCACACTCGAGCCGCTCGGGGGCTCGCCGCATGGAGTGGCGACCGGTCCCATTCTGTTCAAGGGCGATCTCACGCTTTGAGACAGCAACGTTTCCGTCATGTCGTCGCGTCGAGGCCCCCGCGATATTGCGCTGCGTGACGCCGGCACCCTGTAAACCTCTCTTGACAGGGGCCGTACCCAAATTGCAGGATGGCGACGCTACGGTCTTTCAGGTCTGCAAGGTTCTGAAAGCGAAGAGGGAATCCGGTGGTCTGCGCGCGCGCAACAATTCCGGTGCTGCCCCCGCAACTGTGAGCGCCGACTTCGCTGTCAGGTTCGTCACCGGTGGTCTGTCCACCGCGAAAACCGGATGGCGCCGTCGGTCCGCGAGCCAGGAGACCTGCCGCAGCATCATGAGTCCTCGGGCGGGGTGCACCGGCGGGACGCCAATGCGCCGCCGTTGCGATTTCGCCCGGCTGAGTTGCTTGCGTCCGACCGGTTCCGGCACAGGGACAGGTCGGTCAAGGAGCAAGCAATGTCATCCGTCTGGGCTTCCCGAGCCAGCAGTTCCGCAGTCCACGGCGCGGCCAACGCAGCATCGCTGCTTCCGTTGTCCAGCCTGGTGTACCAGAGCCAGGCCGTCGCCCCCATGTCCGAGCCGGACCTGCAGCGACTCATCACCACTTCCCAGACACGCAATCGCAAGGAAGGTGTCACCGGGCTGCTGATCTACGACCAGGGACGCTTCGTGCAATGGTTGGAGGGGCCCACTGCGGGGCTCCAACGGCTCTGGCAGTCGATCAGCGGGGACCCCAGGCACACGGGTGTTTCCGTGCTTGGGGAGGCGACGGTGCCGGTACGCTTCTTCGGCGCGAACGCCATGGCGCTCGGCAAGCGTCGCGCCGACGGCGAAGGCCGTCGCAGGCGTCGCGACGAGGTCGGTCTGCCTGCCGAGTTGCTCGAGACGCTTCGCCAGAGCCCGCAGACGGCGCCTTCGGCGCTGGCGAAGCTGGCCGTGCTGGAGCACCGCGTCGCCGACGCGGCACTGCGCAGCACGGAGGCTGACGGCGAGCGGGTCGACGTCGCACGCATGTCCCTGCAGGGTATCCTCGATGGGGTGATCGTCCCGAGACTCGTGGCCAAGCATGCCGGGCCGCTGCTGGCGCCCCTGGTCATCGACGCTCGCGCGGCCGAACTGGCTCGGCTGCTGCTGACGGCCGAGCCCGAGGCAGCCTTCGCCCTGATCAATGCGCTGCGCGCCGATGGCCGCTCGGTCGCGCAACTGTGCGCCGGTCTCTTCGAGCCTACGGCCCGTGCGCTGGGCGATCTGTGGTTGTCGGACGATTGCAGCCAATTCGATGTGACCCAAGGTCTGGGCCATCTGCAACGCGCGCTGCGCCGCATCAGCATCGAGACCTCGTCTGCCGACGTGCCCACACTGCCCTGGTCGATTCCTCACGCCGTCCTGGTGGCGCCGTCGCCGCGCGAATCGCACTTGCTGGGCAGCGTCATCGCATCGGAAATGTTCTGGCGCGCGGGCTGGGATGTCCAATGCGAATTTCCCGACACCGACGAGGCCCTGGGCCAACTGGTGCACGACCGCTGGTTCGACGTGCTCGACCTGTCTCTCAGCGCTGTCTTCGCGCGCGAACACAGCCTGCCGGCGATGGCAGCCTCCATCCGCGCTGCGCATGCCCAGTCGCTCAATCCCGCCCTGACCGTGATCGTCGATGGCCGCGTGTTCCATGATCGTCCGTCGGCCTTCGCGGAAGTGGGCGCCGACATCGGCGTTGCCAGCGCGCAGGATATCGCGCCGTCTGCAATGCACCATGCCAAACGTGGCAAGCCGGAGGATGAACGGATTCGTACACCGCTCGCTGCGGGATAGCGCGTGTCCCCCGGCCGGAATTGCGCCAGGCGCCGATGGCAGGCGACATTCGATCGCCTTGGCGCCGTATCGACGCGAGAAGCTCGAGATCTCACCGAGCGCTGCTAGAAGGCGCGCGAGGGCTCTGCGGGTGGCATCGTCATTCTTGCCGATCAGACTCTGGCGTGTTCGCGGTCTTCGGCGCCGTTGACCTGGCGCCTGTTTGAACCATCGGCAGCTGACGTCATCGCAGGCAGGGACTCCCCGGCCCGTCCTCACCCGACGGCACCGATCGCAAACCGACGCAGCGGAGTCGCATCCACCACGACGTCGGTCGGATCGACGGGCTGCCCGCGATCGGCCAAAGGCCGTGGACCGTCCAGCGCCGCCAGCATCCCAGGCGGCACTTGCACAAGGCCCGTTGCAACTTTCGAATTCTCGCCTTTGCAGTCGACGCCATCGACAGCCGAGGCTTCAAGATTGAACGAAAGTGTGGCAACGGCAGCTGCGTCGCGCCAGACATTCGTCCTGGGGTAGCTCGGGCAAGTTCGTTGGCGAGCCTGCCCGGGAGCAGTCGCTTGCGAACGACCGAAAGTAGCCGGCAGGGTTCGTTCAGAAGCGTGCGGGACGACGGATTCGAGCGCGCCACCGCGCGTCGGTCGCGCAGGTGCAGGCCAGAATCGGTTGCGCCCGCCGTGCGTCGGCCGCCGGATCACCCGGAACCAGGCCAATGTCGGGCTAAACGCTCTATGATTTGATCGGCATCCGGAGGCATCTGACGTGCGACGACGAGTCCTGGTCTCAATGATGGCGGGTCTTGCAGCGCCGAGCCGGTGGTCGCGGGCGGGCGGCCGCCCGTCAGCGAACCGACAGGACGACGAGGTCGTGCTGGCCTTGATGCCGTATTCCGGCATCGAGCGGCGGCAGTTCGACGCCTGGGTGGCGCGCTTCAACGCAGAACATCCGGGGCTGCGCGCGCGCATCGTCGCCACCGCTCCCGAAACCTACAAGGCGGAGCTCGCCGGTCGCCTGGCCGCCGGCACCGACGAGGCCGACCTCTACTACTGGTTCGCAGGGACGCGCCTGCGCGAGTTGGCCGGCCGCGGACTCATCGACCCACTGGACGAGGTGTGGCGATCCAACGACCTCGGGCAGGCCTTTTCCTCCGCCGTCAAGGAGGCCGTGTCGTGGCATGGCCGGCCGTTCGCCGTGCCGCTCAACTACTACCAATGGGGTTTCTACTACCGCAAGTCGACGTTCGCGCGCGCCGGTTTCACGGTGCCCGCCACGTGGCAGGAGATGCGTACGCTCGCGGCCAAGGCCCGCGCCCTGGGCATGGCCCCGACGGTGCTCGGGCTGGGCGATCCCTGGGCGAGCGCGGCCTGGTTCGACTATTTCGACCTGCGCCTGAACGGGCTGGCCTTCCACCTCGCCTTGACGCAGGGGCAGGTCGCGTTCACCGACGCGCGCGTGCGCGCGGTGTTCGAGGCCTGGAGCACGGTACGCGACGAATACTGGTATCTCGCGGATGCGCTCGAGCTCACATGGCGCGAAGCGGCGCCGTACCTCCTGCGCGATCGAGCCGCCACTTTCCTGATGGGCAACTTCTTCGAGAGCGGTCTGCCCGAGACGGTACGCGCCGATGTCGGCTTCTTCCCATTCCCGCAGATGCGCCAAGGCATGCCCGACTACGAGGACGGCCCCACGGATGTGCTGATGCTGTCGGCGCACGCCCGGCACCGCGCGGCGGCTGCCGCCTTCCTGGCATGGACCAGCCGTCCCGAGATCCAGCAGACGCTGGCCGAGCCCTACGGCAAGCTGGCAACGCACCGTGCGCTGCCGCTGCCCGAGGATCCGCTGACCCGCGCCGGGGCGCAGCTGCTGCGCCAGGCGGCGGGCATCGCGCAGTACTTCGATCGCGACTGCGCCGGCGACCTGGCGGCGGCGGGAATCCGCGTCTTCAACGCGTTCGTGCGCGAGGGCATGCCCGTCGAGGCGGCGCAGGCCCAACTGGAGGCGGTGCGCGAGCGCGCGCCCGCCAGCCGATGATCGGCCTTGCCGACGCGCTGGCCTCTTCTCTGGTGCGACGCCTGCTTTGGCGCACGGCCGGCTTCGCGTTCGCGGCCTTCGCGCTCCTGGCCGCCGCAGAGCTCTGGTTCGAGCGTTCCAGCGACCGTTCCGAAGTCCATCAGCAGGCCTTGCGGGCCGCAGGGCTCGCACTGGCCTCCATCGAGCATGCGGTATGGACTTACGACGAACCCAATCTGCGCGTTGCCGCGGAGAGCCTCCTGAGCGACAGCGCCATCGCCAGTGTCACCATCGACACGCCCGAACAGTCGATGCGGCTGCGCCTGACGCGACCCGACGCGAAGCCCGGCGAAGCCACCCCCCGTTGGTCCCTGCCGTTGCACGCGCCCAAAGGGGGAGAGGTGCTGGGGCGTGTCGAGATCGGGGAGTCTTTCCGCCAGGTCGATGCCGACATTGCGGCACGCGCTTCCTACCGCCTGCCCATCGAGCTCGTGAAGGTGCTGGGCATCGTGGTCGGACTGACCCTGCTGGCGTACGCCCAGGTGGTCGCGCGGCTGCGGGCACTCGCTCGTCAGGTGGGCGCCCTCGACGACGATGGCGAAGGCGGCCAGGTGCGCGACATCGGCGAGCGACGCTACGGACTCGACGAGATCGGCGAGCTGGCGGCGGCGCTCAACACCATGCTCGCCCAGCGCGCCGCGGCGCGCGCGGCAGCACTGGCGCGCGAGCGGGCCGAGGCCGCGAGCGCCGCCAAGTCGCAGCTCCTCTCGCGCATCAGCCATGAGCTGCGCACCCCCCTCAATGCCATCGTCGGGTTCGCGCATGTGCTCCGCGCAGACCCGGTGGTGAGCGCGGATCCGATCCGCGCCGATCGCTTGGATCTGATCGGCAAGGCCGGCCGGCACTTGTCGGCGCTGATCGAAGACCTGATGGACCTGTCGCGCATGGACCGCGGCGGCGAGCGCGTTCAGTTGCAGGGCGTGGCGCTCGATGGCGTCTGCCGCGATGCACTCGCGCTGGTCGCTGCCGATGCGGCTTCGGCCAAGGTGGAGTTGGCCCACCGCTACGGCCCGGACGCGGCGTGGGTGCGAGCCGATCCCACGCGGCTCGGCCAGGTGCTTCTCAACTTGCTCAGCAACGCCATCAAGTACAACCGCGAACGCGGCCGTGTGGAGCTGAGCACCGCGTTGGCTGCCGACGGCTGCATCGAGATCCGCGTGGCAGACGACGGCCTGGGCATGAGCGGCGAGCAACTCACGAACCTGTTCCAGCCGTTCAATCGCCTCGGCCGGGAAGCGTCCGACCGACCCGGCACAGGCCTTGGCCTGACCATCAGCCGACGGCTGGTGGAACTGATGGCGGGCGAACTGTTGGTGGAGAGCACCGATCGTCAGGGCTCCGTCTTCACGGTTCGCCTCCCGGCGGCGGCAGGCGCCACGGCGAGGCCGGTGTTCGCCGCGCCCTCCCCGCAGGCGCCGGGCGCGTCCGTGGTGCTCTACGTCGAAGACGATCCAGTCAACGTCGAGGTCATGCGCGCCGTGCTGTCGGCGCGACGCTCGATCGACCTGAAGGTGGCCGGCACGCTCGCCGAGGCCGTCCACGCCCTGCAGGCGACCCCGCCCAGACTCTTGCTGCTGGACATGCACTTGCCGGATGGCGACGGGGACGAGCTGCTGCGTCGCATCCGCGCAGATCCGCGCCTGGCCGCACTGCCGGCGCTGATGGTGTCGGCCGATGCACAGGAACAGGGTCAGGCGCGCGCCGTGGCGGCCGGGGCCACTGGCTATTTCTCCAAACCCATCGACTTCGACGCGCTGCTGGCGAGCATCGACGAGATCCTCGCCGAGAAGACGATTGCGCCCGGGTAGACGCCGGCTCGGGCGGCCGCACTGCTCGACGATCGAGCTCGCCCGCCGTCCATCGCCTGATCGAGAGCGCTGTCGGCGGATAGCGGCCCCAACCAGTCAGGAAAAGCTTAAGTGGTGCACAAGAACATCTGAGTTCTAATTGTCGTGCGTCGCACCTATCCTGCAGTCGCTTCCCTGCTGCCAGGAGACGACGCATGAACAAGCCGGTGGACGACGGACTGATCACCGACGCGAAGAAGCGCTACAGCGCCGGCGTCCTGAAGTACCGCCAGATGGGCTATTGGGAGCCCGACTACCTGCCCAAGGATACCGACGTCATCTGCCTGTTCCGCATCACGCCGCAGGACGGCGTCGACGAGGTCGAGGCCGCCGCTGCCGTGGCCGGCGAATCGAGCACGGCCACGTGGACGGTCGTCTGGACCGACCGCCTCACCGCCTCCGACAGCGACCGGGCCAAGGCCTACAAGGTCGAAGCGGTGCCCGGCAACCCCGGCCAGTGGTTCGCGTGGATCGCCTACGACATCATCCTGTTCGAAGAAGGCTCGATCGCGAACCTCACGGCCAGCGTCATCGGAAATGTCTTCGGCTTCAAGCCGCTCAAGGCACTGCGGCTCGAGGACATGCGCCTGCCGTTCGCCTACGTCAAGACCTTCAAGGGCCCGCCGACCGGCCTCATCGTCGAGCGCGAGCGCCTGGACAAGTTCGGCCGCCCGCTGCTGGGCGCCACCACCAAGCCCAAGCTCGGCCTGTCGGGGCGCAACTACGGCCGCGTCCGACGACCCGCATCCGCGCAACACCTACTGGCAGATGTACGGCATGCCGATGTTCGACCTGCACGACGCCGTCGGCGTGCTGGCCGAGCTCAGGAACTGCCGCGACACGTTCTCGCAGCACTGCATCCGTCTGGTGGCCTTCGACAACACGCGCGGCATCGAGAGCATCGCGATGAGCTTCATCGTCAACCGGCCGGCCATCGAACCGGGCTTCGGCATCGCTCGCCTCGAGGGGGCCGGCCGCCAACTCCACTACACGATCGCGGGCTACAGCGCGCAGCGCCCCGAAGGCGAGCGGTACTGACATGAACGCGATGCTCCATGCGATCCCGGGCACCGCGCCCCCGCCCGCCGAGACCGTGCCGCCGCTCACCGCCCGCACGGTCGCCGGAGTGCTGGCGCAGAGCCAGGTCGAGGACGTGCTGGCGGCCCTCGAGGGCTCGTTGATCGGCCTGGCACCGGTCAAGCGGCGTCTGCGCGACATCGCCGCGCTGCTGGTCATCGACCGGTCGCGCGCGGCGCACGGTCTCGCTGCACATGCGCCCTCGCTGCACATGTGCTTCACCGGCAATCCCGGAACCGGCAAGACGACGGTGGCGATGCGCATGGCGGAAATCCTGCATCGCCTCGGGTATGTGCGCAAGGGGCAGCTCGTGGCGGTCACGCGTGACGACCTGGTCGGACAGTACATCGGCCACACGGCACCCAAGACCAGGGAAGTGCTCAAGAAGGCGATGGGCGGCGTGCTCTTCATCGACGAGGCCTACTGCCTCTACCGACCCGAGAACGAGCGCGACTACGGGCAGGAGGCCATCGAAATCCTGTTGCAGGTGATGGAGAACCAGCGCGACGACCTGGTCGTCATCCTGGCCGGCTACGAGGACCGCATGCAGACCTTCTTCCGCTGCAATCCCGGCTTCAGCTCGCGCATCGCCCATCACCTCAGCTTCCCCGACTACGGGCGGCCGGAGCTGCTCGGCATCGCGCGCCAGATGTTGAGCAGCCAGCACTACGAGTTGGGCGACGGTGCGGAACAGGCCCTGCAGGAGTATCTGCAGCGCCGCGTGCTCCGCCCGCATTTTGCCAACGCGCGCAGCGTGCGCAACGCGCTGGACCGCGCGCGGCTGCGCCCGGCCAGCCGCCTGTTCGCCGACCGCGACCGCGTGCTCACGGGCGAGGAACTCGGTACCATCAGCGCCGCCGACATCCGCGCCAGCCGACTGTTCCAGGAACCCACGGAGACCTGAGCCCCATGCATGCCGACTCCCACGCGCCGCTGGCGCCCTCGCACGGTCCGCTGCCCAGCGGCCGCGCCACCCTGACCCAGTTCCTGATCGAGGAGCGCCGCCGATTTCCGCAGGCCGGCGGAGACCTGAACGCGCTGATCCTCGACGTCGCCCTGGCCTGCAAGGCGATCGCCCGCACCGTGGCCTACGGCGAGCTGGCCGGCGCGCACGGCAGCGCGACCGGCGCAGTCAATGTGCTGGGCGAAGAGCAGACGCGCCTGGACGTGATCAGCAACGACCTCTTCGTGCGGCTGAACGAATGGGGTGGGCGGCTGGCCGGCATGGCGTCCGAGGAGATGGCCCTGCCTCACCAGATCCCCGCGCAATTTCCTCGCGGCAGATACCTGCTGGTGTTCGACCCGCTGGACGGATCGTCCAACACCGACGTGAACGTGTCGGTGGGCAGCATTTTCTCGATCCTGCGCGCGCCGGACCGGGACGGAGTGGCCGTCGACCGCGACGTCACCGAAGCCGACTTCCTGCAGCCCGGCAGCCAGCAGGTCGCCGCCGGCTACGCGATCTACGGGCCCAGCACGATGCTGGTGCTCAGCGTCGGCCGGGGCGTCAGCGGCTTCACGCTGGACCCGGGCCTGGGCGAATTCATGCTGACCCATCCCGACCTGCAGGTGCCGCCGCAGACGCAGGAGTTCGCGATCAACAGCTCCAACAGCCGCTTCTGGGAGCCGCCGATCCGGCGCTTCGTCGACGAATGCCTGGCCGGTCGCGGCGGCCCACGCGGCAAGGACTACAGCATGCGCTGGATCGCCTGCCTCGTGGCCGAGGCGCACCGCATCCTGATGCGCGGTGGCGTCTACATGTACCCCAAGGACAGCAAGGACCCGGCGAAGGCCGGCCGCCTGCGCCTGCTCTACGAGGCCAATCCGATCGGCTTCCTGATCGAGCAGGCGGGCGGCCGCGCCAGCACGGGCCGGCAACCGGTATTGGGCCTGGCGCCCACCGAACTGCACCAGCGCATCGGCCTCGTATTCGGCTCGCGCGACGAGGTCGAGCGCATCGAGCGCTACCACCACGAACCCGCCAGCCACGACAGCACCACGCCGCTGTTCGCCGAGCGCGGCCTCTTTCGCGCGCAGGCTTGAGATGTCGGAGCGCCATCCCATCATCGCCATCACCGGCTCTTCAGGCGCCGGCACGACGTCGGTCACTCACACCTTCGAGAACATCTTCCGCCGCGAGGGCGTGCGCGCCGCGCTGATCGAGGGTGACAGCTTCCATCGTTACGACCGCGCCGAGATGAAGCTGCGCCAGGCCGAGGCGGAGCGCGACGGCAACCGCAACTTCAGCCACTTCGGCCCCGAGAACAACCTGTTTGCCGAACTCGAACAGCTCTTCCACAGCTATGGCGACTCCGGACGCGGGCGATTTCGCCACTACCTGCACGACGCCGACGAGGCCGCGCCCTACAAGCAGCCGCCCGGCACCTTCACGCCCTGGCAGGAGCTGCCGCACGACACCCAGCTGCTGTTCTACGAGGGCCTGCACGGCGCCGTCGTCACGCCCGAGGTCGACATCGCCCGCCATCCCGACCTGCTGATCGGCGTGGTGCCGGTCATCAACCTCGAATGGATCCAGAAGATCTGGCGCGACCGGTCCAAGCGCGGCTACTCCACCGAGGCGGTCACGGACACCATCCTGCGTCGCATGCCCGACTACGTGCACTACATCTGCCCGCAGTTCCGCCATACCCACGTCAACTTCCAGCGCGTGCCGATGGTGGACACCTCCAATCCCTTCATCGCGCGCGACATCCCTTCGCCCGACGAGAGCATGGTCGTGATCCGCTTCGCGAAACCGAAGGGCATCGACTTCCAGTACCTGCTCAACATGATCCATGACTCCTACATGTCGCGCGCCAACACCATCGTCGTGCCGGGCGGCAAGATGGAGCTCGCCATGCAGCTGATCTTCACGCCCTTCATCTGGCGAATGATGGAGCGGCGCGAACGGGCGCTGGCTTCGCTGTGAGCGCCGCGGCCTACGACCTGGTCAGCTTCGACCTGGACGGCACCCTGGTCGATACGGCCGGCGAAATCTCCGAAGCGGTGAACCTGGCCCTCGAAGACCACGGGCTGGCCCCCGACCTGCAGGCGCTGGCGGACCACGTGCTCAGCGGCCGACCATGAGCCGCGAGGTCGGCGAGGTCAGTGCCCGAGATCTCGCTGACGGTTCGCCAACTCCCGCCGGGCGTCGACGTAGCGCACGCTTGCTGCGGCTCCATCCCTTTCGTGACAATGGCGTCGCGCTGCGATGGACGGCTGCAACCCGGCGGCGGCACGCGAGACACGGCGCTCACCGGGACGAACCGGCTATCCTCCGGTTCCACGGTTTCGGCGCGAGTCTCCATGCGTGGAACGGCTGGGCGCGGGGCTGAGCCGACGCTGGCGCGCCGTGCGCGTGGATCTGCCGGGCAACGGCCGCAGCCCCGACGTCCCTGACTGAAAGAAGACCATGATCGACTGGAAGGGCTGAAGCAGCGATGCAACGACGCGTCTTCGTCATCGGTGCCACCGGCACCATCGGCCGTGCCGCGGTGCGCGCGCTGCTTCGCCACGGACACGAGGTCGTGTGCCTGGTGCGACCGCGGGCGGGCGCCGGCGGCGCGCTGACCCCCGAGGATTGCGCGACGCTCTTGCCGGGAGCGACGATTCGCATCGGCGACGTCGCAGACGCGGCCTCGCTGGCACGCGACGGCTTTCGCGGCGAGCACTTCGATGTGCTGGTGTCGTGCATGGCCTCGCGGACCGGCGCACCGAAGGACGCCTGGGCCATCGACCACCGGGCGCAGGTGCTGGCACTGGATGCGGCGAGGCAGTCCGGGGTGACTCACGTCGTCCTGCTGTCCGCGATCTGCGTGCAGAAGCCGCGGCTGGCGTTCCAGCACGCCAAGCTGGCCTTCGAGAGGCAACTGATCGAGTCCGGCCTGGACTATTCGATCGTCCGGCCCACCGCGTTCTTCAAGTCGCTGTCCGGCCAGCTCGACCGCTTGAAGCGCGGCAAGCCCTTTCTCGTCTTCGGAGACGGCAGGCTCACCGCCTGCAAGCCGATCAGCGACGACGACCTGGCCGAATACCTGGCGGGCTGCATCGACGACCCGTCACGCCGGAATCGGGTGCTGCCCATCGGTGGCCCCGGGGCGGCCATCACGCCGCGCGAACAAGGCGAGAAGCTGTTCGCACTGATCGGGCGGCCGCCGCGCTTCAAGCACGTGCCGGTGGCGCTGCTCGACACCATCATCGCGGTGCTGGGGCTGCTGGGCCGAGTGCTGCCGTCGCTGGCCGACAAGGCCGAGCTGGCGCGCATCGGACGCTATTACGCCACCGAGTCCATGCTGGTCTGGGACCCGAACCGCGGCTGCTACGACGAGGCTGCCACGCCCTCGGTCGGACAGGACACGCTGTTCGATTTCTATGGCCGCCTCCTGCGAGGCGAGGCCGCGACCGAGCGCGGAGACCACGCCGTGTTCTGAAGCGGCGGCGAACGCGCATGACCGACATCGCGCGCTTCGAGCAGAACATTGCCTGCCCGTCACCTGGCCTTCCCTGCGCCCGCGCGCCCGATGGGCCGGATTCTGCGATGAAGGCAGAGACTAGCTGCCAGACGGGATGACCTGGCCCACGATGGCTGAAGACGCTTCGCCCGGCTCGTCGACCTGCAGCACGGCATCGCTCCAGGTCGCCACCGAAGTGCGCAGCGCCTGCATCGTGTCGGCGGCGAGCGCCTCGAGCAGCTTGAGGTCGCGCTCCGAGAATGCGAGCGGCTCGGAGCCCAGCAGGCAAAGGGTGCCGATCACCTGTCCGCCATCGTCGCGCATCGGTGCGCCCGCGTAGAACCGGACCTTCCCCTTGAGCGCCGGATTGTTGGCGAATCTCAGGTCCTTGGCCACATCGGGAACGACCAGCGTCTTGCCGTTGGCCACCACGTGGCCGCCCATCGACAGCAGCCGCGGCACATTGAGGTCGTCGGCGTGCAGCCTGGCTTCAGCGGCCGCATCGGGTGATCGCAGGAAGCCGAACGAGCCGTTGACGGTCTGCTCGTTCTCGCCGATCAAGGCCACCATCGCCAGTTCGACGTCGAAGATGTCGGCGGCCCGGCGCGAGATGGCGTCGAAGACCAGTCGCGCGCGCGGGTCGAGGGCTCCGCTCGCGCGCAGCGCGCGGACGCGTGCCACGTCCTCGGCCGGGACGGAAGCTTCCATGAAGCCGGACTCGACCTCGGCGCCAATGCTCGCGGCCACGTGCAATATGGCCTCTGTCAATGTCGTGACGACCGCATCGGCCTCGAGCGACTTGCGTGCTTCTTCGCCGAGGAGTTCCGCTGGCGCGTTCCACAGCACGAGCACGATCCTCACATCGGGCCAACGCCGCCTGAGACGCCGGCAGAACTGCTTCGCCTGGATGCGCGGCTCGGCGCTGAAGATCGACACGCAGACCGCGCGCGCGCCCTCCAGGCGGAGCCCGGAGATGAACTCCGCATTGACCGTGCCGGCGATGCGGAAGTCCGCGGGCTGGCCCGAAAGCGACAGGGCATGCGCCAGCATGTTGGCGGCCAGCGTGTCGACTTCCCACTTGGCACCGATGCACACCGCGCTCAGCGCGCCGACCGGGTCCTGCGGCGGCGCCTGTTCCCGCAAGTCGTCGATCAGCGCGTCCATTCCGACGACCACGCGGTGGCGATGCTGCGCCGTCGCCACGATGGCGTGGTCGCTGGTGGCCATCCTCAACACCGGGATCCCGACGTCGTTGTAGAAGGCGACCACCTCTGCCGCCTCCATCCTTTCACCGGCGAGTTCGATGGCCTCCTCCACGTCGCCGGACAAGAGGCGCTGGTAGATGCGGGTGGGCGTGTCCAGGGCGGGTTGGCTGCCGAGCAGGACATGAAGAAACTTCAGACGCGGCAGATGCCGGCCGATGACCAGCAGGCACACCGTCAGCGGCGTCGACATGATCAGGCCGATCGGGCCCCACAGTGCCGTCCAGAACGTCGCGGCCACCATGATCGAGATGGCCGACAGGCCCGTGCTGGCGCCGTAGAGCCACGGCTCGACGACGTTGTTGACCAGCATCTCGAGCGCGACGATGAGCGCGAGCGCCCAGAGCAGCATGCTCCAGCCCGGGTCGACCGCAAAGGCCAGCACCAGCGGAAAGACGGCCGAGATCATCGGACCGATGTAGGGAACGAACCGCAACAACGCGGCAACCGCGCCCCACAGGATGGCTCCGGGAACGCCGATCACCCACAACCCCGCGGCCATCGGGACGCCGTAGCTGAGGTTGACGGTCAGTTGCATCGTCAGATACCGGCTGATGCGTTGGCCCGCCTCGTCCATCGCATCCGTCGAGCGATGCAGGCTGCCGCCCCAGAGCCGCAGCAGGCGATCCCGGAGATCCACCCGGTCGAGCAGGACCAGCACCACGAAGACGAACACGATGCCGGCGGTGGCCAATGGCTTGCCGGCCGCGCTCAGCCAGGCAACGGCTTGCTCGAAGGGCGCGGCGGCCTTGTCGACGATCTGGACCTGGTCGACCAGTGCCGCAGGCGTGCGCTCGCCCGGCTTCGCGCCGGTCGTCGGAGAGGCCCTGTCCACCTCCGCCCTGACCGTGTTGAACATCCGGATGGCGCCGTCGAACATGCCAGGCTTGTCCGAGCTGTTGCGCAGGCCCTTGAGCTTCTGTTCGATGTTGTTCTGGTAGGTCGGCAGCTGGGCGCTGAGCGAGCTGACCTGCATGCCCAGCATGACGCCCGCGAAGCCCATGAGGACCATCGCCGACAGGACCACGACGATGACCGCGGGCGTACGCGCCAGGCCCAGACGCTTGAGGCGCCCGACCAGCGGGTCGAGCACGAAGCCGAGCAGCAGCGCGAGCGCCAGCGGCACGACGATGTCGCGCCCGA
>CAIMXF010000598.1 GCA_903845345.1 uncultured beta proteobacterium
ATCGGGCGCGCCACGGCGCGCGGCGGGACGGCCGCCGGCGACGCGGCGCCGGGCGCGAGCCAGCGCTCGTCGAGCGCTGCGGCGGTGAACATCGCGCGCACTTCGGCGGCAACGGCGGGATCGGCGATGTCGGCGATGCGGGCGTCGCGTTGCCCGGGCTCGAGCTCCGACAGCGCGTCGAACAGCGCCTCGACCGGCGCCCAGCGTCGCCTTGGGTCAATCCTCCCGGTGGCTCCCTCGTCGACGAACCGGATCATTGTCAGGCAAGCCCCGACCCTCCGCGCAGTCCGAGGGTCGTTATCGTTGTACTGCTCGCTGGCGTGGCACGCATGCGGGCCGCCCCCGGCTGTTTCAACGGCGCGGCCCGCGCAGAACCTGCCCTGCCTGCTTCAACACCGCTGCAACGACTCGCCCGCTGGCGTCGCGCTCGAATTCGACGACGGCGCCGACCTGTGCGATCTCGATGCGATCAGGGCCGGTCGGGATCGCCTCGATGCCGGGCTGCCCGGTGCCCTGCACCATGAGACGGCCGTCCTGCTCGAACACGCGCAAGCTGAATTGGCTCGTCAACCCGAATTCGCCCGCCCAGTCGCGCCAGGCCGGGTTGGTGATGACGGGCGCGGCGCGGGCCTCCGAGCCGAGGCGATGTGCTTCGACGACACCGCCGCCCTGGTGCCAGGCGAACCGCGGGATGGGCGCGTCGGCTTGGCCGTCGGGCAAGGGCGTCAGCAGCGCGGCGAAGCCCGTGGGATAGAAGTCCCCGTACGAATCGTGTTGCAGCTCGAATGCGGCCTGGCCCTGTGCCTGAGCCATCAGGCGGTCGTCGCCGGCCTCCCAGATGCGCATGGTCAGGGCACCCAATCGATAGTCGCCGACGAGCGAATGGCGCAGCGCGGCCGGCGCGGCAACGGCCCGTCGCGGCGGCTTCACCGGGATGTCGAGCCCCAGAAGCGACAGGCCGATGTCGCCGAGGCCGCCGAAGTCGGTCAAGGCGGTGTCGGCGAGCAGCACGACCGCTCGGTGTCGCGCCGGATCCAGCGCCACCAGCGACGAGAACCCACCGGTGCCCCCTTCGTGGATGAGGAGGTCGTGGCCCTGGAGGCCGCGAAGCTCCCAGTTCATCGCGAAACCGTTTCCCAGCGGCTGCTCCGCGCGCCGCATGCGCGCGGTGACGGCCTCGGGGCCATCGCCGAGTCCGGCCCGCGCGTAGCGCTCCATGTCCGCCAGGCTCGCCTTGACCATGCCGACCCCGGCGAGGTTGGGCGTGATCGTCCACGGTGCCGTGCGCTTGCCGCCCGGCAGGTGACCCTGCGCGGCGCGCCCGGCCACGCTGTCTGAGACGAAGGCGGACATCCCGAGCGGCTTGAACAGGCGGTCGCGCAAGGCCTGTTCGAGATCGCCACCCTCGCTGCGCGCCACCGCCAGCGACATCACCATCATCCCGAAATTGGAATAGTCGGCCCGGCTGCCGATGGGCCGCAGGAGCTGCACCTTGCCAAGGGCCGCAAGCAGCGTGTCCTCGGTGAGGTCGGCATACGGGTTGGCAGGATCGGTCGGCTGCATGCCTGGCGGCAAGGCGGGAAGTCCGGCGCTGTGGGTGAGCAGGTCGCGCACGAGGATCTGGCGGTCGCCCTGGCGCGGAACCGCCGTGCCCGCGGGCAGGTATCTCGCGATCGGGTCGTCGAGCGACCACTGCCCGCGCTCGATGAGGTCGGCCACGAGGAAGGCCGTCATGGTCTTGCTGACGGAGCCGATCTCGAAGGCCGCCCCGTCGGCCGGCGGGCCGTCTTCCCGCGGTCCCGCGCAGGTCCGGCCACGCACGACCCGGTCGCCATCGATGACTGCCGCGACAATGCAGGCGCCGCTACGGTCGCCGGCAAATCGCGCGGCCAGGCGTTGCTCGAGCCCGGCTGCATCCGTGGGCATGGCGGCAGTCGCAGCCCAGGCCGAGTGGAACCAGCAGCCGATGGCGAGCGCGAGTACGTTCCTGGTGTTCATGTTCATGGTGTCCTGTTCCTGGTTCCTGCAGTCGCGACGCCGACCTGCAATGAGGGTGGTTCCCGGCTCAGCTCGCCTGCCGGTCGAGCTCGTCGATGCGCCGCTGCAGCTTTCCGGCGGCATGACGGTTCAGTGCGGCGATGCCCAGGAAGACGAGGGCGACGAACAGGTTGGCCAACCAGCCTCGCGCGAAGGGGCCGTCGATCGGCAACTCCGTCTCGACACCCCAGCGGAACACCACGACGCCCGGGACGAATGGCGCGACGTACCACAGCCATGCCGAACGCAGCGCGTCGCGCTGCCGAATCAGCTGGAGGCGCTGGAACTGTATCCACGTCTGGCCGCCCGCAGTGGTCGGCACAGCCTGGTTGGACGCCCGGCGCTTCAACTGCCAGGCAACGAACAGCGTTGCAAGCATGATCAGGATGCTCCCGAGACGCATCGACGGGTAGGAAAATCGGTCGACGTAGAACGCGAAGACGCAAACAACGACGACGCAGGCGGCGTATTCCCTGGCGTTGCGAAACGCGATCCGTCGATGCATCCGCCTCGCCTCGACCTTCAGTTCGTCGATCGAAAAATCAGCAGTGGTCACGGGCTGCTTCTTCCAGAGATGCTTGAGGTCGTCGTCATTCATGGATGAATCTCCGGGGCGTTCATCTGCACGGCGAGCAGCTTCTTGATCCGGTGCACCTTGGTGGCGACGTTTCTCGCCGAAAGGCCGGTCACTTCGCCGATGCTCGCAGCGTCCAGATCCTCGAGGTAGAGCAGCATCACTTCGCGATCGGTGGGCTGCAGGCGGTGGATGAGCGCGAAGACACGCGCGAGGTCGAGGCGACGTTCCGCGGACTCGATTCCGGCGTCGCCGCTCGCAATCGATTCCACCTCCTCGAGGGCGACGTAGTCGCGTTCGGCCGTCTTCAGGCTGCGCTGGATGTGCGAGGCCCCGATGTTGTGTGCGACGCGGTAGACCCAGGTCCGCAACGAACACTGTTCGCGAAAGACCGCAAGACTCTGCCAGAGCGCGACGTGCACCTCCTGGAGCACTTCCTGGCGCTTTGCCAGGTCACGTTCGTAGCCCGCCACGAAGCGCGCGATGTCCCTCCCGTAGCGGGCGACGGCGTCCAGGTATGCATCGTCCTGGGAAATGCCGGGCGAGCCCGAGAGCTCTCGTTCGTCCGGAGGGTGGGTCGTCGTCTGCATGTCGAGGTAGTCTGCGGCACGCGGAGTTTCTTACAACGCACGCCCGAAATGACTGACGGCCGTGGCCGAGCCAGTTCGTCCAACGACGGACCGACAGTGCGGGCTTCGCCTGATGGCAGCGAGCGGCAGCGATGCAATGATCGACGCGCAGCAAGGCTGCCCGCGCGCCGCCGGTCGCCCGCGCGGGCCGCACCGATGCAGGGCCCCTCCCTTTCCAAAGTTCCCGCCTGTCTCAAGGATTTCCAGCGATGTCCCTGCATTCTCTGCGCGACGCCCTCGCCGCCGGCGCCGGCACCGCCCCTGCGCTCAGCGCTCCTGGTCGCGCCGCGCTCGACTTCCAGGGGCTGCGCAGTCTGATCGGCGACACGGTGGCCACCCTGAACGCGCTCGGCATCGCCCGCAACGACCGGGTCGCGATCGTGCTCAACAACGGCCCGGAGATGGCGGCGTGCTTCGTGGCCTGCGCCTGTGGCGTGACCAGCGCGCCGCTGAATCCTGCCTACCGCGCCGACGAATTCGAGTTCTATCTCACCGACCTGCGCGCCAAGGCGCTGATCGTCGAGCAGGCGAGCACCTCGCCGGCCATCGACGTGGCGCAAAGACTCGGCGTGCCGGTGCTCGACCTGGTCGTGCCGCCAGGCGCGCCGGCCGGACGCTTCACGCTGGCCGCACGCGACGCGGCGAACGCTGCACCGGTCACCGCCGCCGCGAACGGCGGCTTTGCGCAAGCCGACGACCTGTCGATGGTGCTGCACACCTCGGGCACCACGTCGCGGCCCAAGATCGTGCCGCTGTCGCAACGCAACCTGTGCGCCTCGGCCGCCCACATCGCACGCACGCTGCAGTTCGTGCCGGGCGACTGCGGCCTGAACATCATGCCGCTGTTCCACATCCACGGCCTGATCGCCGGCGTGCTGGCGCCGTTGTCGGCCGGCTCGCAGGTCTTCTGCACGCCCGGCTTCAACGCGCTGAAGTTCTTCGGCTGGATGGAAGAGGCCAGGCCCACCTGGTACACCGCCGTGCCGACCATGCACCAGGCCATCGTGTCGCGCGCCTCCAAGAACCTCGACGTCATCGCGCGGCATCCGCTGCGCTTCATGCGCTCGTCGTCGTCGTCGATGCCGCCGCAGGTGATCCGCGAACTCGAGGAGGTCTTCAAGGCCCCGCTGATCGAGGCTTACGGCATGACCGAGGCGACGCACCAGATGACGTCCAACCCGCTCCCGCCGGCCGCCCGCAAGCCCGGCACCGTCGGCCGGGCGGCCGGTCCCGAGGTCGCGATCATGGCCGACGACGGCCGCCTGCTCGAGCCCGGAGAAATCGGCGAGATCGTGATCCGTGGCCCGAACGTGACGGCCGGCTACGAGAACAACCCGGATGCCAACGCAGGCGCCTTTGCCCACGGCTGGTTTCGCACCGGCGACCAGGGCACCCTCGACGACGAGGGCTACCTCAGCATCACCGGCCGGCTCAAGGAAATCATCAACCGCGGCGGCGAGAAGATCAGCCCGCGCGAAGTCGACGAGATCCTGATGGACCACCCGGCGGTGGCGCAGGTGGTGTGCTTCGGGATGCCCCACGCCAAGCTCGGCGAGGAAGTCGCCGCCGTGGTGGTCCTGCGCGAGGGCGCAGCCGCCACCGAGCGCGAACTCGCTGCCTTCGTCGCGACGCGCGCAGCCGACTACAAGGTGCCCAAGAAGATCGTGTTCATGGACGAGATCCCCAAAGGCGCCACAGGCAAGCTCCAGCGCATCGGTCTCGCGCAGAAGCTCGGCCTGGGCTGAAGAAAGGCAAGGCGACATGGACCTGTTCTCGCACCTCCTGGCACCGACCGACGGCTCGTCGCTTTCACGCGAGGCCGCCGAGCGCGCCGTCGTCATCGCCGCGGCAATGAAGGCCCGCGTGACGTTCTTCCACGCCAAGCCCGAGCGGCGGATGAGCTTCTTCGGCGGCGAGGGCGGTGGCTACGTCGACCAGATGCCGGCCGAGGAATTCGATCGCCAGACGCAGCAGCAGGCACGCGCCCACCTCGACGAGCTCGCAGCGCTGGCGCGGGCGGCCGGCGTGCAGAGCGAAGGCGTGATCGCCGATGCGGGCGCGCCCTACGAGGGCATCATCGAGGTCGCGAGCGCGCGTGGCTGCGACCTGATCGTCATGGCCTCGCACGGCCGGCGCGGCATCAAGAGCCTGATTCTCGGCAGCGAGACGCAGAAGGTGCTGACGCAATCGAAGATTCCGGTGCTGGTCTACCGCTAGCGACTCGCCGGCGACAGCCTGAAGGCCGCGCGAAGTTCCAACGACGACAGGGAGGCGACACACATGTCACTGGGTGAACTGGGCATGACCGGAACGGGCGCGCTGGCCTTGGCGCCCTCCGGCAAACGGTGGGTGCAGCTCCTGATCGGCATCGTCTGCATGTCGATGATCGCGAACCTGCAGTACGGATGGACGCTCTTCGTCAACCCGATCCACGACAAGTTCCACTGGAGCAAGGCCGAGATCCAGGTCGCATTCACGATCTTCGTCGTCACCGAGACGTGGCTGGTGCCGATCGAAGGCTACCTGGTGGACCGCTTCGGGCCGCGGCCCGTCACGCTGTTGGGCGGACTGCTGGTCGGCATCTCGTGGGTGCTCAACTCCCGTGCCGATTCGCTGACGCTGCTCTATGTCTCGGCCGCGATCGGCGGCACCGGCGCGGGCGCGGTCTACGGCACCTGCGTGGGCAATGCGCTGAAATGGTTCCCCGACCGCCGCGGCCTGGCGGCCGGCCTCACGGCCATGGGTTTCGGCGCGGGCTCGGCACTCACCGTGATCCCGATCGCGACCATGATCAAGGCCCAGGGCTACGAAGCGACCTTCCTCAAGTTCGGCATCGTGCAGGGCGCGGTCGTGTTTCTCCTGGCCTGGTTCCTGAGCCGACCCAGCCCCGGCTACGCGGTGCCGACGGCCCGTCAGCAGGCGCAATGGGCGAGCCGGCGCGACTACACCCCGGCGCAGATGATCACCACCCCGGTGTTCTGGGTGATGTACCTGATGTTCGTGATGATGGCCGCCGGCGGGCTGATGGCGACGGCGCAGCTCGGCCCGATCGCCAAGGATTTCAGGATCGCCGACGTCCCCGTGAGCCTGGTCGGCATCACGCTGCCGGCGCTCACCTTCGCGCTGTCGATCGACCGCGTTCTCAACGGCATCACGCGGCCTTTCTTCGGCTGGGTGTCCGACAGGATCGGTCGCGAGAACACGATGTTCATCGCCTTCTTCATCGAAGGCGTGGGCATCATCGCGCTCAGCCAGTTCGGCCAGTCCCCGGTGGCCTTCGTGATCCTGAGCGGCATGGTGTTCTTCGCCTGGGGCGAGATCTACAGCCTCTTTCCTGCCACCTGCGGCGACACCTACGGCTCGCGCTACGCCGCAGCCAACGCCGGCCTGCTCTACACCGCCAAGGGCACGGCCGCGCTGCTGGTGCCGCTGACCAGCGTGCTCGCGGCCCACGGCGGCTGGGGGGCGGTGTTCATCACCGCCAGCGTGCTCAATCTCGTCGCCGCCGGCCTGGCGCTGCTGTTGCTCAAGCCGATGCGTCGCAGAATGCAGGTTCCATGAAAACCAGGGAGGCTCGATGAAGATCGCAGTGGTCGGTGCCGGGGCCATCGGCGGCTATCTGGGCGCCAGGCTCGCGCTCGCGGGCGAGGACGTGACCTTCATCGCGCGCAACCAGAACCTGGCCGCCATCAACGCCCGCGGCTTCAGGCTCATTCTGGAAGACGGGAGCGAGCAGCATGCCGCCACGGCCCGCGCCGTGCAGCACATGGCCGATGCCGGCGCGCAAGACGCGGTGCTGCTGACCTTGAAGGCGCACCAGGTGCGCGACGTGCTGCCGGACCTGCGTTCGCTGTTCGGCCCGAAGACGATGGTCGTCACGATGATCAACGGCCTGCCCTGGTGGTATTTCCATCGGCTCGCCGGCCCGTTCGAAGGCCGGCGGCTCGACAGCGTCGACCCCGGCGGCACCATTGCCGCCCACATCGAGCCCGAGCGCATCATCGGCAGCGTGGTCTACCCGGCCACCGAACTCGTCGAGCCCGGCGTGGTACGGGTGATCGAGGGCAACCGGTTCACCCTGGGAGAGCTGGACGGCAGCCGCAGCGAGCGCATCGAGGCGCTGTCGCAGACCTTCATGCGCGCCGGCTTCAAGTCGCCCGTGGCGCGCGACATCCGCTCCGAGATATGGATCAAGCTCTGGGGCAACCTCAGCTTCAATCCCATCTCGGCGCTGAGTCATGCCACCCTGCAGGACATCTGCCGCTTCCCGCTGACGCGCACGCTGGTGGAGCGCATGATGACCGAGGCCCAGTCGATTGCCGAGAAGCTGGGCGTGGTGTTCAAGGTGTCGATGGCCCAGCGCATCGCCGGGGCCGAGGCGATCGGCGCCCACAAGACGTCGATGCTGCAGGACGTGGAACATGGCCGTGCGCTCGAGCTCGAAGCACTGGTCGGCGCGGTGGTCGAACTCGGCCGCATCACCGACACGCCGACGCCCCACATCGACGCGATCTATGCGGTGACGCGCCTGCTGGGCCAGACGCTGGCGGCGCAACAGGGCCGGTTGGCGATCCAGCCCGTCTGACGCTCAGACGCGGCCCGAGTCCGCCTCGCTCTCGGGAGCGAACGTGTTCTTCAGCGTGCCGATGCCGTCGATCGCCACCTCGACGACCGTGCCGGGCTTCATCGGCAGGACGCCGAGCGACGTACCGCACAGGATCACGTCGCCGGGCTCGAGCGTCATGTCGAACGACAGCCGCGAGACCAGTTCCTGCGGCGCAAAGAACATGTCCGACAGCGCGTAGTTCTGTCGCTCGCGGCCGCCGACCCGGGTGCGCAACGTCGCGCCGGCCGGATCGAACGCGGTGTCGATGACCGGCCCGATCGCACCGAAACCATCGAAGCTCTTGGCGCGCGCATTGCGGAAATGCCGGGTCGCGCTGCAGCAGTTCCAGTGCCGTGACGTCGTTCGCGCAGCTGTAGCCGAAGATGTGCCCCGCGGCGTCGGCCGGGCTGATGCCGCGGGCACGGCGGCCGATCACCACCGCGAGTTCGCCTTCGTACGCAACGCGTCCAGCGTAGCCGCGCGGCGCGGGGATCGATGCGCCCTGGCCGATCACGCTGCTCGGCGACTTCAGGAAATAGAGCGGCTCCGACGGCGCTGCCCAGCCGTTCTTCTCGGCCGCGGCGCGGAAGTTGTTCCACAGGCCGACGATCTTGCCGGGCCGACACGGCGCAAGCCACTCAAGGCCGGCGGCGTGGAGCCGTTCGCCGGTGGCCTGCGGTGCGTCGAACATGTCTCCTGCGTGCACGGCGATCGAGATCGGTTCGTCGATGTCGCCGCCCCGCTCGTCGAGGACCCCGAAACCCTCCACGCCGTCGCGGCGAAAGCGCATCCACTTCATCTTGGAATCCTTCGGCGGCTGCCGGCACGCTGCAGGTGGCGGAGTCAGGGGTTGAGGTCTCGTGGCAACAGTCTAGCGCTCGTCGGAGTGCCCTTTGGGTCTTCGCGGCGACGCCTGGCGGAATTCGCTTTGGCCGGACAGGCGCAGTGCCCGATGCACACCCCGGCCTGCTGCCGTCCGTCTGCGGTGGCTACTTCGACGCCTGCGGCAGGGGTTGCAGCCAGCGCTTGTTCAGGCGGTCTATCGTGCCGTCCCGTACCATCGACGCCAGGGCAGCGTCGATCGGCGCCTTCAACGGCGACCCCTTCTTGAAGATGAAGGCGTAGTCCTCGCCGGGCAGGGGCGTGCCCACGATCTTGAAGATTCCCGGAGAACGGCCGATCTGGCCGCTCGCGCCGGTCGGGTCCGACAGCACGACGTCGACATCGCCCGCCCGCAGTGCCTGCACGGTCGCACCGAAGGTGTCGAACAGCTTGATGCGCGGGCTCGTCGACGCGGTGCCCAGAAGTTCGCGCGCGGTCGCGTAGAAGCTCGTGGTGCCGGGCTGGGCGCCGGCCAGCAGCCTGGCATTCGCACGGAACGACGTTGCGTCACGGAAACGCGTCTCGTCCGCGCGCACCAGCATCAGCAGCTGCGCGCGCATGTACGGCGCGGAAAAGTCGACCTGGGATCGGCGCTCGTCGGTCACGCTGATGCCGTCCATGCCGACGTCGAACTGGCCGGATCGGATGGACTCGATCATCACGTCCCAGCTGCTGATGCGCCAATCGACGACCAGGTGCAGTCGGCGCGCGATCTCGTTGAAGCAGTCGTACTCCCAACCCGTGCCCTTGCCTGTCCGCGGATCGAGCATGTTGAGTGGCGGAAATGCGTTCTCCGTCACGGCCACGACCTTGCGACCGCCGAGGTCGGGCAGCGGCTGCGCGGTCGCCAGGCAGCAGGCCAGCAGGAGCGCCGCCGCGGGCAACCAGCGTCGCAGCGAGGCGACCGCGGAAGATCCGTTCGTACCCATGAATGACTTGTCCTTCGTGCTGCAGGTTCGCAAGAGAAGCGCAGGCGCGCGCCACGCCACGCCTTTGCCCGGGATGGGCGCGACGGCGTCGTTCGCGACGACACGCCACAGCGTCGTCGGC
>CAIMXF010000599.1 GCA_903845345.1 uncultured beta proteobacterium
AGGGTTAGTAGCCGTTTCGCTACTAACCCTCGTCATTCTTGGTCGGGGCGGCGGGATTCGAACTCGCGACCCCTTGCACCCCATGCAAGTGCGCTACCAGGCTGCGCTACGCCCCGACTGAGCCTCGCAGTATAGCCCGAGAAAGGGGCTCCCCCGAAGACGGACGAAGAAAGTTCTCAGCTGACCAGCAGCGCGCGGATCGCAAGGAGTTCGGCGCGGTTCTGGTCGGGCGTGGACAGCGCGCCGTGCGACGCCCCCGGGGGCGTGCTGCTGGCGGTGGTCGGCGTGCGGCGCGTCTGCAGCGCGGCGGCGCGCGCGCCGGCGGCTCCGGTGGCTCCGGTGGCCACGCTGGCGGCAGCCGGCACGTGCGCGGCCGCGGTCGTGAACTCGCCGACGCCGCGCTGGGCGCGTTCGATGATGGCCAGGTCGTCGCGCGCCATCGCCTCGAGCGCCGCGTCGTCGAACTCGGCGATGGCACCGCGGCGGTCGGTGGCGCGCGTGCGCGCGCCCGGGTCGCGCGGCGGCGCGGGCGCCAGCGGCATCGGCGCCGTCTCGATGCCGTCGGCCAGGGTCTCGTCGTCGAGCTCGTCCGGATCGAACGCCTCGTCGGCCGCGGGCGCGTGCGCATGGCTGGCGCCCGAATCGGTGAGCTGGTTGCGCGCGCCGCTGATGGTGAAGCCCTGTTCGTAGAGCAGGTCGCGGATGCGGCGGATCAGCAGCACCTCGTGGTGCTGGTAGTAGCGGCGATTGCCGCGGCGCTTCATGGGTTTGAGCTGCGTGAACTCCTGCTCCCAGTAGCGCAGCACGTAGGCCTTGACGCCGCACAGCTCGCTCACTTCGCCGATCGTGAAGTAGCGCTTGGCAGGGATGGCCGGCAGCGGCTTGTTGTCCACCGTCATTGGCTGACCTCTTCGGCAAGTCTCATGTCCGCTCCCCCTCCTGGTGCCCGACTCCTGTGCCGCGTTACGAATCAACGGTCTTCGGAGTGGGGCTCAGACTTTACTCGAACTCTTCGGGCGGGGGAATGTCGCCTTGCACGATGGCCTTCAGCTTGTGGCTGGAATGGAAGGTGACGACGTTGCGCGCCTTGATCGGCACCGACTCGCCGGTGCGCGGATTGCGGCCCGGACGCGAGCCTTTCTCGCGGATCGTGAAGTTGCCGAAGCCCGACAGCTTGACCTCGTTGCCCTTGACCAGCGCTTCGTGCAGCAGGTCGAAGAAGGCCTCCACGATGTCCTTGGACTCGCGCTTGTTCAGGCCGATGCGGTCGAACAGCAGCTCGGCGAGCTCGGCCTTCGTGAGCGTGGGCGTCTCCAGCGAAGGCAGGATCACGGCGTCGGTGCGGGTCGGGTCGGTCATGTCGGGGCGAGGTTCGTCCATGTGCGGATCATCGCAGACGTTCAGGCACGCAGCCGCGCGCCGCAGGCCGCGGTCGAGCGGGCGATCGCGGCGGCCACGGCGGCGTCGATGATCTCGTCGGTGAGCGTCGCGTCGTCGGACAGCAGTTCCAGCCGCACCGCCAGGCTGCGCTCGCCGGCGGCGAAGTCGGCGGCGTCGGCCTTCGGGCGGTAGACGTCGAACAGCGTCGCCGAGCGCACCAGGCCGGTCGGGTCGTCGCGCAACGCGGCCATCAGCGCGTCGTGCTTCACGTCTTCCGCGACGACCAGCGCGAGGTCGCGGCGCGCGGCCTGCTGGCGCGGGAGGGCCTGCGCCCGCGGGACGTCGCGCACCTGCACGGCGGCGAGGTCGAGCTCGAACACGATCGGCGCGGTCGGCAGCTCGTAGGCATGGCGCCAGCGCGGATGGAACTCGCCGACGTGGCCGATGGCCTGGCCGTCGACGACCACCGCCGCGCAACGGCCCGGGTGCATCGCCGGATGTTCGGCCGCCACGAACCTGACGGCACGCGGCGCGAGCAGTTGCTCGACGTCTCCCTTGACGTCGAAGAAGTCGACGTTGCGCTCGGCCTCGCCCCACTGCAGCGGGTCGACCGGACCCCAGGCCAGGCCGGCCACGCGCAGCGGCTGCTGCACGCCGGCCACCGAGGTCAGCGTGGACGTGACAGCCGCGTCGCGCGAGAACACGCGGCCGATCTCGAAGATGCGCACGCGCGGCGCCTTGCGCGCGAGGTTGTTGCGCAGGATCTGCACCAGGCTGCCGACGAGGCTGGAGCGCATCACGGCCAGCGGCGCGGCGATCGGGTTGAGCACCCTGATCGGTTCGGCGTTGCCGGCGAGCTCCTGCTCCCAGCGTGCCTCGACGAACGAGAAGTTGATCGTCTCCTGGTAGTCGAGCGCGGCGACGGCGCGGCGCACCGCGTGCGTCGAGCGGCTGGACTCCAGGCGCATGCGCGCGGTCACCGGCGCGATGGGGGGGGTATCGGGCAGCTTGCCGAAGCCGATGACACGCACGACTTCCTCGATCAGGTCTTCCTCGATCTGGAGGTCGAAGCGCCAGCTCGGCGGCGTCACGGTGATCGTGCCGCCGTCGTCGTCGCTTTCGGTGTACTCGAGGCCCAGCCGCTGCATCACGCCGGCGCATTCTGCCTGCGTGACCGGCATGCCGATCACCTTGGCTGCGCGCGCGACGCGCAGCACCACGGGCGCGCGCGCGGGCAGGCGCGCGACGACGTCGTTGAGCGGGCCGGCCTGTCCGCCGCAGATGTCGAGGATCAGCTGCGTGATGCGCTCCATGTGCTGCGGAATCGTCTCGGCGTCGACGCCTCGCTCGAAGCGATGGCCGGCGTCGGTGGAGAAGCTGAAGCGGCGCGAGCGTCCGGCGACGGCGGCAGGCCACCAGAACGCGGCCTCGACGTAGACGCTGGTGGTGTCGTCGGACACCGCAGAGGCGTCGCCGCCCATGATGCCGGCGAGCGACTCGGGGCCGGCGCTGTCGGCCACCACGCCGACCTTGTCGTCGAGCTCGACGGTGTTGCCGTTCAGCAGCTTGAGGGTCTCGCCCGGCCTGGCCCAGCGGATCACGAGCTCGTCGTGGATCTTGGCGTGGTCGAAGATGTGCGACGGACGGCCCAGCTCGAACATCACGTAGTTGGAGATGTCCACCAGCGGCGACACCGGGCGCTGGCCGCAGCGGGCCAGGCGGTCGACGATCCACGCGGGCGTCTGCGCCTTCGGGTCCACGCCCTTGACGACGCGTCCGACCCAGCGGCCGCACAGGTCGGGGGCCTCGATGCGCACCGGCACCCGGGTGTCGATCGCGGGCTTCACGGGGGTCTACCACACGTCGTCGGCGGCGGGCGACACGCCGGGCGCCGCCTCGCACACGGTGGTGCTGAAC
>CAIMXF010000600.1 GCA_903845345.1 uncultured beta proteobacterium
CGGCCACATGGAGGTCACGCTCGAGAACGTGCGCGTGCCGGTGGGCAACATCCTGCTGGGCGAAGGCCGCGGCTTCGAGATCGCGCAGGGCCGTCTCGGCCCGGGCCGGATCCACCATTGCATGCGATCCATCGGCGCGGCCGAGCGCGCGCTCGAGTCCATGATCGACCGCCTCTCCGAGCGGGTGGCGTTCGGCAAGCCGCTGTCGGAGCAGTCGATCTGGCACGAGCGCATCGCCGAGTCGCGCTGCATGATCGACCAGGCCCGGCTGCTCACGCTCAACGCGGCGCACAAGATGGACACCGTCGGCAACAAGGAGGCGCGCTCCGAGATCGCGATGATCAAGGTGGTGGCGCCCAACATGTCGTGCAAGGTGGTCGACTGGGCGATCCAGGCGCACGGCGCCGCGGGCGTCAGCGCCGACTTCTGGCTCGCCGACGCCTACGCCCAGCAGCGGACGGTGCGCATCGTCGACGGGCCCGACGAGGTCCACCGCAACGCCATCGCGAAGATCGAGATCGCGAAGCGCGCGGCGCTGCGGGCACCGCGTTCCGTCTGAATGGCGCAAGCCGCATCGCCAACCTGGCGCGGCGCTGCGGGCACCGCGTTCCGTCTGAATGGCGCAAGCCGCATCGCCAACCTGGCGCGGCGCTGCGGGCACCGCGTTCCGTCTGAATGGCGCAAGCCGCATCGCCCTTCAGGGCGGCGCTCAAGCTGCCGAAGACGGCAGCCTGCGCATCAGCGGTGGTCGCCTTCGGGACGACCGCCGCCGCCGGCGTGGCCACCGGGGTTGCCCATGGGGCGGCCCGCGCCCGGATTGCCGCGCATCGGCGGCGCCTGCCGCGCATGCTCGACCTGCGGCTCGCCGAAGCCGCCCGGATGTTGCGTGGCCGCGGTCTGCGGCATGCCGTGGTTGTTGCCCATGCGTTGTTCGGGCATCGAGATGGCGCGGGTCTCGTGCTCGGCCTGTTCATGCGTCGGCTCGTTGTGCTGTGCGCCCTCGAAGCGACGCTCGCTGACGGTGGGCTGGCTGCGGTAGTGCGACGCACCGCCGTTGAAGCTCTCCTGGTGCGTGGCGCGCGGCGTCATGCTGCCGCGGTAGACGTCGTGCACGCGGCCCTGCGGAATGTTGTTGACGGCCGTGTTGTAGCGGAAGTGGCCGGAGTCCCAGCGTCCGCCGGCGTAGCCGTGGCCGCCGTAGCCGTAGCCGTAGTTGATGCCGCCGTAGTAGCCGACGTTGTGGCCCCAGTAGCCGCGGTGCCAGCCGTAGCCGCCGTTGAGGAAGCCCCAGTAGCCGGGCGTCCACAGCAGGCCGACGCCCGGCGGTTGCACCCAGGTGCCCGGCACCCAGACGTAGTCGTTGTCGCCGGCGTCCCAGGCCCAGTAGCCGGGCGTCCAGATGTAGCCGTCGCCGGGGATGGGCGGCTGCGCGTAGTACGGCAGCGGCGGCGGCGCGATGCCGACGGAGATCGAGACCTGCGACCACGCGGCCAGCGGGGCCATCAGTGCGAGGCCGAGGGCCAGGGTCGTGCGCTTGAATGCGGTGTTTGTCATCGGACTGCCTTTGGAAACAGCGGCAGCGCGAAACGTCGCGGTGCTCGGCAGTCCTGCGGCAATCGGCGAGCCCGCCGGCGGATCAGGGCGGGAGCGACTGGCGGAAACAGGCGCCGGGCCGGGTCGCGACGCCGTCAGCGCGCCGCCTCGATCGGATTGCCGTACAGCGGCTTCGCGCCGAACTGCGTGCTGATCGCGTACGACACGGCGCACGCCAGCACCACCGGCACCGTCAGCTGGAACTCGTTGGTCATCTCCAGCACCATCGTGATGGCCATCAGCGGCGCGTGCGTCGTGGCGGTGAGCACCGCGGCCATGCCGATCACGACCAGCGAGCGCGGATCGCCCACCCACGCGCCGGGCAGCCACAGCGCGGCCACCTGCGCGAACACGCCGCCGGCCGCGGCGCCCACGAACAGGGACGGCGTGAACATGCCGCCGATCGCGCCGCTGCCCGAACTCCACGCCGTCGCGATGACCTTCGTGACGAGCACCAGCGCGAGCCACTGCCACGGATCGGTGCCGGCCAGCGCGCGCGACACCACGCTGTAGCCGTTGCCCCAGACCTCGGGCACGAACGCCGACAACGTGCCCACCAGAACGCCGCCGAGCGCGAGCCGCAGCGCGGGGGATCCGACGCGCGAGAACCACTTGCGGCTGTGTTCCACCAGCAGCAGGAAGCCCCAGCCGAAGCCGCCGAACGCGAGGCTGGCCACGAGGGTGAACAGGATGCTGGACGGCAGCATCGCGATCGGCGCAGTGACGTACAGCGGCTTCGGATCGACCATCGCGTAGACCAGCGCGCTGGCCGTGCCCGAGGCGATCAGCACCGGCGCCACCGCGTGCCGCGCGAAGAAGCCGAGCGCGAGTTCCAGGACGAACACCACGCCCGCCACCGGCGCGTGGTACGCGGCCGCGATGCCCGCGGCGATGCCGCACACCATGATCGCCGAGCGCTGCTCCGGCCGGATCGGCACGATGCGCGCGAGCCACGCCGAGCCCCAGGCCGCGAGCTGCACCATCGGACCTTCGCGGCCGATCGACGCGCCGGTGCCGATCGACAGCGCCGCCGACACCGTGCGCACGAGGTTCGCGCGATCGTTCAGGTCGACCCTTCCTTGCCGGGCCGCATCGATATAGTCGAGGTAGTGGTCGCGCTGCCGGCCGCGCGCCACCCAGCGCGCGCCGTATTGCAGCACGAGCCCGGCCAGCAGGCCGCCGATCGCGCACACCAGCGGACGCTGCCAGGCGGGGAGGGCGCGCGCGGCCTCCACCAGTCCGCTGCTGTGCCGCGTGAACAGCCATTCGATCTGCAGCGTCAGCCAGCGGAACGCGAGCGTGGCGCCGGCGGCGATCGCCCCGGCGGCCGCCGCCCACAGCCACAGGCGCAGCGTCGAGGCGGTCGACGCGAGCACCTCCGAGCGTCGCCGGCCGACGGGCGGCTCGGCAACGGCGGGGGCGGGGGCGGCGATGTCGTCGTCGACGGCGGACATGGCCCCATTGTCGGGGCAGGCGCGATTCAGGCGGCGGGGCCGGCCTGGTCGCCTTCCGTGCGCACCGCGCTGGCCAGCAGCACGGCGGCCGCGGCGCCGAGGGCCGACACGCCCAACGGGTTCTCGACGATGGCGCCGGCGACCTGCTGCAGTGCCGCTGGGCTCACCTGTTCGACGAAGCGGGCCAGCTCGAACACCTGCTCGCGCGAGAAGTCGGACAGCTCGTCGACCGTCAGCGCGGCGCCCAGCGCGCTCGCGCGGTCCAGCAGGCCGGCGAACGCGCCCGAGGCCACCGCCACCAGCGCGAGCGGCCCCAGCGGCCTCGCGAGCATCACCACGATGCGGGAACGCTGCATGGCGCTCGCGCCGGCGTACAGGCGCGACGCGAGCCGCGCGGCCCGCGAACGTTCGCCCGGTTGCCGCGTCGGGATGCCGAGCGCCGTCGCCCGGCGCGTGACCTCGGCCTCCAGGGCCGCGTCGATGTCGTGGTTCATCGGTTCTTGCTCCGCCTTGTTTTCTGCAGGGATGGAGTGGCCGCGCCGAAGGGGGTTCCGCTGCGCGGCGTGTGCCAATGTAAAAGACGGCGTCGGTTCAGCGACATGAAATCGGGATGTCACGCCCGCTTCACGGATCGGTCACACGTCGTCTAGATGATTGCCTGCGGCGCGCAGATCGCGTGCCTTGGAGAATCCATGGACGACCTCGCGATCGACGTGCGCCAGCTGCACAAGACCTTCGGCACCGCGCCGGCGCTGCGCGAGGTGTCGCTGCAGGTGCGCCGCGGCGAGATGGTGGCGCTGCTGGGCGCGTCGGGCTCGGGCAAGTCGACGCTGCTGCGCCACCTGAACGGGCTGCACCCTGCCGACGCGGGTACGGAGTCCCGTATCTGCGTGCTCGGGCGTCCGGTGCAGCAGGGCGGCCGGATCGCGCGCGACATCCGCGCCACGCGCTCGCGCGTCGCGGTCGTGTTCCAGCAGTTCAACCTGGTCGAACGGCTGCCGGTGATGGTCAACGTGCTGGCCGGCGCGCTGCATCGCCTGCCGCTCTGGCGCGGCCTGCTGCGGCGCTTTCCCGCCGCCGAGCTCGCGCGGGCGCACGAGGCGATGACGCGCATGGGCATCGCGCGGCTCGCGTGGCAGCGCGCGTCGACGCTGTCGGGCGGCCAGCAGCAGCGCGCCGCGATCTCGCGCGCGCTGGTGCAGGGTGCCGAGATCATCCTGGCCGACGAGCCGATCGCCTCGCTCGACCCGGAGGCCAGCCGCAAGGTGATGCAGTCGCTGGCCGACGTCAACCGCGACCTCGGCGTGACGGTGCTGGTGTCGCTGCACCAGGTCGATTTCGCCTTCGCGTTCTGCCCGCGCACGATCGCGCTTCACGAAGGGCGCGTCGTGTTCGACGGCCCCACGCGCGCGCTGACGCCCGTCCGCCTGCGCGAGCTGTACGGCGCGCAGATCGACCAGCTGCTGCCCGCTCGCGCGACGTCCGCCCCGGAGCCGCTGGCAGTGGCCGAACCTGTCTTTCCCGACGTCGCGCTGCGCGTCGCCTGATCCTTCCGCTTTCGACAACCCTAGGAGTGTTCCCATGATCCGTCGCCATGCCCTGGCCGTTCTTGCCGCCACGTCGGCCCTGTGGTTCAACAGCGCACAGGCGCAGACCAGGGAAGTCAACTTCGGGTTCATCTCCACCGAGTCGTCGGCCAACCTGAAGGGCGCGTGGCAGCCGCTGCTGGACGACCTGCAGAAGTCGACCGGCCTCAAGGTGAACGCGTTCTTCGCCACCGACTACGCCGGCGTCATCGAGGCGATGCGCTTCAACAAGGTGCAGGTCGCGTGGATGGGCAACAAGTCGGCGATGGAGGCGGTGGACCGCTCCGACGGCGAGATCTTCGGCAAGATCGTGGCCAAGGACGGCAGCGAGGGCTACTACGGCCTGATCATCGTCAACAAGGACAGCCCCATCAAGACGCTGGACGACGTCTGGAAGAACCACGCGAACCTGTCGCTCGGCTTCGGCGACCCGAACTCCACCAGCGGCACCGCGGTACCGTCGTTCTACGCGTTCGGCCCGGCGCATGTCGATCCGCTGAAGGACTTCAAGCGTACCGTGCGCGCCAGCCACGAGACCAACCTGCTGGCGGTCGTCAACAAGCAGGTGGACGTCGCGACCAACAACACCGAGAACCTGCAGCGCTTCGAGCAGACGCACCCGGAGCAGGCCAGGCAGGTGCGCGAGATCTGGCGCTCGCCGCTGATCGCCAGCGATCCGCTGGTGTGGCGCAAGGATCTCGACCCCGCCACCAAGAAGCTGATCCGCGACTTCATGCTGTCGTACGGCAAGGATGCGCGCGAGAAGGCCATCCTCGCCAACATCGAGTACAGCGGCTTCCGCGCGTCGACCGACGCGCAGCTGATCCCGATCCGCCAGATCGAGCTGGCGCGCCAGCGCGGCGCCGTCGAGGCCGACACCACGCTCGGCGCCGCCGACAAGGCCAAGAAGCTGGCCGACATCGACGCCAGGCTGGCCGACCTGGGCCGCCAGGTCGCCAGCGCGAAGTGATCCGTCGCTGACGCCGCCGCCGTGACCGACGCGAGCCTTCCCCTGGCGGCGACCGCCGTCCCGCCGCCGCCGCGCGCCTCGCTGCAGAAGATGCTGATGTGGGGCGTCCTGCTCGCGCTGCTGGCCGCGAGCTGGAAGGGCGCGGACATGCGGCCCGTCGAACTGGTGCGCTCGAGCGGCAACATCGCCCAGTTCGTGGACGGCTTCTTCCCGCCGCAGATCACCGACTGGAGCGACGACCTGAAGGAGCTGCTGGTCACCTTCGAGATCGCGCTGTGGGGAACGGCGCTGGCGGTGCTCTGCTCGATGCCGCTGGCGTTGCTGGCGTCGGCCAACCTGACGCCCTGGTGGATCCACCAGCCGGTGCGCCGCGTGCTGGACGGGTTCCGCGCCATCAACGAGATGGTGTTCGCGCTGCTGTTCGTCTCGGCCGTCGGCCTCGGCCCGTTCGCCGGCGTTCTGGCGCTGTGGGTGCACACCACCGGCGTGCTGGCCAAGCTGTTCTCGGAGGCCGTCGAGGCCATCGACCCGCGCCCCGCCGAGGGCATCCGCGCGACGGGCGCGCATCCGCTCAACGTGGTGCTGTACGGCGTGATTCCGCAGGTCGTGCCGCTGTGGGTGTCCTATACCCTGTACCGTTTCGAGTCGAACGTGCGTTCCGCCGCCGTCGTGGGCATGGTCGGCGCCGGCGGCATCGGCGCGGTGCTGTGGGACGTGATCCGCGGCTTCGAATACGGCAAGACGGCCTTCGTGCTCATCCTGCTGATCGTGTCGGTCACCCTCATCGACACGGCCTCGGCCCAGGTGCGCAAGCGCCTGATCTGAAACCTGCGGCGAAGCCCATGCCGTCCGACATCCTCGATCGCCTCGAACACTGGTTCGCGCTGCACGGCGCCACGTCCTACGAAGGCCATCGGCGCGAGTCGGTCAGCGCGCTGAACCACGCGCTGCAGTGCGCGCAGCTGGCCGAGAACGCGCACGCCGACGCCGCGCTCGTGACCGCCGCGCTGCTTCACGACGTCGGCCATTTCGTGGCGATCGCCGACATCGGCGAGAAGGACGACATCGACGACGTGCACGAACTGCGCGGCGTCGCGGTGCTGGTGCGCGACTTCCCGCCGGCCGTCATCGAGCCGATCCGGCTGCACGTGGCGGCCAAGCGCTATCTCACGGCCATCGAGCCCGGGTATCGCAGCGGACTGTCGCCGGCGTCGGTGCATTCGCTGGCACAGCAGGGCGGCCCGTTGCGCGGCGCGGAGATCGCGCGCTTCGAGGCGCTGCCTTTCGCGCAGGACGCGGTGCGGCTGCGCCGCTGGGACGACCTGGCGAAGCGGCCGGATCGTCAGACGCCGAACCTGGCGTACTACCTCGCGGTGGCCGACGAGGTGCGGCTGCCGGGGCGGCCCCTGGCCAGCTGAAGCGCGCGGCTTACCGGGTGCACCCGGCCGTCGCGCGGTCCGAAGGCCTACGCGACGCGGCGTCCGGCCGACCACACCGCGCGCACCACCGGATGGCCGTCGACCTCGCGCACGCGCACGAGGTCGGCGCGCAGGCCGTTGGCGATCTCGCCGCGGTCGTCGAAGCCGCAGGCGCGCGCCGGCGCGCGGCTGACGACGCCGACGGCCTCGCTCAGCGAGAAGCCGGCGTCGCGCTGGAGGATCCACGCGGCGAGCAGCAGGCTGGCCGGCACGTAGTCGGACGACAGCGCGTCCAGCACGCCTTCGCGCGCGAGGTCGAGCGCCGCGACATTGCCCGAATGCGAGCCGCCGCGCACGACGTTGGGCGCGCCGGCGATGGTCGCGAGGCCACGCGCGCGCGCGTGGCGCGCGGCATCGAGCGTCGTCGGGAACTCGCTCATCGCGGCGCCCAGCGACACGGCCTCGTCGACGTGCGCGACGGTGGTGTCGTCGTGCGTCGCCAGCGCCACGCGCTGCGCGCGCGCGAAGTCGGCGAACCACTGGCGATGCGGCTGCGCATACCTGGCCTGGCGTTCCGGCGCGATGCGCACCTCGGCGTCGAACTTCTCGTTGCTCCAGCCCTTCTTGCCGGTGTAGTAGACGCGCGCATGCTCGATCTCCGACCACTGCCGCTGTCCGGGCGTGTGATCCATCAGCGAGATCAGGCGCAGCCGGCGGTGATCGCGGAACGGCTCGAACAGCTCGAGCGTGTTGGGCGCCGGCAGTTCGGCGCGCACGTGGATGTGGTGGTCGGCGCGCAGCGCGCCGGCCGCCTCCAGCCGGTCGAGCACCCGCAGCAGCTCGCCCTGGTCGCGCGACCGGAAGCCGTCGTCGTACGGATCGCCGACGCCGATCGCGTCGAGCACCGTCGTGATGCCGGCCGACGCGATCTCGCCGTCGTGCGCCTGCACTGCGGCCTGCATCGGGAACGTGACCTTGGGCCGCGGCATCGCGTGGCGCTCGAGGTTGTCGGTGTGCATCTCGACGAGGCCGGGCAGCAGGTAGTCGCCTTCGAGGTCCTGCGCGCCGGGCACCGAGGTGCCGCCGCTGCCGATCGCCGCGATGCGGCCGTCGCGCACCAGCACGTGGCCGACGACGATCTCGCCGGCGAGGACGATGCGGGCGTTGGCGAGGACGAGATCGTTCATGGCGTTTCCGGGGTTCGACCGAGTTCGACGCAGCGGTCGGCGACCGCGTCGCGCACCTCTTCGTCATGGAAGATGCCGACGACGGCCGCGCCGTGGGCCTTGGCCTCGTGGATCAGCTCGACCACCACGCGGCGGTTGGCGGCGTCGAGCGAGGCGGTGGGCTCGTCGAGCAACAGCAGCCGCGCCGGCTGCACGAAGCCACGCGCGATGTTGACACGTTGCTGCTCGCCGCCCGAGAACGTGGCCGGCGGCAGGTCCCACAACGCGCGCGGCAGGTTCAGCCGGGCCAGCAGCGCCCGCGCGGCGTCGCGGGCGAGGTTCATGCGATGGTCGTGGCTGGCGTCGTCGGGATCGTCCGACGCAGGCAGCGGTTGGGCATCGACCAGCCGCTGCGCGACGACGTCGAGCGCCGGCACGCGCGGCACCGCGCGCAGGAACTGGCTCACGTAGGCGATGTCGCGCCGGCGCAGCTCGATCATGCGTTGCGGGCTGGCGGCGGCGATGTCGACGAGGCCTCCGGACGATTCGAATCGAAGCGCGCCGGCGTCGGCGCCGTAGCTGCCGAACAGGCACTTCATCAGCGTCGACTTGCCGCGGCCCGACGCGCCGACCAGCGCGACGCATTCGCCGGCGTGGACGTCCAGCGAGGTGTCGTCCAGCACCTGCAGCCGCGCGCCGCCGCGCAGGTGCAGCGTGAAATGCTTGGCGAGGCCGCGCACGGCCAGACGTGGAGCGTCGACTTCGTTCACGGCATCACCACCGAGGAGACCAGCAGCTGCGTGTAGGGATGTTGCGGATCGTCGAGCACCCGGTCGGTGAGCCCTTGCTCGACGACGCGGCCGTGGCGCATCACCAGCGTGCGCTGCGCGAGCAGGCGCGCCACGCCGAGGTCGTGCGTGACGATCAGCGCGCACAGGTGCATGCGCGTGGCCAGCATGCGGATCAGGTCGAGCAGCTTCGCCTGCACCGACACGTCCAGGCCCGAGGTCGGCTCGTCCAGCAGCACGAGCCGCGGACGCGTGACGAGGTTGCGCGCGATCTGCAGGCGCTGGCGCATGCCGCCCGAGAACGCGCGCGGCGAGTCGTCGATGCGGCCGGTGTCCAGCTCCACGCGTTCCATCCAGCGCTCGGCGCTCGCGCGCAGCCGGCCGTAGTGGCGCTCGCCCTGGCCCATCAGGCGCTCGCCGATGTTGGCGCCCGCGCTCACGTCCAGCCGCAGGCCGTCGCTGGCGTTCTGCTCGACGAAGCCCCACTCGGTGCGCGCGAGCACGCGTTGCTGGCGTTCGGTGAGGCCGTGCACGTCCAGCCAGCGGTCGCTGGCATCGCGGTAGTGCACCTGGCCGCGCGTCGGGGCGATGCGGCCGGCGATGCAGTTCAGCAGCGTCGACTTGCCGGAGCCCGACTCGCCGACGATCGCGACGACCTCGCCCGCGAACAGGTCGAGGTCGGCATCCTGCACGGCGTCGCGCTCGTCGCGCGCGCAAGGGAAGCGGTGCGACAGGCCCCGCACGCGCAGCAGGGGCGGGGCGGTCTCATGCATGGCGATGTCCTGGCGCTTGTGTCCGGTCCACGCGATCGGCGCACCAGTCGGTGTCCGAGCACGTCCAGTGCACGCGGCCGTCGGCGTCGGCGATCTCGTCGAGGAAGCTCGCGGTGTCGCCGCAGCGCTCGCACGCGTGGCCGTGCGCTTCGACGTGGAACGGGTGATCCTCGAAGTCCAGGCTCTGCACGTCGGTGTACGGCGGGATCGCGTAGAGGCGCTTCTCGCGTCCCGCGCCGAACAGCTGCAGCGCGGGCATGCGATGCATCTTCGGGTTGTCGAACGCGGGGATCGGCGACGGCGCCATCACGTAGCGGCCGTCTACCTTAACCGGGTAGTCGTAGCTCGTCTCGACGCGGCCCCACTGCGCGAGATCCTCGTACAGCTTGACGTTCATCAACCCGTATTCCTCGGCGGCGTGCAGCTTGGTCGTCTCCGAGCGGCGCGGCTCCAGCTTGTACAGCGGCTCGGGCTGCGGCACCTGGTAGACGAGCACCTGGCCCTCGACGAGCGGCGTCTCGGGGATGCGGTGGCGCGTCTGGATCAGCGTGGCCTCGCGCGTGCGCGTGGTCGTGCGCACGCCCGTCGTGCGCGCGAAGAACTGGCGGATGTTGACGGCGTTGGTGGTGTCGTCGCTGCCCTGGTCGATCACCTTCAGCACGTCGTCGCGGCCGATCACCGCGGCGGTCACCTGGATGCCGCCGGTACCCCAGCCGTAGGCCAGCGGCATCTCGCGCGAGCCGAACGGCACCTGGTGGCCGGGGATCGCGACCGCCTTCAGCAGCGCGCGGCGGATCATCTTCTTCGTGCGCTCGTCCAGATACGCGAAGTTGTAGCCTTCGGCAATCTCGGTCATTCGGATCCTCCTTCGCGAGCCACTGCCGCGGCCCGCGCATGCACGTCCTCGCGCAGCTTGCGGATCAGCTGCAGCTCCGACTCGAACGTCACGTAGTGCGGCAGCTTCAGGTGCTGCACGAAGCCCGAGGCCTCGACGCTGTCGCCCTGCGGCAGCGCGAATTCCTGCTGCTGCGCGGGGCTGGACGTGTCCTCGCCGAACTCGGCGCCGCGCAGCGCGCGGTCGACCAGCGACATCGCGATCGCCTTGCGCTCGCCACGCCCGAAGACGAGGCCCTGGCCGCGCGTGAAGACGGGCGCGACTTCGGCGCTGCCGACGAACTGGTTGATCATCTGGCACTCGGTCAGCTCGATCTCGCCGATCTCGATGGGGAAGTCGAGCTCGTCGGGCACCAGCTCGACGGCCACCTTGCCGGTGCGCAGGTCGCCCGCGAACGGGTGCGTGTGCGCGTAGCCGCGCTGCGTCGAATAGCCCATGCCCAGCACCCAGCCCTCGTCGGCGCGCGCCAGCATCTGCAGCCAGCCGGTGCGCGGCAGCGGATAGGCCGGCGGGTCGCGCGTGATGTCCGGCGGCTCGGGGTCGCCGTCCGATGGAATGCACGGTTCGACGAGGCCTTCGCGCGCGAGCTGCGTCAGCGCGTTGGGCACGTCCTCAGGCACCGCATTGGCCTCGGCCGTGGGTGCACCGGCGGCGAGCGCGCCGAATTCGAGCAGGCGCTGCGTGTAGTCGAAGGTCGGGCCCAGCAACTGGCCGCCGGGCAGGTCCTTGAAGATCGCCGAGACGCGGCGGACGACGTGCATGCGGTCCGTATCGAGCGGCTCGCTGTACGCGAAGCGCGGCAGCGTCGTGCGATAGGCGCGCAGCAGGAACGCGGCCTCGATCGCGTCGCCGCAGGCCTGGCGCAGCGCGAGCGCCGCCAGATGGGGGTCGTACAGCGAGGCCTCGGCCATCACGCGGTCGACGAGCAGGCCCAGCTGCTGCTCGATCTGCGCCACCTCCAGCGCCGGCACGCCGGTGTCGCCGCGGCGCGCGGCCGCGAGCAGCCGGCGCGAGGCCTCGATGGCGCGTTCGCCGCCCTTGACTGCGATGTACACGCTTCAGCCCTCGCTCTGGATGCGCGTGCTGCGCGGGATCGCGGCGAGCTGCGCGCCGCACACGAGGACGAGGTCGACGCCGCGCGGCAGCTCGGCCTGCAGCGCGACGCGCCATTGCCAGAACGAGTCCGGCAGCCCGGCCACCGCGATGTCGCGCGACGCCGCGATGCCTGCGCCGCGCAGCTTCAGCGAGACGCCGCCGGGCGACGGCCGGTCGCACAGCGCATCGACCTCGACGATCAACGTGGCGCCCGCCTGCGGCGCGTCGTCGGTGCCGAGATCCAGCGCGTCGAGCAGGTCGGCGTCGACGTCGCGCGCCATCGCGACCGTCACGCCGGCGGCGACCGGCACGACGCGCGCGCCGGTGTGGAAGCGCAGCCACGCGCGCGCCGCGTCGGTGCCCAGCGCGCCGGCCAGGTGCACGGGCGTGTCGGCGTCGAGCAGCGTGAGCAGCGTGGCCGCCAGCGCGACGTCGGTCGGCGGACGCAGGTCCTCGTCCTGCGGCTGCAGGCCGGCGATGGCGGCGTCGGGCAGCGTGTGCAGCCGGCCCGGCTCGGCCATCGCGCCGAGCAGCACGCGGAAGGTCTGCTGCGTGGCGTGCACCGGGTCGGCGAAGCCGGCGCCCATGCGGGCGAGGGTGCTGCTCATGGCGAGATCTCCGAGGCCAGCGTGTCGAACGAGACGCGCGAGCCGGCCGTCAGCGCGGCCTGCGCGGTGCGGCGCTTCGCCGTCGCCTGCTCGAGCGGCGCGACGACCTCGCGCATCAGCGTGTCGTGGTGCGCGGGCTGCTGCAGCAGCGCGTCGAGGCGCGCGATCCACTCGGCGCGCGCCTCGTCGCGACCCAGCACGTAGCCGACCCCCGCGGCCAGGCGGCCGTCGTCGCCGCGATGTCGCACCACGCAGCGCGTGACCGTGGCGTCGCCGACGTTGAACCTGTCACCAACGTTTCCGATGCGCGCGCGTACCATCGTCAGGCCGAGCTCCGGCGCGCGCAGGCGGGCGAATTCCCGCTCGGGCAGGCCGGCGGCGTGGCGCTCGAGCAACTCGCGCGGCGCATGCGCCAGCACGGCCAGCCAGTGCTGCCGGGCGCTGCGTCCGGGGGTATCCTCAGCGTTGTTTGTCATGGCAAAGTCATCTAGACGACCTAAGATTCGACGCAGTATAGACAATGCCTCGTGACAGTTTCTTGACCTTCGCGTGACGACCATGCTCAAAGACGACCCTTCCCGCGCCGCCGCGAGCGCGATCGACCCGGCCGAGGCCGCCGGCGCGCGCTGGCAGGCGATCGCCGCCGAGCTGCGCGCCGACATCCTCGCCGGCCGCTTCGCGCCCGGCGAGCGCCTGCCCAACGAGAAGACGCTGGCCGACCGCTTCGGCGTGCATCGCCACACGCTGCGCCAGGCCGTGCAGGCGCTGGTGCGCGAGGGGCATCTCGACGTGCGCCAGGGCGCCGGCACCTTCGCGCGCGAGCTGGTGCTCGACTACGCGCTCAACCGCCGCACGCGCATGACCGAGAACCTCGCGCGCATCGGCGAGACGGCCGCGCGCGACCTGCTGTCGCAGGCGATCGTGCCGGCGGGCGAGTGGGCCGAACCGTTGCAGGTGGGCGGCCGCAGCAAGGTCGCCCGGATCGAGACGCGGTCGTCGGTGCGCGGCCGGCCGGTCGCGTTGTCGACGGCGGCGTTCCCGTGCCCGCGCCTGGCCGAGATCGCTGGGCACGTCGCCCGCCACGGCAGCATCACCAAGGCCCTGCGCGCGCTCGGCGTGGCCGACTACACGCGCCTGCGCAGCGTCGTCTCCACGCGCCTTCCCACGCAGGCCGAGGCCGATGCGCTGGCGCGTCCGACCACGCAACCGGTGCTGGTGGTGCAGTACGTCAACGTCGATCGCGACGGCGTGCCGGTCGAGGCGGCGACCACGCTCTTCGCCGCCGATGCGGTGCAGCTGGTGGTCGAGCCCGACGCAGCCTGATGCGCTACGCGCTCTATTTCGCGCCGGCCGCCGCGCACCCGCTGTGGGCCGCCGGCTGCACCTGGCTGGGCCGCGATCCCGAATCCGGCGCGACGAACGGTGGTGGCGCACATCGTGCCGATCCGCGCCGCTACGGTTTCCACGCGACGCTGAAGCCGCCGTTCGCGCTGCGCGAGGGCGCGGGCCGGGCGTCGCTGTTCGCCGCGCTGTCGCACTTCGTCGACGAGCAGGCGCCGTTCGCGATGCCGCCGCTGGTGGTCGCCACGCTGGGCGAGTTCATCGCGCTGCGGCCGGTCGACCGCGACGCCACCGCGCCGCGACAGCCGCTGCGCGAACTGGCCGACGACTGCGTGCGCCTGTTCGACGAGTTCCGCCGTCCGCCTTCGGCCGACGAGACGGCCCGGCGCACGGCGCGCGGGCTCGACGCGCAGCAGCGCGCGAACGTCGCGCGCTGGGGCTACCCGCACGTGTTCGGGCACTGGCGCTTCCACATGACGCTGACGGACGAGGTCGCCGACGCCGGCCTGCGTGGCCAACTGCTCGCCGATGCCACGCGCCACTTCGCCGCCGCGCTGTCCGAGCCGCTGCGCTGCGACGGCATCGCGCTGTTCGTCGAGGACGCCCCGGGCGCCGACCTGCGCCTGCTGCGCCGCTTCGACTTCGCGCGATGAGCCGCGCCGGCCTGCCGGCGATCGCCGGCGCCGAGCGGCTGATCGTGGTGGTCGGGCCGTCGGGCGCGGGCAAGGACAGCGTGCTGCGCGGCTGGCGCGCCGCGGCGGGGGCGCGGGTGCCCGCCTTCGCGCAACGGGTGATCACGCGCGCGCCCGACGTCACCGAGCCGCACGAGGCCGTCACCGCGGCCGAGTTCGCCGCCCTGTGTTCGCAGGGCCTGCTCGCCACCTGGTGGCACGCGCACGGCCTGGACTACGGCGTGCGCTGGCGCGAGCTCGAACCGCTGGCCGCCGGCGGCTGGGTGGTGTTGAACGGCTCGCGCGCCCACCTGCCGGCGTTGCGCGCGCAGGCGCCGGGCCTGCGCGTGGTGGAGATCGGCGCGCCCCCGGACGTTCTCGCGCGGCGCCTCGCCGCGCGGGCGCGCGAGGACGCTGCGGCACGCGACAGCCGCCTGGTGCGCGCCGTGCACGTGCCCGTCGAAGCCGACCTCGTGCTGGTCAACGACGGCGAGCTGCGGCATTGCGTGGACAGGCTCGTGCAATGGTGGCAGGCCGGGTGCCACGCCTGACGGCAAGTCGTGCGCGCGAGCTTGCGGAGAGCTGACGCGTCGCCCGCGAATGGTCGGGCTCGATAGTTGCCCCAAGGCGCCGTCTCCATCCGCATCCGCACGAGGACTCCACGTTGCAAACCCCGTCCTGGCAAGGCGTGCTCGACCCGCACGGGCCGGTCGCCGCCGCCGAACGCACGATCCTGCTCAACGCCACGGTGATCATGCTGGCCGTGATCGTGCCGGTGATCCTGCTGACGCTGGCGTTCGCGTGGTGGTTCCGCGCCGGCAACAAGTGGGCGCGGCGCGATCCCGACTGGGCGTATTCCGGCGCGGTGGAAGTGACCGTGTGGGCGATCCCGACGCTGGTCGTGCTGTTCCTCGGCGGCATCGCGTGGATCGGCTCGCACGACCTCGACCCGGCGCGGCCGGTGGCGTCGACCGCCCAGCCCATGAACGTGCAGGTGGTGTCGCTGGACTGGAAGTGGCTGTTCATCTACCCCGACCTCGGCGTCGCGAGCGTCAACCGCCTGGTCGTTCCGGCGGGCGTGCCGCTGAAGCTCCACCTGACCTCGGCCAGCGTGATGAACAGCTTCTTCGTGCCGCAGCTGGGCTCGCAGATCTACACGATGGCCGGCATGACGACCACGCTGCACCTGCGCGCCGACCAGGCCGGCACCTACGCGGGGCTGTCGGCGCAGTTCAGCGGCGACGGCTTCTCCGACATGCGCTTCGACACCGTGGCGCTGCCGCCCGCGCAGTTCGCGCAGTGGCTGGCGAGCGCACGCGCGAGCCCGGCGACGCTCGACGCCGCCGCCTACGCGGCGCTCGCGAAGCCGGGCGTCGCGGCCTCGAGCCCGGCGTTCGGCCACGTCGCGCCCGACCTGTTCCGCACGATCCTCTCGATCTCGACCAGGCCTGCCGGCGCCGCCAGCGCGCCGGTGATGGCGATGGAGTGACATGTTCGGCAAGCTGACCTGGGACGCGTTCCCGCTGCACGACCCGATCCCGCTGTTCACGGGCATCGCCATGGTGCTGGCGATCGTCGGCGTGCTCGCGCTGATCACCGCCAGGGGCTGGTGGCCGACGCTGTGGGGCGACTGGATCACCAGCGTCGACCACAAGCGCATCGGCGTGATGTACATCGTGCTGGCGCTCGTGATGCTGGTGCGCGGCTTCGTCGACGCGCTGATGATGCGCTCGCAGCTGGCGCTCGCGGCCGGACACGCCCAGGGGTATCTGCCGCCCGAGCACTACGACCAGATCTTCTCGGCGCACGGCACGATCATGATCTTCTTCGTGGGCATGACCTTCATGGTCGGCCTGATGAACTTCGCCGTGCCGTTGCAGATCGGCGCGCGCGACGTCGCGTTCCCGGTGCTCAACTCGGTCAGCTTCTGGCTCACCGCGGCGGGCGTGCTGCTGGTCAACGTGTCGCTGGTCGTGGGCGAGTTCGCGCGCACCGGCTGGCTGGCCTATCCGCCACTCTCCGGGATCGGCTATAGCCCGGATGTCGGGATGGATTATTATATTTGGGCGCTGCAGGTCGCCGGTGTCGGGACCTTGCTGTCCGGCGTTAATCTGGTGGTTACG
>CAIMXF010000601.1 GCA_903845345.1 uncultured beta proteobacterium
AGGCCTACCCGAAGGCGACGGTCACCGGCGTGTCGCGGCCGTCGTCGAGCGACGCGACGCGATGGGCGGTCGACACGCAGCCCGCGCTCGCCGCGACGCTTCATTCGACGCCCGCCTGGCGCCGCTGGCTGGGCCTGGGGGCAGCCGGCCCGCGCGCGATCGCGCAGTCGGCGGTGCCGCCGGCGCAGGCGCAGCTGGTCTGGTCGAACATGAGCCTGCACTGGGCGCAGGACGCGCCCACGCTGATGCGCGAGTGGCAGCGCGCGCTGGTCATCGACGGCTTCCTGATGTTCACCACCCTGGGCCCGGGCACGCTGGTCACCTTGCGCGACCTCTATCGCGCCCACGGATGGGGCACGCCGTATGCGCCGTGGACCGACATGCACGACCTCGGCGACATGCTGGTCGAGGCCGGCTTCGCCGATCCGGTGATGGACCAGGAGACGCTGCGCCTGACCTGGAGCAGCCCGCAGGCCGCGCTCGAGGAACTGCACACGCTGGGCATGAACACCGACGCCGCGCGCTTCGCCGGACTGCGCACGCCGCGCTGGCGCGACCGCCTGCTCGCGGCGCTCGGCGCGCACGTCGACGGGCAGGGCCGCGTGGTGCTCGAATTCGAGATCGTGTACGGCCACGCGTTCAGGCCGGTGCCGCGCGCAAAGCTGGCCGAACAAACGCAGGTCGGCCTCGACGACATGAAGGCGATGCTGGGCCGGGGCCGTCCGCCGCGGTAAAGCGGGGCGTGGGGCAGGGCTTACGCTGAGTCGCCAGGGCGCTTTTTGGCATGAACAGGCCCTAGAATCGAATGGGTCTTGTGTCTGAAGTGCACCTCCCCTGTGCAGCCCTTCGAGGAAGGGTCTGCTCGCGACCTCTGATCAAGCCGATCCGAGGCCATTCGAATGGCCCTGGCCCGACAAGAAGGATCGAACTACGTGACGACGATGATGACGATTCGCAAGCTGGGACGCGGCGCGACGCGCGCTGCACTGGCGCTCTCCGCATTGGCCACCACTGGCGTGGCGCTGGCTTTCGGTGACAAATCCGTGTCAGACCTGCCGGGCGGCCCGCGGGTCGACGGCCTCGACTTCCAGCCGGCGGTCACCGAGATCGCCGACCAGATCAAGACGCTGCACTACGGCATGCTCATCGTCTGCACGGTGATCTTCGTCGTCGTGTTCGGCTTCATGTTCTATTCGATCTTCAAGCATCGCAAGAGCGTCGGCCACAAGGCGGCCAACTTCCACGAAAGCACCGCCGTCGAGATCGCCTGGACGGTGGTGCCGTTCGTCATCGTCATCCTGATGGGCGCCGCCGCCACGCGCACCGTGGTCGCGATGAAGGACACCACCAACCCCGACCTCACGATCAAGGCCACCGGCTACCAGTGGAAGTGGGGCTACGACTACATCAAGGGCGAGGGCGAGGGCCTGGCGTTCATCTCCACGCTCGACACCGCGCAGCGCGAGCTGTCCGAGGAGGACAAGGCCGGCGGCAACGACTACCTGCTCAAGGTCGACAACCCGCTCGTGGTGCCGGTCGACAAGAAGGTGCGCATCATCACCACGGCCGACGACGTGATCCACTCGTGGAGCGTGCCGGCGTTCGGCGTCAAGCAGGACGCGATCCCCGGCTTCGTGCGCGACACCTGGTTCCTCGCCAACAAGACGGGCGACTACTACGGCATGTGCTCCGAGCTGTGCGGCAAGGAGCACGCGTTCATGCCGATACACGTGATCGTGATGTCCGCGCCCGATTACACGGCCTGGGTCGACAAGCAGAAGAAGGCGCTGGCGGCCGCGGCCGACGATCCGAAGAAGGTCTGGGAAATGGGTCCGCTGATGGCGCGCGGCGAGAAGGTCTATCTCGCCAACTGCGCGGTCTGCCACAAGCCGGACGGCACGGGCGCCGGCCCGGTCAAGCCGCTCGACAAGTCGCCCACGGTGCTCGACCCCGACAAGAACGCGCAGATCCTCACCGTGCTGCACGGCCGCCTGAACGGCGCCATGCCGGCGTGGCAAGGCAAGCTGTCGGAGACCGAGATCGCCGCGGCCATCACGTACACGAAGAACTCGTGGAGCAACCACACGGGCCAGCTCGTCGAGCCGTCCGATGTGCTTGCCGACGAAGCCAAGTAAGTCCGCGCCGTCGATTCGACGACCCGCCCGACACAAGCGTTCGCTGAAGGATTCCCTGTCATGAGTGCTGTTCTGCCCCATCCGATCGACCATGGCCACGATCACGATCACGACCACGCGCATGGCCACCCGACCGGCTGGCGCCGCTGGGTGTTCGCGACCAATCACAAGGACATCGGCACGCTGTACCTGCTGTTCGCGTTCACGATGTTCCTGGTCGGCGGCACGCTGGCGCTGCTGATCCGCCTCGAGCTGTTCCAGCCGGGCCTGCAATACTTCAATCCCGAGCTGTTCAACCAGTTCACCACGATGCACGGCCTGATCATGGTGTTCGGCGCGATCATGCCGGCGTTCGTCGGCTTCGCGAACTGGATGATCCCGCTGCAGATCGGCGCCGCCGACATGGCCTTCGCGCGCATGAACAACCTCAGCTTCTGGCTGCTGATCCCGGCGGCGCTGATGCTCGTGGGCTCGTTCTTCATGCCCGGCGGCGCGCCGGCCGCGGGCTGGACGCTCTACGCGCCGCTCACGCTGCAGATGGGGCCGTCGATGGACGGCGGCATCTTCGCGATGCACCTGATGG
>CAIMXF010000602.1 GCA_903845345.1 uncultured beta proteobacterium
CTCGCAGCCGATGGTGCCGCAGTAGGTTTCGCGCAGCGCCTGCAGGATCTCGCGCAGCGTCATGTTCTCGTTGGTCGAGAAATACGTGTTCGTCGCCGAGAACGTGATGTCCATGTCGGCTTCGGTCAGGTCGTAGAACGCCGGATCGAGCTCGGGGATGCGCGGGCGCTCGGTGCGCTTGAGCGGATCGAGGTCGGCCCAGCGCGAGCCGAGGAAGCGGTAGGCGGCGATCAGCGACTGGACGTGGACCTGCTTGCGCGCGATGGCGAGGTCGGTCGAGCTGGCCTTGACGGCGAAGGCGTTGGCCTTGGCGCGTTGCGCGAAGGACTCGATCACGGGGGCGTGCGGGACGTCGCGGGAATCGGATCCGTCGGCCGCGGGCACGTGCTGGAGCGCGTCGAAGTAGGCGCGCCACGTATCCGGCACGGAGCCGGGGTTCTCGAGATAGGCCTCGTACATCTCCTCCACGTACGGCGCATTTCCGCCGAACAGGTAGGAGTTGGACCTGTTTTGTTCCATCATCTTTCGCTCACCTTTCGCCCTGGTTTCCAGGACTACGATGGGTTGATCAACCTTCCGCGGCCCGGCTCAGCCGGTTGGCGGATTGCAAACGCCTCGCTGTCGACTGGACGGCAGCAAGCGGACACAGAAGGACTATTAACACTCTGCAGACCATGAATGTAGCACTTACCCTGAGACGCTGCCTTGGCACGTCTGCCACGTCATCATGGATCTTCTCCCCGGACTCGACCGTGCCGACTTCTGTCAGAGTCGCTGCAACCATGTCCCGCCAGGTCATCCGCCTCCACCCCGACGCCCCTTTGAAGCCGGCAGAAGCCGCGCCCTGCAACGGCTGCGGCGTCTGCTGTGCCGCGGAACCCTGCCCGATCGGCGCGATCGTCAGCGGCCGCCGGACGGGCGCCTGCGCCGCCTTGTCGTGGAATTCCGACGCCGGGCTCTATCGTTGCGGGCTGGTGGCGGCGCCGAAGACGGTGCTGCCGTGGCTGCCGCTCGCCCTGGCGCCCCTGCTGAGCCGGATCGCCCGGCGCTGGATCTCGGCGGCCAGCGGCTGCGACAGCAGCCTGGTGGTCGAGCAGGCGACCCCCTCGCCATGAAAAAAGGCGCCCGCAGGGCGCCTTCGATGCGACGCGGATGACCGCTCACGCCAGCGCGAGACACGCGCGCGCGGCCGCGTATTCGTCGGCCAGGCGCTGCACGTACTGCGCGGTCGGCACCACCTGCTTGATCGCGCCGACGCCCTGGCCCGCGCCCCAGATGTCCTTCCACGCCTTGGCCGAGCCCGCGCCGGCGAAGTTCATCTTGCTGGCGTCGCTGGTGGGGAGGTTGTCGGGGTCGAGGCCGGAGGCCGTGATCGAGCCGCGCAGGTAGTTGCCCAGCACGCCGGTGAACAGGTTGGAGTAGACGATGTCGTCGCTGGTGGAGGCGACGATCATCTGCTTGTAGCCGTCGGACGCGCGCGCCTCGTCGGTGGCGATGAAGGCCGAGCCGATGTAGCCGAAGTCGGCGCCCATCGCCTGCGCGGCAAGCACGCCGTCGCCGGTGGCGATCGCGCCCGACAGCGCGAGCGGGCCGTCGAACCACTCGCGGATCTCCTGGATCAGCGCGATCGGGTTCTTCACGCCTGCGTGGCCGCCGGCGCCCGTGGCCACCGCGATCAGGCCGTCGGCGCCCTTGTCGATCGCCTTGTGCGCGTACGCGTTGTTGATGATGTCGTGCAGCACGATGCCGCCCCAGCCGTGCACGGCCTGGTTGACGTCCTCGCGCGCGCCCAGCGACGTGATGACGATGGGCACCTTGTACTTCGCGCACACCTGCATGTCGTGCTCGAGGCGGTCGTTGCTCTTGTGCACGATCTGGTTGATCGCGAACGGCGCGGACGGCGCCTCGGTGTGCGCCTTGTCGTACGCGGCGAGCGTCTCGGTGATCTCGGCCAGCCACTCGTCGAGCAGTTCGGCCGGACGCGCGTTGAGCGACGGCATCGACCCGACGATGCCGGCCTGGCACTGGGCGATCACCAGCTTCGGGTTGCTGATGATGAACAGCGGCGAGCCGATGACGGGCAGGCGCAGCTTCTGCAGCGCGGCGGGCAGGGGACGGCGGGCACTCATGTTCAGAAAGCCTCCAGGGGCATGGCGAGACAGCCATCGGCGCCGTCGACGATCGAGTCGCGGACGCCGGGGGCCTTCGTGAGGATATGGTCGCCGTAGAAGCGCGCGGTGGCGATCTTGGCGGTCATGAAGGCGGCGTCCTCGCCCGCGGCGAGCTTGTCGACGGCCACGAGCAAGGCGCGACCGAGCTGCCAGCCGCCGACGAGGTTGCCCGCCAGCATCAGGTACGGCACCGAGCCGGCGAACGCGGCGTTGGGGCTGGTCTTCGAGTTGCCGGCGATGAAGCCGACGGCGTCGAGGAAGGCCAGGCGCGCGGCCGCCAGCCGCTTGGCGAAGGCCTTCGCGTCGGCGTTGGACGAGGCGGCCAGCGCCTGTTCCGTCGCCTCGATGCGCGCGGCGATCGCCCTGGCGGTGGTGCCACCGTCGCGCGCGGTCTTGCGGCCGACGAAGTCGTTGGCCTGGATCGCGGTGGTGCCTTCGTAGATCGTCAGGATCTTGGAATCGCGCATGTATTGCGCGGCGCCGGTCTCCTCGATGAAGCCCATGCCGCCGTGCACCTGCACGCCCAGACTCGCCACCTCGATGCTCATCTCGGTGGCGTAGCCCTTGACCAGCGGCACCATGAATTCGTAGAACGTCTGGTTCTCGGCGCGCACCGCGGCGTCGGGATGCTCGTGCGCCGCGTCGAACGCGCTCGCGGCCACCAGCGCCATCGCGCGGCAGGCCTCGGTGTAGGCCCGCATGGTCATCAGCATGCGGCGCACGTCGGGGTGGTGGATGATGGGCGCGGCGGTGTTCATCGAGCCGTCCACCGGGCGCGACTGCACGCGGTCGCGCGCGTACGCCACCGCGCGCTGGTACGAGCGCTCGGCCAAGGCGATGCCCTGCACGCCGACGCCGAAGCGGGCCGCGTTCATCATGATGAACATGTATTCGAGGCCGCGGTTCTCCTGGCCGACGAGGGTACCGACGGCGCCGCCGTTGTCGCCGAACTGCAGCACGCAGGTCGGGCTCGCCTTGATGCCCACCTTGTGCTCGATGCTCACGCAGTGCGCGTCGTTGCGCGCGCCCAGCGAACCGTCGGCGTTGACCAGGAACTTCGGCACGATGAACAGCGAGATGCCCTTCACGCCCTCGGGCGCGCCCTGAACGCGCGCGAGCACGAGGTGGACGATGTTCTCGGCCATGTCGTGTTCGCCCCAGGTGATGTAGATCTTGGTGCCGAACAGCTTGTAGGTGCCGTCGGCCTGCGGCTCGGCGCGTGTGCGCACCAGCGACAGGTCGGAGCCGGCCTGCGGCTCGGTGAGATTCATCGAGCCCGTCCACTTGCCCGACAGCATGTTGGGCAGAAAGGCCCGCTTCTGCTCGTCGGAGCCGGCGGTCAGCAGCGCCTCGATCGCACCGTCGGTCAGCAGCGGGCACAGCGCGATGCTGACGTTGGCCGAATTGATCATCTCGCCGCACGCCGCGCCGATCAGCTTGGGCAGGCCCTGCCCGCCGAAGTCGGTCGGGTGCTGCAGGCCTTGCCAGCCGCCCTCGCCGAACTGCTTGAACGCTTCCTTGAAGCCGGGCGTGGAGATGACCCGGCCGTCCTTGAAGTAGGACGGGTTGCGATCGCCCTCCACGTTGAGCGGCGCGACCACGTCCTCGTTGAACCTGGCGCATTCCTCGAGCACGGCCTGCGCGGTGTCGTAGCCGGCGTCCTCGAACGCGGGCAGCTTCGTCAGCTCGTCGATGCCGGCCAGCTCCTTCATCGCGAAGAGCATGTCCTTGACGGGGGCGCGGTAGGTCATTTCAGTCTCCAGAGTCGCAAGGACTCGCAAAAAAAGGGCGCCTGCAGCAGAGCGCCCCTGGCCGTCGTCTGCAGGCCGATCAGAGGGCCTTGATCATTTCGGGCACGGCGACGAACAGGTCGGCCACCAGGCCGTAGTCGGCCACCGAGAAGATCGGTGCCTCTTCGTCCTTGTTGATCGCGACGATGACCTTCGAGTCCTTCATGCCGGCCAGGTGCTGGATCGCGCCCGAGATCCCGCAGGCCACGTACAGCTGCGGCGCGACGATCTTGCCCGTCTGGCCCACTTGCCAGTCGTTGGGTGCGTAGCCCGCGTCGACCGCGGCGCGCGAGGCGCCAAGCGCGGCGCCGAGCTTGTCGGCCAGCGGCGTCAGCACGTCGTTGAACTTCTCGCTGGAGCCCATCGCGCGGCCGCCCGAGACGATGATCTTGGCAGCGGTCAGTTCCGGGCGATCGAGCTTGGCGATCTCCTTGCCGACGAATGCGCTCTTGCCCGAATCGGCGACCGCGTCGATCTTGTCGACGGCGGCCGAACCGCCCGTTGCAGCGGCCGGGTCGAAGCCGGTGGTGCGCACGGTGGCGACCTTGACCGGCTGCGAGCACTGCACGGTGGCGATGGCGTTGCCGGCGTAGATCGGGCGCTCGAAGGTGTCGGCGCTGATGACCTTGCTGATGTCGCTCAGCTGGCCGACGTCGAGCTTGGCAGCCACGCGGGGAGCGACGTTCTTGCCGTGGGCGGTGGCGGGAAAGAACAGGTGGCTGTAGCTGCCCGCGACGGCGAGCACCTGCGCGGCGACGTTCTCCGCGAGCTGTTCGGCGAGCGCCGGCGCGTCCGCGTGCAGCACCTTGGCCACGCCCGCGACGGCGGCGGCCGCGGTCGCGACGGCAGCGGCGTTGGAGCCGGCGACCAGCACGTGGACGTCGCCGCCGACCTGGACCGCGGCGGTGATGGTGTTGAGCGTCGCGCCCTTGAGGGTCGCGTTGTCGTGTTCTGCGATGACGAGGGTGGTCATTTGATCGTGTCTCCGTGCGCGGTCAGATGACCTTGGCTTCGTTCTTGAGCTTGGCAACGAGCGTCGCCACGTCGGGCACCTTGACGCCGGCACCGCGCTTGGGCGGCTCGCTGACCTTGAGCGTCTTGATGCGCGGCGTCACGTCCACGCCGAGCGCGTCCGGCTTGATCACTTCCAGCGGCTTCTTCTTGGCCTTCATGATGTTGGGCAGCGTGACGTAGCGCGGCTCGTTCAGGCGCAGGTCGGTGGTGACGATGGCGGGCAGCGTCAGCTTGAGCGTCTCGGAGCCGCCGTCGACTTCGCGCGACACGGTCACCGAATCGGCCGTCAGCTCGACCTTCGAGGCGAACGTGGCCTGCGGCAGGTCGGCGAGCGCGGCCAGCATCTGGCCGGTCTGGTTGCAGTCGTCGTCGATCGCCTGCTTGCCGAGGATCACCAGGCCCGGCTGCTCCTTGTCGACCAGCGCCTTGAGCAGCTTGGCCACGGCCAGCGGCTGCAGCTCGACGTCGGTCTCGACCAGGATGGCGCGGTCGGCGCCGATGGCCATCGCGGTGCGCAGCGTC
>CAIMXF010000603.1 GCA_903845345.1 uncultured beta proteobacterium
CCCCACTTCGCCGCGGTGCGCGCCTGCACCAGCGCGGGCGCGAGGTCGACGAACAGGATGTTGCTGGCCGGCGGCGCGAACGTGAGGCCGTCGATGCCGGCCAGGCCGGCCGCGAGACGGCGCGCGTTCGCGTGATCCTCGCCCAGCCGCCTGACGTTGTGATCGAGCGCATACGACGCCGCGGCCGCGAGCAGCCCCGCCTGCCGCATGCCGCCGCCGGCCATTTTGCGCACTCGCTTCGCGCGGGCGATCAGATCCTTGGTACCGACCAGCGCCGAGCCCACCGGTGCGCCCAGGCCCTTGCTGAAGCACACGGAGACGCTGTCGAACAGGCCGGCGATGGCGCGCGCCTCGACGTAGGGATCGCTGCCGTTGGCTTCGGCCTGCGCGACCGCGGCGTTGAACACGCGCGCGCCGTCCAGGTGGGTCGCGAGACCGTGCCGGCGTGCCAGCGCCGTCGCATCGCGCAGGTAGGGCATCGCCAGCGGCTGTCCGCCGAAGGTGTTCTCGAGCGCGAGCAGCCGCGTGCGCGCGAAGTGCGGGTCGTCAGGCTTGATCGAGGCCTCGATGTCGGCCAGCGCCAGCGAGCCGTCGGCCTGGTGCGCGATCGGCTGCGGCTGGATCGAGCCCAGCACCGCGGCGCCGCCGCCTTCCCAGCGGTAGGTGTGGGCCATCTGGCCGACCAGGTATTCGTCGCCGCGCTGGCAGTGGCTCATCAGCGCCGCGAGGTTGCTCTGCGTGCCGGTGGGCATGAACAGCGCGGCCTCCTTGCCCAGCAGCTCGGCGATGCGCTCCTGCAGCGCGTTGACGCTGGGATCGTCGCCGAACACGTCGTCGCCCAGCGGTGCGGCAAACATCGCGTCGCGCATGCCCGGCGTCGGGCGGGTGACGGTGTCGCTGCGGAGGTCGACGATCGTGCTCATTGGACTTGGCTCAGGTTGAGGAAGTTGCGCAGCATCGCGTGGCCATGCTCCGACAGGATGGACTCCGGATGGAACTGCACGCCCTCGAGCGGCGTGCGCGTGCCGGCCAGCTCGCGGTGGCGCACGCCCATGATCTCGCCGTCTTCCGACCGCGCCGTGACCACCAGTTCGGCCGGGCAGGTCTCGGGTTCGATCGCCAACGAGTGGTAGCGGATCACGCTGAACTCGCGCGGCAGGCCCGTGTAGACGCCTTCGCCGTCGGTCGTGAGGGTGCTGGCCTTGCCGTGCATCTGGCGCTGCGCGCGCACGATGCGGCCGCCGAGCGCCGCGCCGATGCTCTGGTGGCCCAGGCACACGCCCAGGATCGGCAGCTTGCCGATCCAGGCCTGGATCGCCGGCACGCACACGCCGGCCTCGGCGGGCGAGCACGGCCCCGGCGACAGCACCAGGTGATCGGGCTTCAGCGCGCCGATCTCCTCGACGCTGATCTCGTCGTTGCGCACGACGCGCACCTCCTGTCCGAGCTCGCCGAAGTACTGCACGAGGTTGAACGTGAAGGAATCGTAGTTGTCGATCATCAGCAGCAAAATGGCACCTAACTAGTTGATTTGTCGAAGATTTCTCTTGGATCAAACCGCAGCGTCATCCGCACTCCCACCGCTTTCGGGTAGGCCGCCCACCGTGATGGACGGCGGGAGAGTGGAACGCTTACGGCCGGGCGGCAGACATGCGCCGCCATCGCTCCGACAGGTGATTGCTGCACCAAGGGCCACCCCGCACCAGCCACACGGCGGC
>CAIMXF010000604.1 GCA_903845345.1 uncultured beta proteobacterium
CGGGGGGCGCTCATCAGTCGCTAATGACCCTGTCAGTCGAGACACATCGCGTCGCATCGGCGCGATATCCGAACCGACACACACACCATGGAGATAACGATGATGAACAGGACCCCGTCGCGACACCACCGCAGGACACTCCCGACGCTCGCCGTGTCGAGCCTGGGCCTCGCGTCCGCCATCGCCCTCACCGCCTGCGGTGGGGGCGGCGGCGGCAGCAGCACGCCCGTCACGCCGCCCATCACGACGCAAAGCGTGAAGGTGCCGTTCGCCATCAGCGACGCCTCGTCGGAGGACTGGTCGGCGATCCAGGTCACCGTGACGTCGGTGGTCTTCGTCAGTGCGAGCGGCAACACCGCCAACCTGCTGTCGGCGCCGGTCACCGTCAACCTCGAACAGCTCGATGGCCTGAGCGAGGCGCTCGGCAGCGCCAGCCTGACCGCGGGCACCACGTACACCGGCGCGATCCTGACGATCAGCGCGAATCCGGGCGACGTGTCGCTGACGGTGTCGGGCGATCCGGAGACCGGCTTCCCGGAAGCCGCGAGCACGTCCGCGGCGCCCGACGTCATCCCGTCCAGCCGCATCCAGATCCAGGGCGCGACCGGCCCCGCGGGCAGCATGGTCGTCACCGTGCCGGTGACGTTCGCGACGCCGCTCATCGCACCGGCCGCGACCTCGGCCACCAACCCGACGCCGGCGTCGACCACCGCCATCGACGTCGAGTTCGACCTGGCCCATCCCGCCTTCATCGTCGGCCACCAGCCCGTGGGCGGCGGCTCGACGATCTGGGCCGTCAACTTCAAGGGCCCGGTCAAGCACAAGCCGGTCGACGACCTGCGCCACCTGGTGCTGCGCCACATGTACGGCACGATGTCGGGCGTGTCGGCCGACAACACCACGCTGACGATCACGCGCGACTGGCCCACGCTGCCGCTGGTGTCGCCGGAGACCTTCACCGCCGGCACGGCCTCGGTGCCGATCACCGTGGACGCGACCAACGGCACGCTGTTCTACGACGTCGACGCGAAGACGCATTCGACGATCACCGACCTGTCCACGGTCGCCACGTCACTCACCGCCGGCAAGTACGTGCGCGTGGCCGCGCGCTACCAGCAGGATGGCACGCTGGTGGCCACGCGCATCTGGGTGTCCGCGACGTTCAACACGGTGTTCGCGAGCCCCGAGGGCCACGTGCTGCACGTCAACGGCAACACCGGCGCCAGCTTCACGGTGGACAACGCCGACGGCCGGCCGATGGTGATCGGCGTCGACGCCAACACGCAGTTCTTCTTCCGCAATCCGGGCACGGCCGCGGACGTCACGCCGATCGGCACCGGCCCGACGTTCCTCACGCTGGACAACCTGGCGCGCGGCTTCAAGGTGCACGTGACGCCGGTCGACGTCACGGCGTCGCCGATCGTCGCGTCGACCGTGGACATCGAGGCCGCGCCCTACGAGGGCACGATCTCCGACGTCACCAGCACCGGCTTCGCCCTCACGCGCTCGTTCGCGACCGCGCGCGACGACTACGCCGTCACGCTCAGCTACATCGCGGCGAGCACGCCCAACGGCAAGGATCCGCTGACCGGCGCCGCGCTGACCGGGTTCAAGTACTGGGACTTCGCGTACCCGACGCAGGTCACCAGCGGCACGGCCGCGACCACCGACTTCATGGCGGCCACCGGCGGCGGAGTCAACTTCGGCGGCAGCGCGGGCGCCTACCACGCGGTCGGCGTGTCGTATGCGACGTGGGGCGATCCCGCCGACGTCAACGGCTGGTCGGCGCCGCAGGCCATCCTGCTGCCGACGGTCATTCCGCACACGACCGTCGCCGCGCCGATCGCCAGCGGCACCACGTCGTTCACGATCGCCGCGGCCGGGGGCACCACGCCGGTGACCGTCAACTTCAGCACCGCCGCGAACTCGGCGACGCTGGCCTACCAGGTCGATCGCACGAACGGCGTGGTGACGGTGAGCCCGCAGGATCTGACGACTTCGGCCGGCCTCGCCGCTCTCACCAGCGGCCTGCAGGCCGGCGCCAAGGTGATGGTGTCGGCGGTGCCGCAGTCCGACGGCTCGCTCAAGGCCTACGTGATCAGCTACTACACCGGCACGCTGCCGAACAACTGACGCGGCCTCACGCACGCGCCAGCCAGTGCGCCCGCGGCCGCCATGGCCGCGGGCGCTTTTGCTGGC
>CAIMXF010000605.1 GCA_903845345.1 uncultured beta proteobacterium
GCGAAGCTGCAGGGCCTGAAGTTCGTCGGCGTGCCGCTGACGCCCGCGTTCGAACTCGATGGCCCGGCGATGCTGGCCGCGGTGCGCGAGCACCAGCCCGCGCTGCTGTACATCGCCTATCCGAACAATCCGACGGCCAACCTGTGGGACGACGACGTCGTCGACGCGATCATCGAGGCAGCGCCCGGCCTGGTGGTGATCGACGAGGCCTACCAGCCGTTCGCCGCCCGCGATTGCCTGGATCGACTGAAGCGCCACGAGCACGTGCTGCTGATGCGCACGATGAGCAAGTTCGGCCTCGCGGGCGTGCGCATCGGCTACATGATGGGTCGGGCAGCGTTGATCGCCGAGATCGACAAGCTGCGGCCGCCGTTCAACGTCAGCGTGCTCAATTGCGAGGCCGCGCTGTTTGCGCTCGAACACGTCGACGAATATGCGAAACAGGCCGCGACGATCCGCGCCGAACGTGAGAAGCTGTACGCCGAGATCGCGACGCTGCCCGGCGTGCACCCATTTCCCAGCGAAGCCAACATGATCCTTGCGCGCGTGCCCGACGCGAAGCGCGTGTTCGAGGGCATGCGCGCGCGCGGGGTGCTGGTCAAGAACGTGTCGGCGCTGCATCCGCTGCTCGCGCACTGCATCCGCATCACCGTCGGCACGCCCGAAGAGAACCCGCAGACCCTGGCCGCGCTGCGCGGCGCCCTCGAAGAACTGACGTCATGACCGCACAACGCACCGCCACCGTCCAGCGCGACACCAAGGAAACGCAGATCCGCGTGAGTGTCAATCTCGACGGCACCGGCATCTCCAGGCTCGAGACCGGCATCGGCTTCTTCGACCACATGCTCGACCAGATCGCGCGCCACGGCCTGATCGACCTCGACATCCACGCCGTCGGCGACCTGCACATCGACGGCCACCACACGATCGAAGACGTCGGCATCACGCTGGGCCAGGCGGTGGCGCAGGCCGTCGGCGACAAGAAGGGCCTGACGCGATACGGCCACGCGTATGTGCCGCTGGACGAGGCGCTCTCGCGCGTCGTCATCGACTTCTCCGGGCGCCCCGGCCTGTTCATGGACGTCGACTTCAAGGCCGGCATGATCGGCGCGTTCGACACCCAGCTCACGTTCGAATTCTTCCAGGGGTTCTCGAACCACGCCGGCGTCTCGCTGCACATCGACAACCTCAAGGGCCACAACGCGCATCACCAGGCCGAGACGATCTTCAAGGCGTTCGGCCGAGCCCTGCGCATGGGGCTGGCGCTGGATCCGCGATCGCTGGGGGTCATTCCGTCGACGAAGGGGTCGTTGTGAATACGACCGCAGCGCCGGGCCGCCCCAAGCAAGGGCGGCTCCCCTCGGGGGACGGGGCGATGTACCCATCGACCAAGGGGCAGTCATGACCACGGTCGCCGTCGTCGACTACGGGATGGGCAACCTGAAGTCGGTGTCGCAGGCCGTGATGAAGGCGGCCGAGGGCAGCGGCGTGAAGGTCGTCATCACGCAGCACGCCGAGCACGTGTTCGGCGCCGACCGCATCGTGCTGCCCGGCCAGGGCGCGATCCGCGATTGCATGCGCGAGCTGCGCGACTCCGGCATGCTCGAGGCGGTGCTCGACGCCGCCGCGCGCAAGCCGATGCTGGGCGTGTGCGTGGGCATGCAGATGCTGCTCGATCACAGCGAGGAACAGGACACGCCCGGCCTCGGCCTGATCCCGGGCACCGTCAGGCGCTTCCGCCTCGACGGCCGGCTGCAGGACGACGGTAGCCGCTTCAAGGTGCCGCAGATGGGCTGGAACCGCGTGCGCCAGGAGGTCGCGCACCCGCTGTGGGCCGGCATTCCCGACGACAGCTGGTTCTATTTCGTGCACAGCTTCCATGCCGCGCCGTCCGAGGCGCGCCACAGCGCGGGCACCACCGAATACGGCGAACGCTTTACCTCGGCGGTGACGCGGGATAATATTTTCGCGACCCAATTCCATCCCGAGAAAAGCGCCGACCTCGGCCTGGCGCTCTACCGCAACTTCCTGCACTGGATGCCCTGACGGGCACGAGCCATGCTGCTGATTCCCGCGATCGATCTCAAGGACGGTCACTGCGTTCGTCTCGAACAAGGTGACATGTCGGTCTCCACCAGTTTCGGAGACGACCCCGCCGTGATGGCGCGACGATGGCTGGACGCCGGCGCCCGGCGGCTCCACCTGGTCGACCTGAACGGCGCCTTCGCCGGCAAGCCGGTCAACGAGTCGGCGGTCAAGGCGATCATCAAGGAACTCGGCAACGAGATCCCGATCCAGCTGGGCGGCGGCATCCGCGATCTCGACACCATCGAGCGCTACCTCGACGACGGCATCAGCTACATCATCATCGGCACGGCCGCGGTCAAGAGCCCGGGCTTCCTGAAGGACGCCTGCACCGCGTTCGGCGGCCACATCATCGTGGGCCTCGACGCCAAGGACGGCAAGGTCGCCACCGACGGCTGGAGCAAGCTCACCGGCCACGAGGTGGTCGACCTCGCGCTGAAGTTCCAGGACTACGGCGTCGAAGGCGTGATCTACACCGACATCGGCCGCGACGGCATGCTCACGGGCATCAACATCGACGCCACCGTCAAGCTCGCGCAGGCGCTCACGATCCCGGTGTTCGCCTCGGGGGGGCTGGCCGGCATCGCCGACATCGAGAAGCTGTGCGCGATCGAGGACGAGGGCGTCGAGGGCGTGATCTGCGGCCGCTCGATCTACACCGGCGCACTCGACTTCACGGCCGCGCAGACGCGCGCCGACGAGCTGTTGGCCGGCTGATTCTCCTTTTCCAGGCGGGCCGCGGCCCGAACCCATGCTCGCCAAACGAATCATCCCGTGCCTCGACGTGACCGGCGGTCGCGTCGTCAAGGGCGTCAACTTCGTCGAACTGCGCGACGCCGGCGATCCGGTGGAGATCGCGGCGCGCTACAACGAGCAGGGCGCCGACGAGCTCACCTTCCTCGACATCACCGCCACCAGCGACGCCCGCGGCCTGATCCTGCCGATCATCGAGGCGGTGGCGTCGCAGGTGTTCATTCCGCTGACAGTGGGCGGCGGCGTGCGCGAGGTGTCCGACGTGCGGCGGCTGCTCAACGCGGGCGCCGACAAGGTCAGCTTCAACTCGGCCGCCGTGGCCAACCCGCAGGTCATCAGCGACGCGTCGGACAAGTACGGTGCGCAGTGCATCGTCGTGGCGATCGACGCGAAGCGCCGCAGCCTCGAAGATGCTGCGGCGCGCGGCGCAGGCTGGGACGTCTACACGCACGGCGGCCGCAAGAACACCGGCCTCGACGCCGTCTCCTGGGCGCGCGAGATGGTGGCGCGCGGCGCCGGCGAGATCCTGCTGACCAGCATGGACCGCGACGGCACGCGCGCCGGCTTCGACCTGGCGCTCACGCGCGCGGTGGCCGACGCGGTGCCGGTGCCGGTGATCGCTTCCGGCGGCGTAGGCACGCTCGATCACCTGGCCGACGGCGTGCAGCAGGGCGGCGCCGACGCGGTGCTGGCCGCCAGCATCTTCCACTACGGCGAGCACACGGTCGGCGAAGCCAAGGCGCTGATGGCGGCGCGCGGCATCCCGGTCCGGCAATAAGCGCCCCGGACTGCGACAATCGCGGGTTATCTCAAGAAAGCTCCCGTGAAGAACCCGACCCGTCCCGCGCGCCCGAAGTCGCCGCAAGGCCCGCGCGCGATGCGCGACATGCCCGTCGCCGGCGCCCACGATCCGTGGGACGACGACGCCCCGCCCGTGCGCAACACGCGCGCCGCCCGCGCCGCGCGCGCGCAGGCCGCTGCGGCCGCGCCGGCGGAGCTGACGCCGGCGCAGAAGCTGGCGCAGAAACGCGAGCGTCGCGCGGCCGTCAACGCCGCGCACGAGATCCGCATCATCGGCGGCACCTGGCGCCGCAGCCTGTTGCCCGTGCCCGACATGCCGGGCCTGCGCCCGACGCCCGACCGGGTGCGCGAGACGCTGTTCAACTGGCTCGGCCAGGAGCTCGCCGGCTGGAGCGTGCTCGACGCCTTCGCCGGCACCGGCGTGCTGGGCTTCGAGGCCGCGTCACGCGGCGCGACCACGGTGCAGATGCTCGAGCGCGAGACGAAGCTGGTCGCGGGCCTGGCCGCCAGCAAGACCCGGCTGGGCGCGTCGGCCGTCACGATCACGCAGGCCGACGCCATGGCCTGGATGAAGCGTGCGCCGGCGCAGTTCGACCTCGTCTTCCTCGACCCGCCGTTCGACGCCAACCTGTTCGAGGCGGCGCTCGCCGCCTCGCTCCACTGCGTCGTGCCGCAGGGCTGGATCTACCTCGAGGCGTCGGCGCCGTTCGACGCGGCTTCGCTGGCCGAGCGCGGCCTGGAGCTGTATCGCCATTCGCGCGCCGGCGCCGTCCACGCGCACCTGATCCGCAAGCTCTGACCTACGCAACTTCGCCGGACCCGCGAGCACCTCGACTGTGGAATCATCGAGGCGGGGATTCCAGACAACGAGACAACGCGGTTCGGCCGCGCCAGCAAGGCCCTTCATGCCCAAGTCGACCCTGACCGCCGTCTACCCCGGAACGTTCGACCCGATGACCCTCGGGCACCAGGACCTGACCCGGCGTGCGAGCAACCTGTTCCCGCGCCTGATCCTGGCCGTCGCGGCCGGGCATCACAAGCGCACGATGTTCTCCATCGCCGAGCGCCTGGAGATCGCCAAGGAACTGGCGGCGCCGTACAAGAACGTCGAGGTGGTGGCCTTTCGCGGGCTGCTGCGCGACTTCGTGGTGGAGAACGGCGGCAAGGTGGTGGTGCGCGGCCTGCGTGCGGTGAGCGACTTCGAGTACGAGTTCCAGATGGCCGGCATGAACCGCCAGCTGATGCCCGACGTCGAGACGCTGTTCCTGACGCCGTCCGACCAGTACCAGTTCATCAGCGGCACCTTCGTGCGCGAGATTGCCGTCCTCGGCGGTGATGTCTCCAAGTTCGTGGCACCCTTGGTGTTGTCCAAGCTGAAAGAGCGCATCTCTCAACCTCGAGAGACCGAGTAGTCCCATGGCCCTGATGATCACGGACGAGTGCATCAACTGCGACGTCTGCGAACCCGAATGCCCCAACGAGGCGATCTCGATGGGCGAGGACTACTACGTCATCGCGCCGGACAAGTGCACCGAATGCGTGGGCCATTTCGACGCCCCGCAGTGCGTGCAGGTGTGCCCGGTCGAGTGCATTCCGATCAACCCGGCGCATGTCGAGACGCCTGACCAGCTGATGACCAAGTACCGCCGGCTGCTGGGCCTCGACGCGCCTCGGCCGTAGTCGACGCCGTTCGCAAGCGTTGACGTCCTCCTGCTCGGGCGTCCCCGGGACGCGCAAACCTTCGCCCGACTGCTCGTCGTGCCCGCGCCGCTGACGTGATGTTCCTCGCGGTCACGGCTTGCAGGCGTCGCTGCGCGAGCCGCGATCCCACCCCTAGCGCAGCCTTGTCAGCGCCGTGGCGGACGCCGCGGTCGAGATCTCGGCGCGCGAGCGCGGCTTCCTCGGGACGCAGGTCATCACGGTGTTGGAGACGCATTGCGGCGCCGCGGCGACGCGCCGGTTCGTGGCGGGTGACGAGGCGACGGTCTCGCGTTCGCGGCGTCCGGCCTCGTACCAGGAGGCCAGGCGCTTGTCGCGCGCGCCGAGATCCTCGGCCTGTCGCCGCTGTGCGTCGGATCGCGCATCCGCGACGTTCAACGGCTTCGCGTCGCTGCAGGCGTGCGCGGAGTACGTGTTGCCGCAGCGGTAGATCGCCTTGTCCGGCGGCAACGCGTCGGGCACCGTGGCGGCCGAGGGCGCGAGGATCTGCGCAGTGGACGGCGTGGACGCTGCCCTGGGGGCGCGCGGCTTGCGTGTGGCGGCGGCGTCCGCGCAGAGATGCGCGGCGCACAGCATCGCGGCACAGATCGCCCGTGCGCACGGGCGCCGGGCGCGCGCGTGACGCACGGGAGCGCGCGGACGCGGGATCGGGAAAGGCGAGATGGTGGGAAGGCGGGGTCGTGTCGTCACTCTGCGGGCTCCTGCGGGCCGGCCGCGGCCGGCCCCGCAGGATTCACCCCTTCGGGGATCACAGGGTTGGACGGCGACGGCGTGGCCGCCGGCACCTTGTTCATCAGCGACGCCAGCAGCGGATTGAGCTGCGGCGGACGCGGAGGCTTGGGGCGCGGCGGCTTGGCGTGGATCTTCATCATCGCCTTGTCCATGTCGCCAGCCAGCAGCATGTCGAGCGTTTTCAGGCTGTCGTCGACATTCGCCTCGATAAGTGCGCGTTCGGCGCTCGGCGGCTTGCGCAGCACGTAGGCGGCGACCTCGTTGCGGTCGCCGGGGTGGCCGATGCCGAGCCGCAGGCGCCAGAAATCGCCGGTGCCGAGTTGAGCCTGGATGTCCTTCAGGCCGTTGTGGCCGCCGTTGCCGCCGCCCTTCTTGAGCTTCATCTGGCCGGGCGGGATATCGAGCTCGTCGTGCACGACCAGGATCTCGTCGGGCAGGATCTTGAAGAATCGCGCGAGCGGCGCCACGGCCTTGCCCGACAGGTTCATGTGGGTGAGCGGCTGCAGCAGCCACACCGGGCCCTCGGGCCGGTTCACGCGCGCCACGAAGC
>CAIMXF010000606.1 GCA_903845345.1 uncultured beta proteobacterium
GATGAACAGGGCCGCGTGCTCGCGGCGAGCGCGCTGCAGGTCGCCGGCGCGCTGGACGATGCATTCGCCGACGCCGCGAAGCTGTCCGATCTCGGCGTGACGTCGACGTCCGCGGCGACGCGCTTCGCGGTCTGGGCGCCGACGGCGCAGTCCGTCCACGCCTGCGTCTATCGCGGGCCCGAAGACGCGGCGACCGCGATCGTGGACATGACGCGCGACGGGGCCACCGGCGCCTGGCGCGGCCAGTCGTCGATGCATCTGGCCGGCGGCTACTACGCGTATCTCGTCGATGTGTTCGTGCCCGGCGTCGGCCTCGTGCGCAACCGCGTCACCGACCCGTATTCGATCAGCCTGAACGCCGACTCGCGCCGCAGCTACATCGGCGCGCTGGACGACGCGTCGCTGGCGCCGCCCGACTGGCGCCGCGACGCCGCGCCGAACACGGTGCGCCGATCGACCGACATGGCGATCTACGAACTGCACCTGCGCGACTTCTCGATCGGCGACGCGAGCGTCCCCGCGGCGCATCGCGGCAAGTACCTCGCCTTCACCGACGCGGGCAGCGCCGGCATGCGCCACCTGCACGCGCTGGCGCAGGCGGGGCTGACCGACGTGCACCTGCTGCCGGTGTTCGACATCGCGAGCGTGCCCGAGCGCGGCTGCACGACGCCGGCGATCTCGGGCGGGCCGGCCGACGAGACGCAGCAGGCCGCGGTGGTCGCGGGCGCGGCCGGCGATTGCTTCAACTGGGGCTACGACCCGTTCCACTACGACGCGCCCGAAGGCAGCTATTCGACCGACGCGAACGACGGCGCCGTGCGCGTGCGCGAGTTCCGCGCGATGGTGCAGGGCCTGCATCGGGCCGGCCTGCGCGTGGGGATGGACGTCGTCTACAACCACACCGCCGCCGCCGGCCAGGGCGCGCAGTCGGTGCTCGATCGCGTCGTGCCGGGCTACTACCAGCGGCTCGACGCGAACGGGCAGATCGAGCACTCGACGTGCTGCGACAACACCGCCACGGAGAACCTGATGATGGGCAAGCTGCTCGTCGACTCGGTGACGCAGTGGGCCGTTCAGTACCACGTCGACTCCTTCCGCTTCGACCTGATGGGCCATCAGCCGCGCGCCGTGATGGAGGCGCTGCAGCGCAGCCTGAAGGCCGCCACCGGCCGCGAGATCCCGCTGATCGGCGAGGGCTGGAATTTCGGCGAGGTGGCCGATGGTGCGCGCTTCGTGCAGGCGTCACAGCTGTCGCTCAACGGCACCGGGATCGGCACGTTCAGCGATCGCGCGCGCGACGCCGTGCGTGGCGGCTCGTCCACCGACAACGCGCACCTGCGCGCCGACCAGGGCTGGATCAACGGCGAGTTCTACGACCCGAACGACTTCAGCCACGAGACCCGCGAAGACCTCCTGGACGCGGCCGACATGATCCGCGTCGGCCTGGCCGGCTCGGTGCGCAGCATGACGCTCACCACCTGGCGCGGCCAGTCGTCGACGTTCGAGCAGATCCCGTACGGCAACCAGCCCGCGGGCTACGCGAGCGCCCCGGGCGAGGCGGTGAACTACGTCGAGAACCACGACAACCAGACGCTGTTCGACAACGACCTGCTCAAGCTGCCGCTGGCCACCTCGGGCGCCGACCGGGCGCGCGTGCAGATCCTCGGCGCGGCCGTCGTCGCGTTCAGCCAGGGCGTCGCGTACTTCCATGCGGGCGTCGACCTGCTGCGATCGAAGTCCTTCGACAAGAACAGCTTCGACTCCGGCGACTGGTTCAACCGGCTCGACTGGACGGCCACCGACAACGGCTTCGGCGCCGGCCTGCCGCCCAAGCCGGACAACGGCGCCCTGTGGGACGTCGAGCGCCCGTTGCTGTCCAACGCCGATCTGAAGCCGACACCGGCCGACATCGCCTGGACGCGCGACGCCTTCCGCGACCTGCTGCGCATCCGCGCGAGCACGCCGCTGTTCCATCTCGCCACCGCGGCCGAGGTGCGCCGGCGCATCCGCTTCCCGGCCAGCGGGCCGGCGCAGGAGCCGACCGTGGTCGCCGAGCTGATCGACGGCCGCGGCCTGGCCGGCGCGAAGTTCGGCGCGGTCCTGGTCGTCCTCAACGCCGACAAGCAGGCGCACGCGTTGAACCTGCCCGAGCTGCGCGGCCGCCACTGGCGGCTGCACCCCGTCCACCTTGGCCCGCATGCGGCCGATGCCCGAATCGCCCAGGAGGCCCGCGTCGACGACGCGACCGGCGCCTTCGTCCTGCCCGAACGCAGCGCCGTCGTCTTCGTCGCGCGCTGAGAACCCCGAGATCTTCGCCATGCACCATCCCCGCAAACTCTCCGCCGCCGTCCTGATCGCCGCCAGTTCGCTGGGCGCCGCGGCCCATGCCGGCGACGCGCCTGCGTCGCTCGCGACGCCGGCCCAGATCGAACGCATCGAGCCCGCGTTCTGGTGGGTCGGCATGAAGAGCGACAAGCTGCAGTTGCTGGTGCACGGCCCGCGCATCGCCGACGCAGCGCCGCAGATCGGCGAGGCGTCCACGGGCGGCGTGCGCATCGAGTCGGTGTCGCGCGTGGCCAACCCGAACTACCTGTTCATCGACCTGCGCATCGCGCCGGATGCCGCGCCCGGCCGCGTCGACCTCGTGTTCAGCCACGGCGGCGAGCGCTTCCACGCGCCGTTCGAACTGCGCGCCCGCGCGCCCGGCTCGGCACAGCGCCGCGGCTTCGATTCGTCCGACGTGATCCTGAACCTGGTGCCCGACCGCTTCGCCGACGGCAACCCGGCCAACGACAACGTGCCCGGCTACGGCGACGAGGCCAGGCGCAGCGACGACGAGGCCGGACGGCACGGCGGCGACATCCAGGGCATCGTCGATCACCTCGACTACTTCCGCGACCTCGGCGTGACGATGCTGTGGCCCACGCCGCTCACCGAGAACAAGCAGCCGAAGTACTCGTACCACGGCTACGCCGCCACGGACACCTACAAGATCGACCCGCGCTTCGGCAGCAACGAGGATTACCGCCGCATGGTGGACGCGGCGCGCGGCAAGGGCATCGGCGTGATCATGGACGTCGTGCTCAACCATATCGGCTCCGAGCACTGGTGGATGCACGACATGCCGGCGCCGGACTGGATCGGCTTCGACGGCAAGTACGTGCAGACGCAGCACGCGCGCACCACCGCGAGCGATCCGTACGCGTCGCGCGCCGACGCGAAGATCTACACCGACGGCTGGTTCGGCCCGAACATGCCCGACATGAACCAGCGCAATCCGTTCCTGGCCACGTACCAGATCCAGAACGCGATCTGGTGGGTCGAGTACGCCGGGCTCTCGGGCCTGCGCGTGGACACCTGGGGCTATTCCGACCAGGATTTCCTTCAGGAATGGACGCGCCGCGTGATGGCCGAATATCCGAACCTCAACATCGTCGGCGAGGAGTGGACGAGCCAGCCGACGGTGCTGATGCACTGGCTGGGCGGGGAGCGCGGCGCGAGCCGGCGCCTGGCCACGCCGCTGCCCAGCGCGATGGACTTCCCGCTGAACGGCACGCTGCGCAAGGCGCTCGCGAGCGACACCGACGACCTGCACGCCGGCCTGATGGACCTGTACGAGGGCCTGGTCAACGACGTGCTGTATCCGAATCCGTCGAAGATGGTGCTGTTCGAGGGCAACCACGACCTGCCGCGCCTGTACAGCGCGCTCAAGGAGGACGTCGGCCTCACCAAGATGGCGCTGGCCTACGTGATGACCATGCCGCGCGTGCCGCAGCTGTACTACGGCACCGAGGTGCTGATGACCAGCCCCACGGTGCGCGACGACGGCAAGGCGCGCCAGGACTTCCCGGGCGGCTGGGCCGGCGACAAGGTGAACGCGTTCACCGGCCAGGGCCTCAGCGCCAAGCAGAAGGACATGCAGTCCTTCGTGCGCACGCTGCTGAACTGGCGCAAGACGCAGACGACGGTGCACCACGGCAAGCTGATGCACTTCGTGCCGGAGAACGGCACCTACGCCTGGTTCCGCTACGACGCCGACTCCACCGTGATGGTCGTCATCAACAAGAACACGACCGAGACCACGCTGGACCTGGCGCGCTTCGCCGAGGTGCTGAAGACGCCCGCGGCGGCGCGTGACGTTCTCGAGGGCAAGGACGTGGCGCTGGGCAACACGATCAAGCTGCCGGCACGTTCGGTCAAGATCTTCGAGGTGCGCTGAAAGCTGGCATTAATGATCCGTAAAGGTGTATGCAGACTACGACCTCGCTTGCCGGGTCGCCGCGGCAGCCGGACGGCTCACCAAGGAGCGGCTCCGGAAAGGTGTCGCCGCTGACCTGAAATCGTAGGTAAACTACATCAACGACGGTCGTCGCGGATGCAGGGTTCGCGGCGGTGCGCCCCCTCCTGTCCAGCGAGCTTCCCCGGCCCATGACTGTTGCCAACGCCAGCACCCCCCGCTTCCCGCGCCTGATGGGCGACGTCGGCGGCACGAACGCCCGCTTCGCCGTGCAGGAGGCGCCCGGCGCCGGGCCGACGCAGGTGGTGACGTACCCGAGCGCCGAATTCGACACCATCGCCGATGCGCTGAAGGCCTACGTCGCGCAACTCGCCGGCGCGCGGCCGCTGCAGGCGGCCATCGGCATCGCCAACCCGATCGTCGGCGACCACGTGCAGATGACCAACTTCCACTGGTCGTTCTCGATCGAGGGGGTGCGCCAGGAACTGGGCTTCGACCGGTTGCTGGTGATCAACGACTTCACCGCGCTGGCGCTGTCGCTGCCCGCGCTGCAGCCCGAGCACCTGCGCCGCATCGGCGCGGCCTGCGCGGCCGATCCCAAGGGGGCCGTGGGCCTGATCGGCCCGGGCACGGGCCTGGGCGTTTCCGGGCTGCTGCACGACACCTCCGGCCACGTCGTGCCGCTGGGCGGGGAGGGTGGCCACGTCACCCTCGCGCCGGGCAACGCGCGCGAGGACCAGGTCGTCGCCGCGCTGCGCGACAAGTTCGGCCACGCATCGGCCGAGCGTGCGCTGTCCGGCATGGGCATCGTCAACCTGTACGAAGCGCTGTGCGCGATCGACGGCGTCGCCGCCAGGGCGCTGGATCCCGCCGGCGTCACCGGCGCGGCGACCGCGGGCAGCGATGCGCGCTGCGTCGAGGCGGTCGAGATCTTCTTCGCGTTCCTGGGCAGCGTGGCGGGCAACCTGGCGTTGACGCTGGGCTCGCGTGGCGGCATGTACATCGGCGGCGGCATCGTGCCGCGCCTGGGCGACTGGATCGAACGCTCGGCCTTTCGCGAGCGCTTCGTCGCCAAGGGGCGCTTCCGCGACTACCTCGACGCCATCCCGACCTGGCTGATCCACGCGGAAACCTCGCCGGCGCTGATCGGCGCGGCCAACGCCCTCGACCAGCTGTGACAGGCCGCGGCACGCGCCGCGGAGGGATCGTCCGTGGGCGCCGGCGCAGGCCTGCCGCGCAGCAGGTTCGTCGGTTTCAGCACGGTCGCGTGCCGAATCGGAGGAATGCGCGTCGGCGCGGCTCCTAGAATCGGCATCCGATCTTCGAGGACACCGAAATGAGTGCGGAACCGCGGCCCATCGCCCGCTGGCGCGACGTCGACAGCGAGACCTTCCATCGGGACATCGTGCCGCGCGGCGAGCCGGCGGTGCTCGAGGGGCTGGTGCGCGACTGGCCGGCGGTGCGGGCGGGCATCGAGTCGCCCGAAGCGGTCGGCGCCTACCTGCACCGGCTCGATTCCGGCGTCGAGGCCAACGCCGTGCTGGTGCCCGCCACCGAGCGCGGCCGCATGTTCTACGAGCCGGGCCTGGGCAGCTTCAACTTCGCGCGGCGCAACCTGACCGTCTCCGCGGTGCTGCAGCAGATGGCGCGCTACTCGCGATTCGACGCGCCGCCGTCGGTGGCGCTGCAGTGCGCGCCGATCGACGAGTGCCTTCCCGGCTTCGAGGCCGTCCACCCGATGCCGCTGATGGATGCCGCGGCGCACCCGAAGCTGTGGCTCGGCAACGCGTTCCTGACGCCGGCGCACGTCGACGAGCTGGACAACCTCGCCTGCGTGGTGGCCGGGCGCCGCCGCTTCACGCTGTTCCCGCCAGAACAGGTTCGCAACCTCTACATCGGGCCGGTGGACTTCACGCCTGCCGGCGCGCCGGTCAGCCTGGTCTCGCTGAAGTCGCCCGACTTCGAGCGCTTCCCGCGCTTTCGCGAGGCGCTGGCCGCCGCGCAGGTGGCCGACCTGGGGCCCGGCGACGCGCTGTTCATCCCGGCGGTGTGGTGGCACCACGTCGAGTCGTTCGACGTGCTCAACGTGCTCGTCAACTACTGGTGGCAGCAGGCGTCGTGCGCGCGGGACGATCGGGTCTCGCCGACGAAGTCGATGCTGCACGCGCTGCTGAGCATGCGCCACCTGCCCGAGACGCATCGCAAGGCGTGGGCCGAGATGTTCGCCCACTTCGTGTTCGCGCCCGCGGCCGACGCCGCCGGCCACATCCCGCCGGCCCGGCAGGGCGTGCTCGGCAAGCTGCCGCCGGAGCGCGTCGAGGCCTTGCTGGCCAGCATGGCGCCGCCCGCGAAGGTCGGCTGAAACGGCAGCCCGCAACGAAAAAGCGCGCCCGTGGGCGCACTTGTCGAGGCTAAGGGTCGGACTCAGTCGCCCAGCAGTTCGGCGCCGCCGCCCATCACCTGGCTGAAGCCGGCGTCGACATACGAGATCTCGCCCGTCATGCCCGAGGACAGGTCCGACAGCAGGAAGGCCGCGACGTTGCCGACGTCCTCGATCGTGACGGTGCGGCGCAGCGGCGAGTTCTGCTCGAACACGCCCAGCAGCTTGCCGAAGCCCTTGATGCCGGAGGCCGCCAGCGTCTTGATCGGCCCGGCCGAGATGCCGTTGACGCGGATGCCCTTCGGGCCGAGGCCGGCGGCGAGGTAGCGCACGCTGGCCTCGAGCGACGCCTTGGCCAGGCCCATCGTGTTGTAGGCCGGCACGGCGCGCACGGCGCCGAGGTAGGTCATCGTCAGCAGGGCGCTCTTGTCGCGCAGTTGCGGCAGCACGGCCTTGGCCATGGCGGGGAAGCTGTAGGCGGAGATGTCGTGGGCGATGCGGAAGCCTTCGCGCGACAGGCCGTCCAGGAACTCGCCGGCGATCGCCTCTCGCGGAGCAAAGCCGATCGAATGGACGAAGCCGTCGAAGCCTTCGGGCCAGGCCTGCTGGAGGCCGTCGGCCAGCGCGGCGATCTGCTCGTCGGAGCCGACGTCGCAATCGAAGATGAGCGTCGAGCCGAACTCGGCTGCGAATTCGGTGATGCGCTCCTTGAAGCGCTCGCCCTGGTAGCTGAAGGCGAGTGCTGCGCCTTCGCGGTGGCAGGCGCGCGCGACGCCATAGGCGATCGAGCGGTTGTTCAATACGCCCGTGATGAGCAGGCGCTTGCCGGCGAGGAATCCCATGCGGTCTCCGTATGTTGCTAGTATGGTGATTGTCGCATCCCCAATCTTGCGGTTAGGTCTCTTGCGGGCTATAATACGAGCTTCGCTGAAGTACTGGATTAGCGGATTCTCAGCAGCGACCCTGGGTTTTATCGAGGGTTGGGCGGGATCTGACGGAAGGGCATGACGCGTGGAAGAGGTGGGCGGATAGTCTTTCTGCCCATTTTTTTTGCCGCCACGTTTGCACCGTGAAATAAGTCCGCCGGGGACAGTACCGCAACGAGAAGAACTCTGCGAGATGGCAGCGATCAAAAGTCGCCACCTCGATTGCAAGTCGCAAGGGTCCTCAGGGGCCTTTGCCACTTTTTGGCCCTCCCTTTCACGTCGAACCTTAGAACCACTTTCTTGGCAGGCCCCACACAAACTCCAGGCTGGACCTCGGCCATCGATCGCACCGTCACCGGGTTGGGCTACGACCTGGTGGACGTCGAGCGCGTCGGTGGTGGACTCCTGCGCGTCACCATCGACCGCGTCCCTGGCCATGTGTACACGACGGGCGAATCCGAGTTCGTGCTGGTCGAGGATTGCGAAGCTGTCACGCGACAGCTCCAATATGTGCTGGAAGTGGAGAACGCGGACTACAGCCGGCTCGAGGTCTCCTCGCCGGGCCTGGATCGTCCGTTGCGGGGCGAGCGCGACTTCCGGCGCTTCGTGGGCGAACAGGTGGAAATCCTCCTCAAGGAGCCGTTCCAGGCGCGCAAGAAGTTCGCAGGCGAGTTGCAGGCGCGCGAGAACGGCTGGGGCCTGGTGCTGCCGGCCGCGCCGATCAGCAAGACCCAGGCGAAGGCAGGCGCCAGGGCGGACGTCGAGCCGGTGCTCGATTTCACGCTCGATGAATTGCAGGAAGCCCGGCTGGTGCCGGTGATCGACTTCAAGGGACGCCGCCGCAAGGCGGAGCCCGCCGCCGTGCCCGAGGCCGGCGCTCAATCCGACGACGGAGGTCAAGAAGAATGAACCGCGAAATGCTGATGTTGGTGGACGCGATCTCGCGCGAAAAGACGGTCGAACGCGATCTCGTGTTCGGCGCGGTCGAGTCTGCGCTCGCCTCGGCCACCAAGAAGCTTCACGGTGCCGAGGTCGACATCCGTGTCTCGGTCGACCGCGAGACCGGTGACTACGACACCTACCGCCGCTGGCACGTCGTGCCCAACGAGGCCGGCCTGCAGATCCCCGACGCCGAGATCCTGCTGTTCGAAGCACAGGAACAGATCTCCGACATCGAGGTCGACGACTACATCGAGGAGCCGATCGACTCGGTGCCGATCGGCCGCATCGGCGCGCAGGCCGCCAAGCAGGTCATCCTGCAGAAGATCCGCGACGCCGAGCGCGAACAGCTGCTCAACGACTTCCTGTCGCGCGGCGAGCGCATCTTCACGGGCACCGTCAAGCGCCTGGACAAGGGCGACATCATCGTCGAGCAGGGCCGCGTCGAAGGCCGCCTGAAGCGCAGCGAGATGATCCCGAAGGAAAACCTGCGTTCGGGCGACCGGGTGCGGGCGTTCATCGCCGGGGTTGATTCGCAGGCGCGCGGCCCCCAGATCATGCTCTCGCGCAGCGCGCCGGGGTTCATGGTCGAGCTGTTCGGCCAGGAAGTGCCCGAGATCGAGCAAGGCCTGCTGGAGATCAAGAGCTGCGCGCGCGACGCCGGTTCGCGCGCCAAGATCGCCGTGCTGTCGCACGACAAGCGCGTCGACCCGATCGGCACCTGCGTCGGCGTGCGCGGCTCGCGCGTGACCGCGGTCACCAACGAGCTCGCCGGCGAGCGCGTCGACATCGTGCTGTGGAGCGAGGATCCGGCCCAGTTCGTCATCGGCGCGCTGGCCCCGGCCAACGTGCAGTCGATCGTCGTCGACGAGGAGAAGCATGCGATGGACGTCGTGGTCGACGAGGAAAACCTCGCGATCGCGATCGGCCGCGGCGGCCAGAACGTGCGCCTCGCCTCCGACCTGACCGGCTGGCGCATCAACATCATGACGGCCGAGGAATCGCAGGCCAAGCAGGCGTCCGAACTCGGCGGCGTGCGCGAACTTTTCGTCGAGAAGCTGGACGTCGACGGCGAGGTCGCCGACATCCTGATCGAGGAAGGCTTCACGAGCCTCGAGCAGGTGGCCTACGTCCCGCTGCAGGAAATGCTCGAGATCGAAGGCTTCGACGAAGACACGGTCAACGAGCTGCGCACCCGTGCCAAGGATGCGCTGCTGACGATGGAAATCGCGCGGGAAGAGCGCGTCGAGGAAGTCTCGCAGGATCTGCGCGACCTCGAAGGACTGACGCCCGACCTGATCGGGAAGCTGGCGGACGGTGGCGTGCATAAGCGCGACGACCTGGCCGATCTGGCGGTCGACGAACTGGTGGAGATGACCGGCGTTGACGAGGCCAGCGCGAAGGCGCTGATCATGAAGGCCCGCGAGCACTGGTTCAACACCTGAGCCGCGACGCCCACCACGTACTACGAACGCCCGGAACAACGAGCAAGGAATTCCTGAAATGGCAGTGACCACCGTCGCCCAGCTTGCAGCGGAGCTGAATCGCCCCGCTGCAACGCTGCTCGAACAGCTGCAGTCCGCAGGCGTCGCCAAGGCGACGACCGACGATGCGCTGAACGACGCAGACAAGGAGCGGCTGCTCGACTACTTGCGCACCGCGCACGGCACCACCGGGGGCGAGCGCAAGAAGATCACGCTGACCCGCAAGTCGACCAGCGAGATCAAGCAAGCGGATGCGAGCGGCAAGGCCCGCACCATCCAGGTCGAGGTGCGCAAGAAGCGCACCTTCGTCCAGCGCGACGATTCCACGACGGAGGAGCAGGCCCAGGCCGCTGCCGCCGCGGAGGAAGCCGAACTCGTCCGCCGCGAGGAAGAGGCGCGCGCCCAGGCCGCCCTGATGCGCAAGCAGGAAGAGGAACTGGCCGAGAAGCGTCGCCTGCGCGAAGCGGAAGAGGCGCGCGTGCGTGCCGAAGCCGAGGAACGCGCCAAGGCCGCCGCCGAGGCCGCCGAGAAGGCGGCTGCCGAGAAGGCCGCCGCCGACGCCGCGCGCGCCGCCGTCGAGGCCGCCAAGCCCAAGGTGCCGATGACCAAGTCGGCCAAGGACGCCGCTGCCCGCGAGGCGGCCGCAGCCGCGGCCGCTGCGGCTGCCGCGCCGGCCCCCGCCGTCGTCGTGCCCGAGCCCGTGGCCCCGCCGCCGGAGCCGGTGCGCCAGGTCCGCGTGATCAAGGCTGCCGACGCCGAGGCCGAGGAAACCAAGAAGATCACCGATCTGCAGGGCCGCCGCAAGGCCGCCGAAGCGGAAGCCGCCGCCATCCGCGCGATGATGTCGGCGCCCAAGAAGGTGCTGGTCGCCCACAAGCCGGAGCCGCCGAAGCCGGTCGATGCCGCAGCCGGCATCAAGGGCACGATCCACAAGGCCAAGGCCGTTCCGGGCGCTCCGGCAGCGCCGGGCGCGAAGCCGGGCGACAAGAAGGCCGTCAAGTCCGAGAAGCTCTCCTCGAGCTGGGCCGACGACGCCGCCAAGAAGCGCGGCGAAGCCAGCAAGGGTCGTCCGGGTGCCCCGTCCGGTGCCGGCGCGGGACGTCCGGGCTGGCGCGCGCCGCGCGGCGGTGGCCGTGGCGGTCGCGATCGCGACTCGAGCAACAGCACCTTCCAGGCGCCGACCGAACAGGTCATCCAGGAAGTGCACGTTCCGGAAACGATCTCGGTGGCCGACCTGGCGCACAAGATGTCCGTCAAGGCCTCGGAAGTCATCAAGCAGTTGATGAAGCTGGGCCAGATGGTCACGATCAACCAGCAGCTCGATCAGGAGACCGCGATGATCGTGGTCGAAGAGATGGGCCACAAGGCGATCACCGCCAAGCTGGACGATCCGGAAGCC
>CAIMXF010000607.1 GCA_903845345.1 uncultured beta proteobacterium
CTCCAGCACGATGGCCGACTGCGTCTGCTTGATCAGGTCGCCGTTGGCCAGGTTCTTGTCGTCGGAGCCGGGCTCGATGCCCACGTACTGGTCGCCCAGCAGGCCGGCGGTGAGGATCTTGGCCGACGAGTCGACCGGGAACTGCACGCTCTCGTTGATCTTCATGGTCACCAGGCCCTGGTACGTGTTCTTGTCCAGCGTGATCGAGGTCACCTGGCCGACGGACACGCCGGCGCTGCGCACGGGCGCATTCTTCTTCAGGCCGCCGATGTTGTCGAAGCGGGCGCGTACGGTGTAGGTCTTCGCCGCGCTGAAGCTGGCGAGGTTCGCCGCCTTCAGGGCCAGGAATGCCAGGGCGATGATGCCCAGCAAGACGAAAACTCCCACCAGGGTCTCTGTGCTTTTCTTTGCCATGTCAGATCCGATTCAAACCCTTGACGCCGCTCACGACGTCGAAAACATCATTGCGGTGAGGATGAAGTCCATCGCCAGCACCGCCAGCGAGGAGAACACCACCGTCCGCGTGGTTGCATAGGCCACGCCCTCGGGCGTCGCCTGCGTTTCATAGCCCTGGTACAGGGCGACCCCGGTACAGATCACGCCGAACACGAAGGACTTGACGACGCCGTTGCCGATATCGCGCGTGAGGTCGACCTTCGATTGCATGATCGACCAGAAGTTGGCCGGATCCACGCCGATCAGCTGGACGGCGATCAGCCACGCGCCGAGGATACCCACCGCCGAATACAGGATGGCGAGGATGGGCATCGACACGATGCCGGCCAGGAAGCGCGGCGCCAGCACGCGGCCACGCGGATCGACGGCCATCAGCTCCATCGCCGACAGTTGCTCGCCCGCCTTCATCAGGCCGATCTCGGCGGTGAGCGCGGTGCCGGCGCGGCCGGCGAACAGCAGCGCCGTGACCACGGGCCCGAGCTCGCGCACCAGCGAGAGGTTGACGACCAGCCCCAGCGATTCGGCGGCGCCGAACGGCACCAGCGCGTAGTACATCTGCAGCGCCAGCACGCAGCCGACGGCGAAGCCCGAGGCCAGGATGATGGTCAGCGAGCGGTAGCCGATCGCGTAGATCTGGTCGATCACCAGCCCGAACCGGCGCAGCGACATCGGCAGGAAGCGCAGCAGGTCCAGCGCGAAATAGGCCGCGTGGCCCAGCGCCGCGAACATGCGCAGCGTGGCCTGGCCCAGCGAATTGACGAGCGCGATCATTGCGGCAGCCCCAGCGCTTGCGCGAACGGCGGCGCCGGGTAGTGGAACTTGATCGGCCCGTCGGGCTCGCCGCGGATGAACTGGCGCACCTGCGGATCGGTGGACTGGTTGAGTTCCTCGGGCTTGCCGTGCGCCACCACGATGCCGCCGGGCATCATCAGGTAGGCGTAGTCGGCGATCGCGAAGCACTCCTGCACGTCGTGCGAGACCATCAGCGACGTGGCGCCGGTGGTGTCGTTGAGACGGCGGATCAGGTTGGCGGTGACGCCCATCGAGATCGGGTCCAGGCCGGCGAACGGCTCGTCGTACATGATCACCTCGGGGTCGAGCGCGACCGCGCGCGCGAGGGCGATGCGGCGCGCCATGCCGCCCGACACTTCCGAGATGCGCAATTGCGCTGCGCCGCGCAGGCCCACCGCGTTGAGCTTCATCAGCACGATGTCGCGGATCATGGTCTCGCTCAGGTCCATGTGCTCGCGCAGCGGGAACGCGACGTTCTCGTAGACGCTCAGGTCGGTGAACAGCGCGCCGAACTGGAACAGCATGCCGAGACGGCGGCGGATCGCGTAGAGCTGCTCGCGGTTGCGCGTGTCGACCTCCTGGCCGTCGAACACCACGCGGCCCTTCTGCGGCTTGTGGACGCCGCCGATCAGGCGCAGCAGCGTGGTCTTCCCGCAGCCGGATCCGCCGAGGATGGCCGTGACCTTGCCTCGCGCGAATTGCAGCGACACGTCGTTCAGGATCGTGCGACTCGCGTCGTAGCCGAACGTGACGTGGTCGATCTGGATGAAGGTATCGGAGTTCAAGCCGGCGTCCGGCCGCCGCAGCGGCGTTCAGGTGGAGGAAGCGGGATCTGCAGCATCGTCGGGCGGACCTTTCTGGATCCTGTCCGGACGATCAAGTGTCAGGGCTTTCCCGCTGCCGCATTGTGTGCGAACTCGGCCGCGTGCGTCGCTAAGCCCCTCGGAAAGCCCCTAGAAGACTGCCTAGGCAACAATTCTCGTGGCATTCTAGCAACGAGCCCCGCCCGTACACATGCTGGCAAAGCGGGCGCCGCAGCGCCCGCGGCCATGCCGGGGAAGGCGAATCAACGCGGCAGCGTCGTGCAGCCCATCAGCGCCAGGTCGATCGCGCGCGCCGCCTGGCGGCCTTCGCGGATCGCCCACACCACCAGCGACTGGCCGCGGCGCACGTCACCGGCCGCCCACACCTTGTCGGCGCTGGTCTTGTAGCCGGCCTTCTCGTCGACGCCGGCCTTGGCGTTGCCACGCGCGTCGGCGTCGACGCCGAACGACTGCAGCAGCTGCGACATCGGATGAGCGAAGCCCATCGCCAGCAGCACCAGGTCGGCCGGCCAGACCTTCTCGGTGCCGGCGACCTCGGTGAGCCTGCCGTCCTTGAACTCGATCTGCACGGTCTTCAGGCCGGTGAGCTTGCCCTTCTCGCCCAGGAATTCCTTGGTGGCGATGGCGAACTCGCGCGAGCAGCCCTCGTCGTGCGACGACGACGTGCGCAGCTTGGTCGGCCAGTAAGGCCACACCAGGGGCTTGTTCTCCTGCTGGGGCGGCATCGGCATCAGCTCGAACTGCGTGACGCTCTTCGCGCCGTGGCGGTTGCTGGTGCCGACGCAGTCGCTGCCGGTGTCGCCGCCGCCGATCACGATCACGTTCTTGCCGGCGGCCAGCGTCTGGCCCTTGAGCTTGTCGCCGGCGTTGACCTTGTTCTGCTGCGGCAGGAACTCCATCGCGTAGTGCACGCCATCCAGGTCGCGCCCGGGCACGGGCAGGTCGCGCGAGACCTCCGAGCCGGCGGCCAGCAGCACCGCGTCGAATTCGGACTTCAGCTGCTCGGCGCTCACCGTCTCCTTGGCGTGATTGGTGATCTTCGCGCCCTTGGGCCAGTCGCCGGCGACCACGCCGGTGCGGAACGTCACGCCCTCGGCCTGCATCTGCGCGACGCGGCGATCGATGTGCGTCTTCTCCATCTTGAAGTCGGGGATGCCGTAGCGCAGCAGTCCGCCGACGCGGTCGTTCTTCTCGAACACCGTCACGTCGTGGCCGGCGCGCGCGAGCTGCTGCGCGGCCGCGAGCCCGGCAGGGCCGGAGCCGACGATCGCCACCTTCTTGCCGCTGCGCACCGCGGCCTTCTGCGGCGCGATCCAGCCCTCCTGCCACGCACGGTCGGCGATCGCGTGCTCGATGGACTTGATGCCCACCGCGTCGTCGTTGACGTTGAGCACGCACGCGGCCTCGCACGGCGCCGGGCAAATGCGGCCGGTGAACTCGGGGAAGTTGTTGGTCGAGTGCAGCACGGTCGACGCGTGCTTCCACTGGTTCGAATAGACCAGGTCGTTGAAGTCCGGAATGATGTTGTTGACCGGGCAGCCGCTGTTGCAGAACGGCGTGCCGCAGTCCATGCAGCGCGCGGCCTGCACCTTGGCGTCGTCCGCCTTCAGGCCGATGACGAACTCCTTGTGGTGCTTCAGCCGCGTCTGCACGGGCGCGTAGCCCTCCTCGAGGCGCTCGTACTCCATGAAGCCGGTGACTTTTCCCATGTCC
>CAIMXF010000608.1 GCA_903845345.1 uncultured beta proteobacterium
AGCAGCTGGTTGACCGCGCTGCGCATCGGGGTGTTCCGCAGCTGCGAGCGCTTCTGCCCGATCGCGTCGACCTCGTCCACGGCGACGCTCAGGAGCGACGTCGTCGCGTCGTCGGCGTGTCGCACACCGGCAGGCCGGTCGAGCGCGGCGACCACGACGCGCCGGCGCACGCCCGCGCGCACCGCGCCCGCGGCACGCGCGCCCAGGCGCGCGGCGAACCATGCGCATGCACCACGCAACGCGGCGCACAGCACGGCCAGCGCGAGCCAGCCGGCCGGCGAGCGATGCGCGGCCACGGCGGCCAGCGCGCCGGCCAGCCCCCCGGCAAAGCCCACCGCGACGAGCGCGTCGGCCACCAGCAGCAGACCCGACACGCGCACGCCTCGCACGCCCGCGGTGGCGCGCGCGAGGTAGCGCGTGGCGGGATCGGGAGACGTCGTTGCGTGGGCCATGCCGCAACGATCGCCGAAGCGGGTCTCCGCTGCCTTGCGCGATGTCAAGCCCACGCGCGATGGTGCGCCGCATCATGACCGCATCCCAAACTCACGCACACCAAGGTCTCCTCATGGAATCCGGCATCGTGGATCTCTCGCGGTTGCAGTTCGCGCTGACCGCGCTCTATCACTTCCTCTTCGTCCCGTTGACGCTGGGGATGTCCTTCATGCTCGTGATCATGGAATCGGTCTACGTGATGACCGACCGCCCCGTCTGGCGCGACATCACGCGCTTCTGGGGCAAGCTGTTCGGCATCAACTTCGTGCTGGGCGTGGCCACCGGCCTGACGATGGAGTTCCAGTTCGGCACGAACTGGTCGTACTTCTCGCATTACGTCGGCGACATCTTCGGCGCGCCGCTCGCGATCGAGGGCCTGATGGCCTTCTTCCTCGAGGCGACGATGGTGGGCGTGATGTTCTTCGCGTGGGACCGGCTGTCCAAGGTCGCGCACCTGGCCGTGACCTTCCTCGTCGCGCTGGGCACCAACCTGTCGGCGCTGTGGATCCTCGTGGCCAACGGCTGGATGCAGAACCCGACCGGCGCCACGTTCAATCCCGAGACGATGCGCATGGAGGTGAGCGACTTCGGCGCCGTGCTGCTGAACCCGATCGCGCAGGCCAAGTTCGTCCACACGGTCAGCGCCGGCTACGTGATCGCATCGGTGTTCGTGCTGGGAATCTCGGCGTACTACCTGCTGCGCGGCCGCTTCGTGCCGATCGCCACGCGCTCGATGACGGTGGCCGCGGCGTTCGGCCTGGCGGCGTCGCTGTCGGTGGTCGTGCTCGGCGACGAGAGCGGCTACGCGCTGACCGACAACCAGAAGATGAAGCTCGCCGCGATCGAGGCGGCGTGGCATACCGCGCCCGCGCCGGCCGGCATCACGCTGATCGGCATCCCCGACACCGACGCCCGCGCCACGCGCTACAAGGTCGAGATCCCGTGGGTGCTGGGCCTGATCGCCACGCGCAGCCTCGACAAGCAGGTGGAAGGCATGTCCGAGCTGGTGCTCAAGGCGCAGGAGCGCATCACGTCCGGCGTGGTCGCGTACGACGCCGTCGAGAGGCTCAAGATCGCGCCGACCGACGTCGCCGCCCGCGCGCAGTTCGAGGCGCACAAGCGCGACCTCGGCTACGCGCTGCTGCTCAAGCGCGTGGTGAGCGATCCGCGCCAGGCGACGCCGCAGCAGATCGCCGCGACCGCGTGGGACACCGTTCCGGACGTGCCGCTGATGTTCTGGGCCTTCCGCATCATGGCCTTCATCGGCTTCGCGATGATCGCGCTGTTCGCCACGGCGTTCGCGCTGTGCTCGATGCGCAGGCACGCGCGCTCGCGCTGGTTCTGGAAACTGGCCGTGCTCGCGTTGCCGCTGCCCTGGCTCGCCGCCGAACTCGGCTGGGTCGTCGCCGAGATGGGCCGCCAGCCGTGGGCGATCGACGGCGTGCTGCCCACCTTCCTCGCCACCTCGTCGCTCACGCGCGCCGAACTGTGGACGACCCTCGTCGGCTTCACCGCGCTGTACGGCGGCCTGGCGGTGATCGAGGTGCGGCTGATGCTGGCCGCGATCGCGCACGGGCCGTACGACGACGTCGACCCTCTCGCTCATGGCCCCGCGCCGGCTCCGCTGCCGGCCGGCAAGCTGCTCGCCGCCTGAATCTCTCCAAGGACCCATCATGGACTTCTTCGACCTCGAGACGCTCCGAGTCACCTGGTGGCTGCTTCTGGGCGTGCTGCTGATCGCCTTCGCCCTGACCGACGGCTATGACCTGGGCGTCGCCGCCCTGCTGCCCTTCGTCGCACGCAACGACCTCGAACGCCGCCTCGCCATCAACTCGGTCGCACCCAACTGGGAAGGCCACCAGGTGTGGTTCATCCTCGGCGGCGGCGCGATCTTCGCGGCGTGGCCGTTCGTCTACGCGACGAGCTTCTCCGGCTTCTACCTGGCGATGTTCCTGGTGCTGGCGGCGCTGATCCTGCGGCCCGTCGGCTTCAAGTACCGCTCGAAGCGCCCCGACCCCGCGTGGCGCGCGCGCTGGGACTGGGCGCTGTTCGTCGGCGGCCTGGTGCCCGCGCTGGTGTTCGGCGTGGCGGTCGGCAACGTGCTGCTGGGCGTGCCGTTCCACTTCGACTCCGACCTGCGCTCGTTCTACGACGGCTCGTTCATCGCGCTGTTCACGCCGTTCGCGCTGCTGGCGGGACTGCTGTCGGTCGCGATGCTCGTGCTTCACGGCAGCACCTGGCTCGCGCTGAAGGTCGAGCCCGGGCCGGTGCAGGCGCGCGCCCGCGCGTACGGCAGCGTCGCGGCGCTGGTCAGCCTCGCGCTGTACGCGGTCGGCGGCCTGTGGCTCGCGTTCGGCTCGATCGGCTACCGCGTCGTGGCGGGCGGCGACCCGATGGGCCCGTCGAATCCGCTGCGTTCGGCCTGCGCAGCGAGCGCCGGCGCGTGGCTCGCGAACTACGGCGCGCATCCGGCGCTGTGGATCGTGCCGGCGCTGGGCTTCGTCGGCGCGCTGCTCGCGCTGGCGGGCATCCGCCGCGCGGCCGAGGGCCTCGCGTTCGCCGGCTCGGGCATGTCTGCCACCGGCATCGTCGGCAGCGTGGGCGTCTCGATGTTCCCGTTCATCGTGCCCTCGAGCACCGACGCGCATTCCAGCCTGCTCGTGTGGAACGCGTCGTCGACGGGCCACACGCTGGGGATCATGCTGTTCGTGACCGTGATCTTCCTGCCGCTGATCATCGGCTACACGGCATGGGCCCTGCGCGTGATGCGCGGGCGCGTGACGAGCGCCGAGATCAACGCCAGCCCCGACCGCTACTGAACTCAAGGAGCAACGCATCATGTGGTACTTCACCTGGATCCTCGGCGTCGGGCTCGCGGCGGGCTTCGGCATCCTCAACGGCATGTGGCAGGAGTTCCACCTGCCCGACGAAGTCCGGCCGGAAGCTGACGTCGATTGAATCGCGGTACGCTGCGCGGATGAGCGCGAGTCCCCTCCACATCGCCGTCCTCGACGACGAACCCGACATCACGCAGTTGCTCGCCGGGTATCTCGGCGCGCAGGGGTATCGCGTGACGCAGCTGCACTCGGGCGCGGCGCTGATGGACACCATGGCCCACGACCTGCCCGCGCTGGTGCTGCTCGACCTCGGCCTGCCCGGCGAGGACGGCTTCACCATCGCCCGCCGGTTGCGCGAGCGCTTCCATTGCGGGCTGGTGATCGTCACGGGTCGCGGCGACGCGGTCGACAAGATCGTCGGCCTCGAGGTCGGCGCCGACGACTACGTCACCAAGCCGTTCGACCTGCGCGAGCTGGTCGCGCGCATCAAGGCGGTGCTGCGCCGCATCGTGCCGGCGACGCCGACATCGGCGTCGGCGACCGCGCCGCGCGGCGCGCGCTTCGCGTTCGCCGGCTGGACGCTCGACACCGCCGCGCGACGGCTCGATGATCCGCAGGGCGTCGAAGTCGTGCTCACCGGCGGCGAGTTCGACCTGCTCGCGGTGATGCTGCAACACCCGGGCCGCGTCCTGTCGCGCGATTTCCTGCTGGAGCAGACGCGCGGTCGCGAGGCCGCGCCGTTCGACCGCACGATCGACGTGCAGGTGGGCCGGCTGCGCAGGAAGATCGAGGCCGATCCCGAGAGGCCCGAGCTGATCAAGTCGGTGCGCGGCGCGGGCTACGTGCTCATTGCGGCGGTGACGGCGGCATGAGCGCCGACAGGCTCGCGACCGCCCCGGCTGCCGGCATCGACGCGCAGACCGTCTACCGATCCGTCTTCGCGGCCTATCCCGACGCGCTGATCGTGGTCGATGCGGCAGGCGTCATCGTGCTCGCGAACCCGCCGGCCGCCGCCCTGCTCGGCTACGCGGACGGCGAGCTGACGGGCCTGAACGTCGACGCGCTGGTGCCCGACGCCATCCGCCCGGAGCACGCGGCCTACCGTGCCGCGTATGCGGACGCGCCGCGCACGCGTCCGATGGGCACGCAGATGGATCTCGTCGCGCGCCGACGCGACGGCAGCCAGGTGATGGTGGAGATCGCGCTGAGCCCGTTGCAGGACCAGGGCCTGCCGCTGGTGGTGGCGTCGATCCGCGACATCGGCACCTACCCGCGCGTGCGCCAGGCGCTGCTGCGGGCGCGCTACAGCGAGCATCTGGCGCAGCTGGGCCGCACCGCGGTCGACGTGCGCGACCCGCAGACCATCCTCGCGCACGTCACCACGCTCGTGGCGTCGGCGCTGCAGCTCGACGCCGTCATCGTCTACCTGCTGGAGCCGGAGCGCCAAGAGTTCCGCGTCGCGAGCAGCGTCGGACTCGATGCGATCCGCCCGATCGGCGCGCGCGTCGCGAACCGGCCCGACGCATTCCCCGGCGTGCTGCTGCATCACGCCGGCCCGACGCCGCTGGGCGCCGATGGCGTGGCCTTGCCGGAGGCGCTGGCGCGCGAAGGGCTGGCCTGCGGCGTCGCGGTGCCGCTGACCGATCGCGGCAAGACCTTCGGCGTTCTGGCCGTGCTGTCGCGCCGCCTCCAGGCCTTCGGCGGGGACGAGATCCGCTTCCTCGACGCGCTGTGCAGCCTGCTGGCCACCAGCCTGCAGCGCGCACAGACCGAGGAGGCGCTGAACCATGCGCAGCGGCTGGAGAGCGTCGGGCAGCTGACCGGCGGCATCGCGCACGACTTCAACAACCTGCTGACGGTGATCCAGGGCAACCTGCAGTTTCTCGAGGACGTGCCCGCGCTCGCCGCCGACGCCAACGGCCAGCGCATGCTCGCCGCCGCCGCGCGTGCGACCCGACGCGCCGCGGAGCTCACCGGCAAGCTGCTCGCGTTCTCGCGCCGCCAGATGCTGCAGCCGCAGCCGGTGGACATCGGGCCGCTGCTCGCGTCGCTGGTCGACATGCTGCGTCGCACGCTCGACCAGCGCGTGCGCATCGAGCTCGACGTCGAGCCCGGCCTGCCGGCGGTGCTGGTCGACCCGGTGCAGCTCGAGTCGGCGATGCTCAACGTGGCGATCAACGCCCGCGACGCGATGCCCGACGGCGGCCGCCTCGGGTTCCGCGTGGCCGCCTGCGACGCGCCGGTGCCCGACGTCGCACCCGAGCAGGCCGGCGAGCCCTTCGTGGCCGTCGTGATCGCCGATACGGGAACGGGTATGCCTGAAGAAGTGCGCGAACGCGTGTTCGAGCCGTTCTTCACGACCAAGGGCGTCGGCCGCGGCACCGGGCTGGGCATGAGCACCGTGCACGGCTTCGTCAAGCAGTCGCGCGGCAGCATCGCCATCGCCTCGGCGCCGGGCGCGGGCACCACGGTGACGCTGTTCCTGCCGACGCTCGCCACCGACGCGCACACGAGCATCGACGAAGCCGCGCCGGCACGCCTCGCGCGCGGCCTGCGCGTGCTGCTGGTCGAGGACGACGCCGCCGTGCGCGAGGTCGCCGTCGGCTTCCTCGCCGGCTTCGGCTGCGTGGTGACGAGCTGCACCACCGGCGAGGAGGCGCTGGCCGTGCTCGAGCGCGAGGCGGCATTCGACCTGCTGCTCACCGACATCGCGCTCGGCCCGGGCCTGCGCGGCACCGACGTCGCGGCGCGCGCGCAGCGCCGCCAGCCCGACCTCGCGGTGCTGCTCGTGTCGGGCTTCTCCGAGGAGCTGGTCGATGCGGACCAGACGGCGCCGATCGACTGGGAGCTGCTGCCCAAGCCCTATTCGCGCAACGAGCTCGAGCGCGCGATCTCCACCGCGATCGGGGCGCGGGCGGCACCGCGCGCTTGACGTCGCGCAAGGCGGCGGACGCGGCGGCCGCTACGCTCGGCACATGTCCTGTCCGTCCCCGCAGTCCGCACGCGCCGTCCCGGCCGCCACGCTGAGCGAGCGCCTGCTCGCGAACGCCACGCTGGAAGCGCGCGATCGACAGACGCTGCTGCAGACGGCGCAGCGCCTGCAACGCGCGGCGCGCGACGGCGGCGCCGCGCGGCTGCTGAGCGGCCGCCACGTCGCGATCGCCATCGCGGCCGAAGCCGAGGCCGGTGCCACGCCGGCCCGGGCACTGTTCGAGCGCGCCGCGCTGCAGCTCGGCGCGCGCGTCTCGCGCATCGCGCCCGGCATCCTCGGCCATGGCGAGCACGCCGCCAGGGCCGCCACCGCGCGCCTGCTGCCGCGCCTGTACGACGCGATCGACTGCCACCTCGGCTCGACGGGCCACGCCCTGGCGCTGCACCGAGGCTGTGGCGTGCCGGTCTACCTCGCGCTCGGTGGCGCCCGCCATCCGATCCGTGCGCTCGTCGACGAGCTGGCCGGCATCGATGGCGAGTTGGCGCTGTTCAGGCTGGTGCAGGCGGTGCTGGTCGAGACGCTCGGATAGCGTCCGGCCCGGCGTGCACGGTCCGGTGCGCGACCGGTCCCGGCTCGGGTCGGCGGCGCGATTGGCGGCACTCAAGCTTGCGACAGGCTTTCGCCGAGGTTTCGACGGCGATCTGGTGCGGATCCTCTGCTCAGGTTCGGGCGCGGACTGTCGAAGTCCCGGCGTTCGGCCCCGCGGCATTCGCCCGGCGCGCGAAGTCACGCAAGGGAAAGACATGTTGAGCAACCTGAAGATCGGGCCGCGCCTCGCACTGGCGTTCGGCGTCGTCCTGAGCCTGCTGTGCGTCATGGCGGGCGTCTCGGCCTGGCAGATGGGCAAGCTCTCGGCCAATACCCAGGAATACGCCACCGACCTGGTGCCATCGTTCCAGTCCCAGCACCAGCTCACGCTCGATCTCGGGCAGGAGCGGCGCAAGGAGTACCGCCACATCCTCGCCAAGGACGACGCGGACCGCGACAAGGTCGAGACGGCCATCGCCGGCTACCGCAAGGCCGTCGCCGACCAGTTGGACAAGTACGAGAAGGGGGACGTCTCCGACGCCGAGGACAAGCGTCGCCTCGACAAGGTGCGCTCCGCGCTCGCCGCCTACTACGCGCAGTGGGAGCCGCTGCGCGTGCTCTCGCGCCAGTCCGCGACCGATCCGGCCAAGCGCGACGAGGCGGCGGCCCTGATGACCGGCGCCTCGTCCAAGGCCTTCGGCGACGTCGAAACGGCCGTGCAGGACTGGTGGAACTACAACGTCCAGCTGTCGGACGACGAAACCAGGGCATCGAAGGCGACCTACGACGATGCCAGGCTGACGCTGATCGCGCTGGTGGCCGCGGCGCTCGCGCTCGGCGGCTTCGCGGCGGTGACGATCACGCGCTCGATCACCGGCCCGATCGGCCGCGCGGTGCAGGTGGCGACGACGGTCGCCGCGGGCGACCTCAGTTCGCGCATCGTGGTGCAGGGCAACGACGAGACGGCGCAGCTGCTGCGGGCGCTCTCGCGCATGAACGACAGCCTCGCGCAGATCGTCGGCCAGGTGCGCGCCAGCAGCGAGTCGATCGCCACCGGCTCGGCGCAGATCGCCACCGGCAACCAGGACCTGAGCCAGCGCACCGAGGAACAGGCGAGCAACCTGCAGCAGACCGCGGCGTCCATGGAGGAGCTCTCGGGCACCGTGCGCGCCAGCGCCGAGACCGCGGGGCAGGCGAGCCAGCTGGCCGCGGGCGCGTCGGCCGCGGCGGTCAAGGGCGGCGAGATGGTGGGCACCGTGGTGCACACGATGCAGGACATCACGGCGTCGTCCAGGAAGATCGCCGACATCATCGGCGTCATCGACGGCATCGCCTTCCAGACCAACATCCTCGCGCTCAACGCCGCGGTGGAGGCGGCGCGCGCCGGCGAGCAGGGCCGCGGCTTCGCGGTGGTCGCGAGCGAGGTGCGCAGCCTCGCGAGCCGCTCGGCCGACGCGGCCAGGGAGATCAAGTCGCTGATCGGCGCGAGCGTCGAGAAGGTGGAGGCCGGCACGCGCCAGGTCGACGCCGCCGGCGCCTCCATGGCCGACATCGTCTCGCAGGTGCGCCGGGTGAGCGACATGATCACCGAGATCTCCAACGCCGCCGGCGAGCAGTCCACCGGCATCGCCCAGGTGGGCCACGCCGTCGCGCAGCTCGATCAGGTGACGCAGCAGAACGCCGCGCTGGTGGAAGAAAGCGCGGCCGCCGCCGAGAGCCTGCGCACGCAGGCGGCGAACCTGGCGCAGGCGGTGCGGGTGTTCACGTTGGCGCAGGGCTGAGCGGCCGACGAAGCGTCACGGCGTGCCGCGCGACCAAGGCCCGGCGCATCGCGCCAGGCCTGCGTGCCGGAATCGCCCGCGATCATCTGGCCCGCCTCCTGGCAAAGAACTGCGAAAGACGGCAGCCTTGGGCACGCCGGAAGGCTTGATTGCGGGGCCTGGGCATAGCGCGATCGGGCGGTGGGTGCAGGCAGCGCAACGCACGGTCACCGCGACGCCACACAATGGCCGGATGATGACGTCCCCTTCCAGACGAGACCGCCCGATGACGATGCCCCGTTTCCGCGCCGCCGCCCTGCTGCTGGCCGCCATCCTCGCCGGCTGCGCCACGCCGACGCCGCAGTCTCGCGCCGTCGCCCCGGTCACCGTCAAGATCATCGCCTTCAACGATTTCCACGGGAACCTGCAGTCGCCCGGCCGCCTCTCCGAGAACCACCAGGCCGCGCAACGGCCCGCGGTGGGCGGGGCCGACGCGCTGGCGGCGTGGGTGGCGCGGCTGAAGTCGCGAAACCCGGACAACGTGGTCGTCGGCGGCGGCGACTTCGTCGGCGCGTCGCCGCTCGTCTCCGCGCTGTTCTTCGACGAGCCCACGGTGGAGGCGCTCAACCGCGTCGGCGTGGACTTCACCTCGGTCGGCAACCACGAGTTCGACAAGGGCGCGGCCGAACTGCTGCGGCTGCAGCACGGCGGCTGCAGGATGAGCGGCGGCAAGCCCGACCCGAACAGCTGCAAGGGCCTCGGCTCGAAGTCCCCCGGCACGTTCGACGGCGCGCGCTTCCAGTGGCTCGCGGCCAACGTCGTGCAGGCCGCCACCGGCCGCACGCTGCTGCCGCCGTACGGCATCAAGACGTTCGAGGGCATCCCGATCGCCTTCATCGGCATGACGCTCAAGGGCACGCCGGGCATCGTGTCGCCAACCGGCGTCGCGGGCCTCGAGTTCCGCGACGAGGCCGACACCGTCAACGCGCTGGTGCCGCAGCTGCGCGCGCAGGGCGTGCAGGCCATCGTCGTGCTGGTGCACCAGGGCGGCATGCAGCCGCCCGGCGGCGCGGCCGACATCAACGGCTGCGACGCCGCGCTGCACAACGCCGACGGCAGCGACTCCGACATCGGACGCATCGTCGCCCGCCTCGACGACGCGGTCGACCTCGTGATCAGCGCCCACACCCACGCGGCCTACAACTGCTCGGCCAACGCGGTGGGCGAGGCGCGTGCGACGGGACTGCCCAATCGCGCGGGCCGGCTCGTTCCGGTGACCAGCGCGAGCTCGTACGGCCGCGTGCTGACCGACATCGACGTCACGCTCGATCCGAAGACGCACGGCGTGCTGAGCGTCGCGCCGCACAACCTGCTGGTCGACCGCGACGACCCGGCCATCGCGCAGGCGATCGCCGCCGACCCGGGCGTGCGCGACCTCGTGCAGGCCTACGCAAAGCTCGCCTCTCCGCTGGCCGACCAGGTCGTCGGAAGGCTGGCCACGGCCATGTCGACCGCCGAGAACGACGCGGGCGAGGCCCTCGCCGGAAGCCTGGTGGCCGACGCGCAACTGCGCGCCACGCAGCCCGCCGCGCTCGGCGGCGCGCAGTTCGCGTTCATGAACGCCGGCGGCGTGCGCGGCGCCGGCTTCGTGCCGCCCGCGGGCACGACGCCGCCGTTCGCGCTCACCTACGGCGCGGCGTTCACGGTGCAGCCGTTCGGCAACAGCCTCGTCACGATGACGCTCACGTCGGCCCAGCTGAAGGCCTTGCTCGAAGGGCAGTTCGCGGGCTGCGGCGACGCGAAGGCGACGCACCTGCTGCTGCCGTCCAGCGGCCTGCGCGAGACGTGGAGCGCCGGGGCGCCGGCCTGCGCCCGGGTCGTCGACCTCGTCTACATACCGACCGACGTCACCGCGCGGCCGGCCGTGGTCACCGGCGCGGCGCAGACGATCGTCAAGGACGGCGTGGTGCTGGAGCCCGCGCGAAAGTGGCGCGTGACCGTCAACAACTTCATGGCCACCGGCGGCGACGGGCTCGCGATCCTGAAGGACGGCACTGACCGCGTCGGCGGCGCGCAGGACGTCGACGCGCTCATCGGCTACCTGGCCGCCACGCTCCCGCCGAACGCTCCCTACGATCCGACCGCGCCGGTACTCGGCGAGCCGCGCATCGTGCGCGAGCCTTGAGTGCCGTAGAAGCTCAGGAACAGGTCGACGGTCGCCGCTGCCAGCTTCTTCTGCGCGGGGCCCGTCAGCCGCGGCTGGCCCATGGCCACCTGCGGCCAGAACGCGACGCCCTTGACGAGGCATTCGAGCTGCCTGACCGCCAGCGCCGCGTCGCCGGCCTTGAGCGCGCCGTGCTTCTGCGCGGCGCGCACCCACTCGAGCATGCCGCCGTCCTTCTCGCCGATGCGCGCCACCATCTCCTGCGCGCGTTCGGGCGAATGCAGGCCGGCGGCGATCGCGACGCGGGCGAGCGCGAGGAAGTTGTCGTCGGCCAGCATCGCGAGCTTGCCGTGCAGCAGCTCGAGCAGCTGGTCGCGCAGCGGCCGCTTCGGCTCGTAGGCGCGCTGCAGCTCGCTCGCGCTGGTCTCCCACAGGATGTGCAGGATCGCGGCGAACAGCTCGTCCTTGCTCGGGAAGTGGTTGTAGAGCGTGCGTTTGGAGACCTCGGCGCGCGCGGCCACCTTGTCGACGCTGGTCGCCTCGAAGCCGTTGGCGCGGAACTCGACGATCGCCGCCTGGACGATGGCGTCGCGCTTGCGGTCGGTCAGGCGCAGGGTCGGGGTCATGACGCAACTTTACACCAGGCAGTTTACTTTCTGGCGATTCGGCCCTACACTGAAAACTACACGGTGCAGTTTACTTTCTGGATCATTACCAGCCGCACCCGCTGCCCCACCGAAAGCGAACCCGCCATGACCTGCCTTTCCTCGCGCGACCGCAAGGCGTCCGCCACCGACACCGTCGCGTCGCCGCAGCGCCGCGACGGCAAGTTCCGCAACGCCGCGCCGCGCGAGCGGCCCGGCTTCGGCAAGACCTTGGGCATCGCCTGGCGCGTGCTGACGCGCAAGCCGAGGACGACGGTGCCGCGCGCGCCCATTCCCGTGCAGAAGCTCGACGCGGCCACGCTGGCGGCGGCGCCCGACGCGAGCCTGTTCCGTCTCGGCCATTCCACGCTGCTGCTGAAGCTGGCGGGCGAGTTCTGGCTGACCGATCCGGTGTTCTCGGAGCGCGCGTCGCCGGTGCAGTGGGCCGGCCCGAAGCGCTTCCACGCGCCGCCGATCTCGATCGCCGAGCTGCCGCCCATCAAGGGCGTGATCCTGTCGCACGACCACTACGACCACCTCGACCACGCGGCCGTCCTCGAGCTCGCACCCAAGGTCGAGCTGTTCATCACGCCGCTGGGCGTCGGCGATCGCCTCGTCGCCTGGGGCATCCCGGCCGCGAAGGTGCGCCAGCTCGACTGGTGGGAGCAGACCTCGCTGGCCGGCGTGCGCCTGGTGGCCACGCCCGCGCAGCACTTCTCGGGCCGCGGCCTGTCGGACGGCAACTCGACGCTGTGGGCCTCGTGGGTGATCCTGGCCGGCGACCTGCGCCTGTTCTTCAGCGGCGACACCGGCTACCACGCCGACTTCAAGGCCATCGGCGAACGCTTCGGCCCGTTCGACGTCGCGTTCATGGAGACCGGCGCCTACGACGCCCAATGGCCCGACGTGCACATGCAGCCCGAGCAGACGCTGCAGGCGCACCTCGACCTGCGCGGCCGCTGGCTGATGCCGCTGCACAACGGCACCTTCGACCTCGCGATGCACGCCTGGCACGAGCCGTTCGACCGCATCCTCGCGCTGGCGCAGTCGCGCGGCGTGCCGCTGGCGACGCCTGGCATGGGCGAGCGCCTGTCGCTTGCCAGTCCGCAGGCCGGACAACGCTGGTGGCAGGCGGTCGAGGGCGCGCCGCAAGCCGCCTCCGTCACGCAGACCGCCTGAGCAAGGCCGCACGATGACGATCTCCACCATCATCACCGGCGCCACGGGCATGGTCGGCGAAGGCGTGCTGCTCGAATGCCTGGCCGACCCGCGCGTCGAGCGCGTGCTGGTCATCAACCGCAAGCCCGCGGGCGTCTCGCATCCGAAGCTGGTCGAGATCGTGCACGCCGATTTCCACGACCTGTCGGCCATCCAGTCGCGGCTCGCGGGCTACGACGCGTGCTTCTTCTGCCTGGGCGTGTCGTCGGTGGGCATGAGCGAGGCCGAGTACACGCGCGTCACGCAGGACCTCACGCTCGAATTCGGCCGCACGCTCGCGCGCCTGAATCCGGACATGACGTTCTGCTACGTCACCGGCCAGGGTACCGACTCCACCGAGCACGGCAAGACGATGTGGGCGCGCGTCAAGGGCCGCACGGAGAACCAGCTGCTGCGCCTGTTCCCGCGCGGCGTGATGTTGCGGCCCGGCATGATGCGCGCGACGCCCGGGCAGAAGAACCTCAAGGGCTGGTACCGCCTGCTCGCCTGGACCTATCCGATCGGCCGCGCGCTGTGGCCTGCGGCGTTCTGCACGCTGCAGGAAGTCGCGCAGGCGATGATCAACGCGGCAGCCGTCGGCTCGCCGAAGAAGGTGCTCGAGGTCCCGGACATCGTCGCGCTCGCGCACTCGCCGCGCCGCTGACGTCGCCCGGCGCGCGCTGTCGCCAGGACGTATGCTGTCCGTCGCCCGCCCCCCGGCCGACGAACCACAAGTCCCAGACCATGACCGCTGCCGCCTCGCCCATCGCCCTGCCCGTCGTGCTCGTCCTGATGGGCGTCTCGGGCTGCGGCAAGACCACCATCGGCGAGCTGCTCGCCGGGCGCCTGCACTGGGCCTGCGAGGAAGGCGACTCGCTGCATCCGCCGGCCAACGTCGCCAAGATGCGCGCCGGCCACCCGCTGGACGACGTCGACCGCGCGCCGTGGCTCGCGAAGGTGGCCGACTGGGTCGACGCGCGGCTCGATGCCGGCGAGTCCGGCGTCATCACCTGCTCGGCGCTCAGGCGCGCCTACCGCGACCTGATAGCCCGCCGCGGCAACGGCGTCGAGTTCGTCTACCTGCACGGCTCGCGCGAGCTGATTGCGTCGCGCCTGAACGCCCGCCACGGCCACTTCATGCCGCCGTCGCTCCTGGACAGCCAGTTCGCCACGCTCGAGGAGCCCGCGGCCGACGAGCCGGCCATCCGCGTCGAGATCGGCGCGGCGCCCGACCTCATCGCATCCCGCATCGTCGATGCCCTGGGCCTGCCGGCCGGCAGCGAGCAGCGCGCATGACTGCCACCGTCCTGAGCGCCCACGACATCCAGGTGCTGGTCGTCGCCGCCGTCGGCATCGCGATCATCGTCGCGCTGATCGTGGGGCTCAAGCTGCACGCGTTCCTCGCGCTGACCGTCGGCGCGCTGTTCGTGGGCGTCGGCTCCGGGATTGCGCCGGGCAAGGTGACGGCGTCGTACGAGAACGGCGTCGGCGGCGTGCTGGGCTACGTCGGCGTGCTGATCGCGCTCGGCGCGATGGTGGGCAAGCTGCTGGCCGATTCCGGCGGCGCCGACAAGGTCGTCGACACGCTGCTGCGCGGCCGCGACGGCGCGCTGCCGTGGAAGATGGCGCTGATCGCGGCCATCATCGGCATCCCGATGTTCTTCGAGATCGGCCTGGTGCTGCTGATCCCGGTCGTGATGCTGGCGGTGCACCGATCGAACGGGCCGGCGATGCGGCTGGGCATGCCGGCGCTGGCCGGGTTGTCGGTGCTGCACGGCTTCATCCCGCCGCATCCGGGGCCGCTGGCGGCGATCGCGATCCTGCATGCCAACGTCGGCGTCACGCTGGCGCTCGGGTTGATCGTGGCGCTGCCCGCGGTCGCCATCGCCGGGCCGCTTTACGGGATGATCGCGTCGCGGCTGGTGCCCATCGGCGCGGCCGGCGCGGGCCTGGCGGTGACGCAGGGCGTCGACGCGAAGGCCGCATCGGCCGACGACGCCAGGCCCACGCACGGCCCGAGCTTCGGCGCGATCATGGCCACGCTGATGTTCCCGCTCGTGCTGATGCTGGCCAAGGCGGGCGCGGACATCGGCCTGGCGCCCGGTTCGCCCGCGAAGCCGCTGCTCGACTTCATCGGCGACCCGGTCTTCGCGCTGCTGGCGGCCGTGCTGCTCGCGATGGTGACCTTCGGCACGTCGGTGGGCTTCACGCCAGCCGTGCTCGGCAAGAAGCTCGGCGCCAGCCTGATGCCGGTGGTCGGCGTCATGCTGATCGTGGGCGCCGGCGGCGGCTTCAAGCAGGCGCTGGTCGACGGCGGCACCGGCGCGGCGATCGCCAAGATCGCGCTCGCGGCGGGACTGTCGACACTGCTGCTGGGCTGGATCGTCGCGGTGCTGATCCGCCTGGCCACGGGCTCGGCCACCGTCGCGACGGTGACGGCGGCGGGCATCGTCGCGCCGCTCGCCGCGGGGCTGGCGCCGGCGCAGCTGTCGCTGGTGGTGCTGGCGGTCGGCGCGGGCTCGCTGTTCTTCTCGCACGTCAACGACGCCGGGTTCTGGCTGGTCAAGGAGTATTTCGGCATGACCGTGGGCCAGACGATCAAGACCTGGTCGATGATGGAAACGATCATCTCGGTGACCGGCCTGGCGCTCACTTTCGGACTGTCGCTGATCGTGTGATGCCAACAAAGACCGGTTTTCCGCAACCTTGATACCCCCTGGGGTAGACAACGCTGTCGGACATGTGACACTCGGCCGGCTGACGAGGAGCCTCGGCCGGACAAGGCCCTCGTGCGGCACAGCGATGCCCGGATCCCTCCGCCCGGGCAAGACACAGCGACGCGACGACATCGAAAAGGTTCGAACCGGTGAACGTTCCCCGCGAGCACCCGACCCCGCCAGGCCAGAGCCCGTCGCGCCTGCTGCGCGACCGCCGCCTGGTGCAGGCCGTGTGGGCCTCCTGCATCGCCATCGTCGCCTCGGCGATTCCCGACATCGGCTCGGAACGCTGGCGCAACCTGCCGCCCCTGCTGATCGGCCTGGCCGCGATGGGCGCCGTGCTGCTGCTGGTGCGAAGCGGCCGGCGCACGCCCGCCGTGGCCCTGATGCTGACCTCGCTGATGGGCATGGTCGGACTGCTGATGTGGCAGAACGGCGGCCTGCGCGACACCTCGCTGCTCGCCTTCCCCTGCCTGCTGGTGTTCGCCGCGATGCTCGGCACGCGCCGGCTGTACGTCGGCCTGTTCGTCACCATGCTGGCCCTGGTCACGGTGATCCTGGCCGTCAATCTGAACGGGTCTCACGTGAACCGGGTTCCTCCGCTGTCCTTCAACACGCTGGTCGATATCGTCGCCGTGCTGTTCGTGACGAGCCTGATCGCCTGGCTGATGGCCTCCGACATGCACGCCGCGCTCGACGCCGTGCACGCGCAGAACGAGCAGATGGCCGCCACGCAGCAGCGCATGGAGATCATGGCCACCCACGACGCGCTCACCAGCCTGCCCAACCGCAGCCTCGCGCGCGACCGCTTCGAGCAGGCCGCCGCCGCTGCGCGCCGCGGCGAGCACAGCGTGGCGATGCTGTACCTCGACCTGGACAACTTCAAGAACGTCAACGACACGCTGGGCCACAGCTCCGGCGACGCGCTGCTCAAGCAGGTCAGCGAGCGCCTCACGTCGCTGCTGCGCACC
>CAIMXF010000609.1 GCA_903845345.1 uncultured beta proteobacterium
GCCCAGCATGCGGGTGTTGCCCAGCTTGGCGACCTGCGGATCGATCGGCGCGTCGGCGACGCGGAAGCCGCCCATCAGCACCAGCGCCATCTCGAGGGCGATCAGCACGCCCACCAGCGCGGCCAGCGGGAAGTGCTTCCAGAAGCCCACGCGCAGCTCCTCGGTGTTGACGTCGAGCATCATCACCACGAACAGGAACAGCACCATGACGGCGCCGACGTAGACGAGGACGAGCGCGATGGCCAGGAACTCGGCCTTGAGCATCATCCACAGGCAGGAGGCGTTGAAGAACGCCAGCACGAGGAACAGCGCGGCGTGCACGGTCGATCGCGCGGTGATCACACCGAACGACGCGGCCAGCAGCACGGCCGAGAAAATGTAGAACAGGGCGGAAATGGTTGTCATGGCGATGCTTGGCCTGTGACCACTGAAAGACGCGGCGCGCCTCAGCGGTACTTGGCGTCGGCCTCCTTGGCGGCGGCGATTTCGCGTTCGTAGCGGTCGCCCACGGCGAGCAGCATGTCCTTGGTGAAGTACAGGTCGCCCCGCTTCTCACCGTGGTACTCGAAGATGTGCGTCTCGACGATCGAGTCCACCGGGCAGCTCTCCTCGCAGAAGCCGCAGAAGATGCACTTGGTCAGGTCGATGTCGTAGCGCGTCGTGCGGCGCGTGCCGTCGGCGCGGACGTCGGACTCGATCGTGATGGCCATCGCGGGGCACACGGCCTCGCACAGCTTGCAGGCGATGCAGCGCTCTTCGCCGTTGTCGTAGCGGCGCAGCGCGTGCAGGCCGCGGAAGCGCGGGCTCATCGGCGTCTTCTCTTCCGGGAACTGCACCGTGATCGTCGGCGAGAAGAAGTACTTGCCGGTCAGGCGCATCCCGCGGAACAGCTCCAGGAGCAGGAAGCTCGAGAAGAAGTCCTTGAACGAGAACGACGGCTTGTCAATGGTGGTAGCAGACATGATTTTTCCAGCCTCGCCTTATTTCCAGATGGACCAGGGCGACTGGATCCACAGGCCGATGACGACCAGCCAGACGAGCGTGACGGGAATGAAGATCTTCCAGCCCAGACGCATGATCTGGTCGTAGCGATAGCGCGGGAACGTCGAGCGCACCCAGAGAAACATCGTCACGACGACGAACACCTTGGCGAACAGCCAGATGAAGTGCGGGATGAAGTCGAGGAACGCGAACGGCGAGAGCCACCCGCCCAGGAACATGATCACGCACAGCGTCGAGACCAGGATCATGTTGGCGTATTCGGCGAGGAAGAACATCGCGAACGCCATGCCCGAGTACTCGACCATGTGGCCGGCCACGATCTCGGATTCGCCTTCGACGACGTCGAACGGCGCGCGATTGGTTTCCGCCAGGCCCGAGATGAAGTAGACGAAGAAGATCGGCAGCAGCGGCAGCCAGTTCCATGAGAACAGTCCGAAGCCGTGCGAGGCCATCATGCCGCGGCCTTGCTGCAGGACGATGTCGCCGAGGTTCATCGTGCCCGAGACCATCAGCACGATCACCAGGCAGAAGCCCATGGCGATCTCGTAGCTGACCATCTGCGCGGAGGCGCGCAGCGCGCCCAGGAATGCGTACTTCGAGTTCGACGCCCAGCCCGCCACGATCACGCCGTAGACTTCCAGCGACGTGATGGCCATGACGAACAGCAGGCCCGCGTTGACGTCGGCGAGCACGACGCCCGGATCGAACGGCACCACGGCCCAGGCGGCCAGCGCCGGCATGATCGTCATCACCGGAGCGATGAAGAACAGGCTCTTGTTGGCAGCCGTCGGACGGACGATTTCCTTGAAGATCAGCTTGACGGCGTCGGCGATCGGCGTGAGCAGGCCCAGCGGACCGACGCGGTTCGGGCCCGGACGGATCTGCGACCACGCGATGGCCTTGCGTTCCCACAGCGTCAGGTAGGCGACGAGGCCCAGCAGCGGCAGGATGATGGCGACGATGCGGATGATGGCCCAGATCACGGGCCAGAAGTACCAGCCTTGCGCCGTGTGCCAAAGGTCGATGAGGAATTGAATCATGGAAGGTTCCGTTCCGGCGTCAGGCCTTGACGACGCTGATCGCGCCGAACGCAGCGCCGAGCGCCGCGGTCAGCACATGGCCGGCCGGCACGCGCACGACCGTCGGGGCGAGCGTCTTGTCGAGACGAGCCGCGAGCACGGCTTCCGCCCCGCCCTGGCTCAGGCGCACCTTGTCGCCGGCCACGAGGCCGAGGTCGGCCCACAGCTTCTCGGGCAGCGACGCCTGCGGCGCGCGCGCGTCGGCGGTCAGCTGCAGCGAGAGCGCACGGCGCACGAGGCTGTCGGTCGAATAGATGGGGACGTCGGCCATCCGTTCGAAACCCGGCTCGAAGCCGCTGGCCGGCAGCGACGCCGGCAGCGCGGCGTCGTGGTTCAGGCGCGAGGACAGCGTCGTGAGATCCCCCAGCGCCTCGGCCAGCACCTCGTCGGCGGACTGCTGGCCGAAGCCCGGCAGGCCCAGCATGTCGCCGAGCACGCGCAGCACCTTCCACGCCGGGCGGGTCTCGCCGAGCGGGCGGGCGACGCCCTGGAACGACTGCACGCGGCCTTCGGCGTTGACGAAGGTGCCGGCGGTCTCGGTGAACGGCGAGACCGGCAGCAGCACGTCGGCGACATCGGCAGCGGCGTTGCGGAACGGGGTCATCGCGACCACCAGGCCCGAGGCCCCGAGGGCGGCGCGCGCGGCAGCGGCGTTGGCGGCATCGAGCTCGGGCTCGATGCCCAGCAGGAACAGCGCCTTCATCGGCTGCGACAGCATCTGGCCGGCGTTCAGGCCGCCGGCGCCGGGCAGCGCGTTGACCAGCTGCGCGCCGACATTGTTGCCGGCCTCGCCGAGGTAGCCGCAGGTCGCGCCGGTGGCATTGGCGATCCATTGCGCCAGGGCCAGCAACGTCGAGGCTTGCGGATGCTGCGCGGCGGCGTTGCCCAGCAGCACGGCCTTGGCGCTGCCATCGAGCAGCGAGGCGGCGATCGCGTCGCCCTGCGCCGTCGTCTCGCCGGCGAACGGCGCGGTCGTGCCTTGCGCCTTGGCCACGCCGAGCGCAATGGCGGCCAGCGCGCCGACCCAGGCGCTCGGAGCGACCGTCAGCTGCGTGGCGACCGGCATCAGCCAGTCGTCGGCCAGCGCGTTGACGCTGTGGATCTCGGCGCCCTGGCGCGCGGCCTGGCGCAGGCGCTGCGCGAACAGCGGATGATCCTTGCGCAGGAACGAGCCGACGACCAGCGCGCGATCGAGCTTGGTGAGCGACGCGATCGTCGTGCCCAGCCAGCGCACGCCGCCGGTGTGCGTGAAATCGGCGTGGCGCGTGCGGTGGTCGACGCTCTCGCTGCCGAGCGCGCGCACGAGCTTGGCCAGCAGGTGCAGTTCCTCGACCGTCGAGCCGGCGTGGCCCAGCGCGCCGATGCCGGCGACGCCGAACTCGCCCTTGACGCGCTTGACGCCGTCGACGACGTAGTTGAGCGCGGTCGGCCAGTCGACCGTCTGCCACTGGCCGCCCTGCTTGATCATCGGGGCGGTGAGACGGGCGTCGGAGTTCAGGGCCTCGTACGAGAAGCGGTCGCGGTCGGCGATCCAGCACTCGTTCACATCTTCGTTCTCGTACGGGACGACGCGCAGCACCTGGTTGTTCTTGACCTGGACGACGATGTTGGCGCCGACGGAGTCGTGCGGGCTGATGCTGCGGCGGCGCGAGAGTTCCCACGTGCGCGCCTGGTAGCGGAACGGCTTGCTGGTGAGCGCGCCGACCGGGCAGACGTCGATCATGTTGCCGGACAGCTCGGAATCGATCGAGCGGCCGACGAAGGTGAGGATCTCGGCATGCTCGCCGCGATGGGCCATGCCCAGCTCCATCACGCCGGCCACTTCCTGGCCGAAGCGCACGCAGCGGGTGCAGTGGATGCAGCGGCTCATCTCTTCCATCGAGATCAGCGGGCCGGCCGGCTTGTGGAAGACGACGCGCTTCTCTTCGGTGTAGCGCGAGGCCGATCCGCCGTAGCCGACGGCCAGGTCCTGCAGCTGGCACTCGCCGCCCTGGTCGCAGATCGGGCAATCGAGCGGGTGGTTGATCAGCAGGAACTCCATCACGCTCTGCTGGGCCTTGATGGCCTTGTCGCTCTTGGTGCGCACGATCATGCCCTGCGTCACCGGCGTGGCGCAGGCGGGCATGGGCTTGGGCGCCTTCTCGATGTCCACCAGGCACATGCGGCAGTTGGCGGCGATCGAGAGCTTCTTGTGGTAGCAGAAGTGCGGGATGTAGGTGTCCGCCGCGTCGGCCGCATGCATCACCATGCTGCCCGGGGGAACGGAAACCTTCTTGCCGTCGAGTTCGATTTCAATCATGAGTGGTGCTCTTGGACCGACGCCGGAACCTGGCAGGTCTTGTGTTCAACGTGGTGAACGAACTCGCTGCGGAAGTGCTTGATCATCGCGCGCACCGGCATCGC
>CAIMXF010000610.1 GCA_903845345.1 uncultured beta proteobacterium
CCCTGGAAGGCAGCGTGTTCATCGGCGGGGCCGTGGTGCAGTGGCTGCGTGACGGGCTGAATGCCATCAAGGCCAGCAGCGAAGTGCAGGCGCTGGCCGAGAGCGTGCCCGACAGCGGCGGCGTGATGATGGTGCCGGCCTTCACCGGCCTGGGCGCGCCCTATTGGAACGCCGACTGCCGCGGCGCCATCGTCGGCCTGACCCGCGGCACCACGATGGGCCACATCGCCCGCGCTGCGCAGACCACGGCGCAAGCCGAGTTCGCGCTGGAAGGCAGTGTGTTTGTCGGCGGCGCGGTGGTGCAATGGCTGCGCGACGGGCTCAAGGCGATCCAGGGCAGCGGCGAGGTGCAGCGCCTGGCCGAGAGCGTGCCCGACAGCGGCGGCGTGAAGTTCGTGCCCGCCTTCACCGGACTCGGCGCGCCCTACTGGGACGCCGACGCGCGCGGCGCGATCGTCGGGCTGACGCGCGGCAGCAGCGTGGCGCACATCGCGCGCGCGGCGCTGGAGAGCATCGCGTTCCAGAGCGCCGCGCTGCTGCAGGCGATGAGCCGCGACGCCGTCGCGGCCGGCGGCGCGCCGGTGGCCGAACTGCGCGTCGACGGCGGCGCCTGCGTCAACGACCTGCTGATGCAGTTCCAGGCCGACCTGCTGGGCATCCCGGTGGTGCGGCCGCAGGTCATCGAGACCACCGCCCTCGGCGCGGCCTATCTCGCAGGGCTGTCGTGCGGCGTCCATCGCAACACCGACGAACTGGCCGCGCAATGGCAGGTGGAGCGCACGTTCCTGCCGACGATGTCGCGCGAGCGCGCCGCCGCGCTGATGACCGAGTGGGAGCACGCGGTGCGGCAGGCGACGGCGCGCTGACGCCACGGGCGACAATGGCCAGATCCGGCGCGCGCCCTCGGGGCCCGCGCCGTTTTTCTTCACGCCAAAGGAACCGCCATGACCAGTCCGATGTACACGAACTCCGTCCCCGTCTTCAAGCAGATGCTGACGGCCACGCAGGCCATCCTCGCGACCACCGCTGCCGACGTGGCCGCGAAGTCCCTCAACGCCGACGCGTTCCTGCAGGCGCGCCTGTTCCCCGACATGCTGCCGCTCGTCAAGCAGGTGCAGATCGCCTGCGACTTCGCGCGCGGCATCTCGGCGCGCCTGGCCGGCGTCGACGTCCCGGCCTACGACAGCACCGAGGCGAGCTTCGCCGACCTCGACGCGCTGATCGCGAAGACGCTGGCCTTCATCGGCGGACTCGACGCCGCGAGATTCGAAGGCAGCGAAGGCCGCGAGATCGTGCTGCGTCCCGGCACGCCCAAGGAAAGGGCGCTGGGCGGCCAGGCCTACCTGTCGAACTATGGCCTGCCGCAGTTCTTCTTCCACGTCACCACGACGTACGCGATCCTGCGCCACAACGGCGTGGCGATCGGCAAGAAGGACTACATGGGCGCTTACTGATCCATCTGCCGAGCCGGCACCGGCCCGGCCAGCGCACGCAGGCGCTGGTGGGCCTCGCCGTCCCACGCGGCCGGCTGCTGGTTGCGCGCCTGCACGTAATGATGCATGAACACGTCCAGCCACGCGCCCAGCGCCTGCGCGGCGCGCGCCTCGCCCGCGAGTTCGAGGCACAGCGCCGCCACCTCGCTGGTGCAGAAATGATCGCCGCGTCGAGAACGGCGCAGCATGTAGCGCGAGACGTGCTCCGGCTGCAGGCCCAGCACCGGCAGGCGGTCCAGGTACGGACTCTTGCGGAACATCTTGCGCGCCTCGTTCCAGGTGGCATCGAGCAGGATGAACAGCGGGCGCTTGTCCGCCTGCATCGACACCTCGTGCACCACGCGCTCCGGCGCCGCGTATTCGCCCGGGAACACGACGACCGGCTGCCACTGCGGATCGCCCAGCAGCGCGAGCAGCGCCGGATCGACCCCGGTGCGCGCCCATTCGAACGCGAAGGTGTCGGGCACGACGTCGGCCACCAGCCAGCCGGTGTTGGTGGGCTTGAGCGCCTCGATGTCGGCCATCAGCAGGCACACGCCCGCGCGCGTGGGCACGCCCGGGCGCGCGGCGCAGATGCAATGCGTGACCGCGAGCCGGCAGCCCTCGCACTTCGCGCGCGTGGAGCCGCCGCGGGCCAGGAACGGCTTGGCGCTGCGGGCGAGGCGCGCGGTGCGCAGCAGGGAGACGGCGTGGGGCATGCGGGATTCTGCAGCAGGCATGCTGCATCACAGTCCTGCGGACCTTGCCTGCGCGAAGACCGCATCCGGGGTCGATGATGCTGCCTCAGCGGACGCGCCGTATACCCAACGCAAGCAGCAACCGCGCGGGATCAGCGCGCCGAGTCCGGCAACTCGATCTTCACTTCCAGCACCTCGAGGTCGTCCTGCCGCTCCAGGTGCACCTTGATGTCCTCGGGATTGATCTTCACGTACTTCGAGATCACCGCGATCAGCTCGCGCTGCAGCGCCGGCAGGTAGTCGGCCTTCGAGCGGCCGCCGCGCTCGTGCGCGAGGATGATCTGCAGCCGCTCCTTGGCGACCGACGCGGTCTTCTTCTTTTCGCCGAGAAGAAAGGAGAACAAGGACATCACTTGCTACCTCCGAACAGCCGCTTGAAGAAGCCGGCCTTGACGGGGTCGACGAAGCGCATCGGCCTGTCTTCGCCGAGGAAGCGGGCGACGAGGTCGGTGTAGGCCTCGGACACGTCCGACTCCTTCAGGTGGATCGCCGGCGTGCCCTGGTTGGACGCCTGCAGCACGCTCTCCGATTCCGGGATCACGCCCATCAGCGGAATGCGCAGGATCTCCTGGATGTCGGACACCGACAGCATCTGGCCGTCCTCCACGCGCGACGGGTTGTAGCGCGTGATGACCAGGTGCTCCCTGACCGGCTCGGCGCCGTCGATCGCGCGTTTCGTCTTGCTGCCCAGCATGCCGATGATGCGGTCGGAGTCGCGCACCGACGAGACCTCGGGGTTGGTGACGACCAGCGCCTCGTCGGCGAAGTGCATCGCCAGCAGGGCGCCCGTCTCGATGCCGGCCGGCGAGTCGCAGACGATGTACTCGAAGCCCATCTCCGCGAGTTCCTTCAACACGCGCTCGACGCCGTCCCTGGTCAGCGCTTCCTTGTCGCGCGTCTGCGAGGCCGGCAGCACGAACAGGTTGTCGCACTGCTTGTCCTTGATCAGCGTCTGGTGCAGGTTGGCCTCGTTGTTGATCACGTTGATCAGGTCGTAGACCACGCGGCGTTCGCAGCCCATGATCAGGTCGAGGTTGCGCAGGCCGACGTCGAAGTCGATCACGGCCGTCTTGTGGCCGCGCAGCGCGAGGCCGGACGAGAAGCTCGCGCTGGTGGTGGTCTTGCCGACTCCGCCCTTGCCGGAAGTGACGACGACGATCTTTGCCATGGGGATGCAGTCCTGGGAGTTAAATCTTGAGAGGCGTCATGACCAGCACGCCGTCGACGAGCCGCACCTGCGCGGGCTTGCCGGCCACGTCCTGGGGCAGCGGCGTCTCGGTGGTGCGGTAGACGCCGGCGATGGCGATGAGTTCGGGTTCGAGGCAGGTCGTGAAGATACGGGCCTCGGTATTGCCGCGCGAGCCGGCGATGGCCTTGCCGCGCAACGGGCCGTAGACATGGATGTTGCCGTCGGCCAGCACCTCGGCGCCGGCGTTGACCGCCGCGTGCACGATCAGGTCGCCGCCCTTCGCGTAGGCCTGCTGGCCGGAGCGCAGCGGCTTGTCGACGATCAGCGTGGGCACGTGCACCGGCACCTCGCGCTCCACTTCGCGCACCACCTCGCGGATGACTTCGACCTCGACGGTGCGCGGCCTGGTCGCGCGCACCGCTTCGGGCGCGGCCGCGAGGCCGGCGTCCAGCGCGTCGGCCATCTGCCGGGCGTTGCCGTTGGTCACCAGCGACGGGCGCATGCGGTGTTTCCGCAACGCGGCCACGATGTCGGCGAACGGGAGCGGTGCGTCCAGCTCACGCAGCGGCGCCAGATCGATCACGACCGGGTCGTCGTCGAAGAAATTGGGCGTCTCGCCCAGGCGTTGCTGCAGTTCGTCGGCGAGGACGGCCGCGTCGGCCTGGTGCAGCACCACGGTGACCAGCGGCAGGCTGGTGTCCTTCACTTCGAACGCAAACGGAATCACTGTCGAGTCGGCAACCATTGGCGTCTTGGCGCGCAAAGCGGCGGAGTTTACCGGGTCGGCATGACCCGCCTGTAAGCGCAGGGTCTGGCCTGTTGCGCCAAGATACGGCCCCATGAAGAAAATGCCCCCTTCCGCCGCGCCCGTGCCGCCGCCGACCGGCAAGCCCGAACGCTGGCATATCGACGCCGACGACGCCGACGTCGCCACGCTGGTGATTCCCGCCGACTCGTTTCGCACGCGCCATTTCGAGATCGACTGCCGCCTCGTCGTGAAGCCGCTCGCCGAAGACGCGCGGCACGGCATGCGCGTGGACGTCGACGGCAATCTCGAATGGACGCGCCAGGCGCCCACCGAGAATCCCGGCGCCACCGATTCGATGGACTACCACTTCCGCCGCGAACTGCCGGCGGGCGTGCCGCTGCGCATCGTCGTCAAGACGCAGGCGAAGCAGGCGCGACGGGTGCGGCTGTCGATCGAGGCCGAGGAACAGGGCTGAAGTCCTTTCGCGCGCAACGGCGCGCCACCGGGCGTATCGTCGCGACGACCTCACACACGGAGCGCACGACGATGTCCACGCCCATCACCGATTCCCTGCCGCCCGGCCTGCGCGAGCTGCGCACGCGTCCGCTGCTCGCGGTGCGTCTCGACGTGCGCGGCCCGATGCCCGTCATCGCGACGCCCGGCGCCGGACGGCGCATCGGCGTCGTCACCGGCGGCACGTTCGATGGCGAGCGGCTGTCGGGCGTCGTGATGGACGGCGGCAGCGACTGGCAGACGCTCAAGGCCGACGGCAGCGTCGCGCTCGACGTCCGCCTCGTCCTCAGGACCGCCGACGACGCCTTCGTCGCGATGAGCTACCGCGGCGTGCGCCACGGCACGCCCGAGGTGATCGCGCGCGTGGACCGCGGCGAGGTCGTCGATCCTTCGGAGATCTATTTCCGCACCCTCGTCCGGTTCGAGACGGCCGCGCCCCGCTACGACTGGCTCAACCACGTGGTGGCGGTCGGCGTAGGACAACGGCGCGCGGACGGGCCGGTCTACAGCGTGTTCGAGGTGCTCTGAGCGCACGGCCGCCGCGGCCTGCACTATCCTGCGGGCATGGACAAACCGAAACCGTTCTCGATGATCCGCGAGTTCCACCTCGCGGACTGGTTCACGCTCGCCAACGCCTTCTGCGGCGTCGGTGCGCTGTTCGCCGTGATGACGTTCCTGAAGACGGGCGACATCCGGCACGTCTGGTTCGCATGCTGGCTGATCCCGGCCGCGCTGGTCTTCGACGTGCTCGACGGCCGCGTCGCGCGCTGGCGCCAGCAAAGCTCCGAACTGGGCCGCGAGCTCGACTCGCTGGCCGACGTCATCTCCTTCGGCGTGGCGCCCGC
>CAIMXF010000611.1 GCA_903845345.1 uncultured beta proteobacterium
GCCGCCAGCGCGGCGCTGCGCGGGCCGATGGCCGGCTTCGATGTCGTGGCCGACCTGCAGGGCGACGCGCTCGCCGGGCGCGCGGCGCCGCGCGCGAGCGCCAGCGCGCACGTGACGCCGTTCGCGGCGCTGCCGGTCAGCGCGGTGCTGCTCGACACCACCGAGCTCGACCTGCGCGCGCTGTCCGACAGCGCGCCCGTCACGCGGCTGCAGGGCAGCCTGCGCATCGCGACGACCCAGCCCGCGAAGCTGGATGCCGACCTGAAGAACCTCGCGCCGGCCGCGTGGTCGGCCGGCGGCCTGCCGTTCGCGTCGCTCACGACGCATCTCGAGGCGCCGTGGAACGGCCAGTTCATCGCGATCCCGTCGCTGCGCCTCGTGCTGGCCGACGACAAGGGCGCGGGCGGCGAGCTGCGCGCGCAAGGCCGCTGGGAAGGCGGCAAGGCGCAGCTGCAGCTCGATCTCGCGCAGGTGCAGCCGGCACGCCTGGACGCCCATCTCGGCGCATGGCGCATCGACGGCCCGCTGCGCGCGGAGCTCGAGCACCTGCCGGCGCCGGCGTCGCTGTGGAGCGCCGGCGCCGCCTCGGCGCCGGCGAGCGCGGCATCGGGCGCGGCGCCGGCCTCGTTCGACGGCTGGAGCGCGCACGTCACCGGACGCCTCGCCGGCACCGCGCCGACATCGTCCGCGAAGAACGCCGTCGTCCCGCCGCCGTTGTCGCTGCAGCTCGACGCGCTGCTGCGCGCCGACGCGCTGCAGCTCAAGCAGTTCGATCTGAAGGCGGGCACGGCGAGCGTGTCCGCGGCCGGCGCCGTCAGCCGCGGCAAGACCGGCGCGTGGCAGGGCGATGCCCACGCGCAATGGACGCAGCTCGATCCAGGCGCATGGTGGCGGCTGGCCGAATCGGGGCCGCTGCACGACGGCGCGAACCTGCTCAACGGCTCGTTGGCGCTGCACCTGGCCAACGCGCCGGCGCAGTGGCAAGGGCTGGCCGGCGTGCACGCGAAGGCCGACCTGGTGCTGGCCGACAGCCTGCTGGCCGGCGTCGCGCTGGACGGCAAGGCCAGCATCGACGCGCTCGGCGCGCCGTGGGCCGTGTCCGCCGAAGTGCACAGCGGCGGCAACCAGGCGCACGTCGACGGCGCGATCAGTCCGGGCCACGTCGGCTCCGACGCCCTGGCCGTCATCGACCAGCTGCACCTGAGCGTCGATGCGCCGCAGCTGCAGCTGCTGGCGCCGCCCGCCGGCAGGCCGTATGCCGCCTCGCCCGCCGCCGCCGCGGCCACGGGCGTGGCGGCGCTGGCCCGGACGAAGACGATTCCCGGCGAGCTGATCGCCAAGGCGGCCACCAAGGTCGCCAGTGGCGGCAGGACCGACGACGCGAAGGCGCTGGCGCCGGAGGTCGCGGCGTCGGCGGCCGCGGCCGCGCAGGCGAGCGAGACGGCGGCCGGGCGCGGCAGGTGGGTCACGCGTGGCGCGGCCAGGCTCGACGTGCAGATCACCGGCGGCCGGCTCGCCATCGCCGACGGTGCACATACCCCATCCCGTACCGCCGCACCGCTGCGCATCGTCACGCAGGGCGAACTGAGCGACTGGGTCGGCCCGCAGTTCAAGCTGGCCAGGCTGCAGTGGAGCGCGCATGCCAGCAGCGATCCGCAGGCGCCGCTCGACGCGACGATCACGCTGGTCGACGGCCAGGTCGGCGTCGCGCGCATCGCGCACGTGCAGGCGACGCTGGCCGGCACGCTGGCGCGCCACCAGCTGCAGCTGGACGCCGAAGCCCCCGTCAGTCCGCCGCCCTGGCTCGCGCACCTGGCCAACATCGGCAACGCGAACGCCACGCGCCTCGACGCGCAGCTGCAGGGACGCTGGCAGCCCGAGGCGGCCAACGCGCCGGCATGGCAAGGGCATCTGGCGCAGTTCGACCTGCGCGCGGCCAACGATCCGAAGGCGTCGACGCCCGCGGCCGCCGCATCGGCCGCTTCCGCCGCGGCCATGCCGACCGTCGTCAACCCGAACTGGGTGCACGTGACGCCGTTCGACCTGAGCGTGTCGCGCGATGCCGCCGGCGACTGGCAGACGCTGCGCGTGGGCGCCGGCGGTGCCGAGTTCGCGGGCCTCGCGCTCGCCTGGCAGCCGTCGTTCTGGAGCGCGCCGGCCGCCGCCGGGGCCAGCGCGCACTGGGCCGTCGACGCGGCGCTCGCGCCGTTCTCGGTGGCGCAACTGCTCGCGCGGGCGCAACCCGACCTCGGCTGGCACGGCGACCTGCAGATGGCCGCGCGGCTGCACGCCGCCTTCGACGGCCAGTGGCACGTCGCCGGCCAGCTGGCGCGCACCGGCGGCGACCTCAGCGTGTCCGACCTCGTGCAGGACCCGACGTCCGCCAAGAGCGCGCTGGGACTCACTCGCGCGTCCGCCAGCGTGAAGGCCGAGGGCCTGGACTGGGTGGCCGACGCCGACATCGCCGGCACGCGCCTGGGCGAGCTCACCGGCCACTGGACGGCCGAGGCGCCCTCGCCTGCGTCGCTGCCCACGCCGGGCTCGCCGCTGCACGGCAACATCAAGGCGCACGTCGACGACCTGAACGTGTGGGGCGCGTGGCTGCCGCCGGGCTGGCGCCTGGGCGGCGCGCTGCGCACCGACCTCGCGCTGTCGGGCCGCTGGGGCGACCCGAAGCTGACCGGCGAACTCACCGCGAGCAAGCTGGCGATCCGCAACGCGCTCGAAGGCGTCTACGGCCACGACGGCGAAGCCGCGATCCGGCTGACCGGCGACCAGGCGCGGATCGAGCGCTTCCACCTGGTCGGCGGCAACGGCGCGCTCGATCTCACCGGCAGCGCCAGCCTGGGCGCCGCGCCGCTGGCCAGGCTGCGGCTGCAGGCCAGGCAGTTCCAGCTGCTGGGCCGCATCGACCGCAAGATCGTCGCCAGCGGCAACCTCGGGCTGCAGCTGAGCGACGACGCCGTCAAGGTCGACGGCAAGCTGGCGATCGACGAGGGGCTGTTCGACCTCAGCAAGGGCGACGCGCCTTCGCTGGACAGCGACGTCGAGGTGCTGGACGCGAGCGCCGCGACCGACACCGGCGGCGACGCCGCCGCGGCCATCCCCAAGCCCAGCCGAACCACGCAGCTCGACCTGTCGGTCGACCTCGGCGACCACCTGCAACTGCGCGGCCGCGGCATCGACACCACGCTCAAGGGCGCGCTGCAGATCACCTCGCCTGGCGGCCTGCTGGCCGTGCGCGGCAGCGTGCGCACCGCGGGCGGCCAGTACATCGCCTACGGCCAGAAGCTGGACGTCTCGCGCGGCGAGATCACCTTCACCGGGCCGGTGAGCGATCCGCGGCTGGACATCCTCGCCGTGCGCCC
>CAIMXF010000612.1 GCA_903845345.1 uncultured beta proteobacterium
CCACGGCAACAAGAGCCAGACGGCGCGCACCCGCGCGCTGGCCGAGTTCAAGGCCGGCACGCTGCAGGTGCTCGTCGCCACCGACATCGCCGCGCGCGGCATCGACATCGACCAGTTGCCGCACGTCGTCAACTTCGAGCTGCCCAACGTGCCGGAAGACTACGTGCACCGCATCGGCCGCACCGGCCGCGCCGGCGCGCAGGGCCGCGCGGTGTCGCTGGTGTGCGTGGACGAGGACATCTTCCTGAAGGACATCGAGAAGCTGATCAAGCGCCCGATCCCGAAGGAAGTCATCCCCGGCTTCGAGCCCGATCCGGGCGAACGCGCCGAGCCCATCGTGCTGGGTCGCACGTCGATCGGTGTGCGCGGCCCGGCCGGCGGCGGTCGTGGCAACGGCGGCGGCCACCATGCACGATCCGGCAACGGCGGTGGCGGCGGCGGTGGTGGTGGCGACCGCGGTCGCGCTCCGGCGCGTCCGGGCGGTAGCGGCGGTGGCAACGGCGGCGGCGGCCGTCCGGCGCCGCGTCCGCCCGGCCCGTCGGGTTCGCACAGCGGTGCCAAGCCCGCGCACGCCGGCCACGGCGGCGCGCGTCCGGCCGGCGGCGGTGGCAGCGGCAATGGCGGCGGTCGTCCGGCTGGCGGCGGCGGTGGCCGGCCGCAAGGCGGCGGCCAGCGTCCGGTGCTGACCTCGTCCAACAAGGGACCGTCGACGAAGCGTTGATGCGCCGACGCCGATGGCACAGGGCCCGCGAGCGCAAGCCGCGGGCTTTTTTCATGCGGGTGAGGATCGTGGAACCAGGCCTTGCATCCGTGCAACTCGCATCGACGCAAGACCCCGTCGCGAGGCCGCGGGCTTGCCCTGTTCCGGAGACGAGGCGGCGAAGTCGCGCGCTTCGTCGAATACTGCACGTCCCGCGAGGGCGCGCGTGGCCGGCCCGGCAGAGAATCGCAGGTTGCCCGTTCCGCAGCACTCGAGGCTCCCGTTGGATCTGCACACCCTGTTCCTTGGCCAGACCTGCCTGCTCGCGGCGACATCGGCGATGCTGTGGATCTCGCGCAGCGACGCCGACCGCGGCAACGGCATGCGCCTGTGGCGCTACGCGATCACCAGCCAGGCCGTCGCCTACCTGGTGCTGGCGACGCCGGCCGGCGCGACCTCGGCGATCGTCACGGGACTCGTCGCCAACCTGGCCGGCGCCATCGGCGTCGCGCTGTTCTTCATCGCGATCCGGCAATTCGCCGGGCGCAGCGTCGACCGTAAGCGGCTCGCCGCGATGGTCGCGGCCGTGACCCTCGCCGGCGCCATCGCCGGCGAGCACGTCGCCTGGGCGGCGATCTTCAACGGCTTCGCCTACGCCGGCTACGAGTGGCTCAATGCGATCACGCTGTGGCGCGACCCGCGGCCCGAGACCGCGCGCGTGCAGCGCGTCGTCGCCGCGTTCTACTTCTGCATGGGGCTGGTGCTGCCGCTGCGCGCGATCGCGCTGCTGCTGATCGGCGATTCGCGCCTGAGCCTGGATCACGCCAACCTCTGGCAGGTGCCGATCTACGTGTTCGGCTTCGTCTACCTGGTCGTCACCAGCCTGGGCTTCGTGCTGATGTGCAAGACGCGCGCCGAGGCCGAGACGCGGCTGCAGGCCCGCACCGACGACCTGACCCGCCTGCCCAACCGGCGTGCGCTCGACGAGGAGATCGGCCACGCGCTGTCCGCCGCGCGCCGCAGCGGCCGGCCGTTCGCCATCGTGATGGTGGACGTCGACCGCTTCAAGTTCATCAACGACACCCACGGCCACGCCGTCGGCGACGCCACGCTCGCCGCGTTCTCCGCCCGCCTGGCCGGCGCGCTGCGCGAGCCCGACCGCGCCTTCCGCTACGGCGGCGAGGAGTTCTGCCTGCTGCTGTGCGAGACCGATGCGCCCGGCGCGCGCACGCTCGCGGAGCGTGCGCGCGAGCAGATCAACCAGCCTTTCGACGGCACCATGCGCGCGCTCACCGCCAGCTTCGGCGTGACGGCCTGGCAGCCGGACGACACTTTCGACACGCTGTTGCGCCGCGCCGACCGGGCGCTGTATTCGGCCAAGAACGGCGGGCGCAATCGGGTGGAGATGGCCTGAGCGCGCCGGCCGCGCGCTGGACAACGCCTTCGAGGGCATGGAGCAAGGGATGCTCGAGACGTTCGCGCAGCTCGACGCATTCTGGTCGGACGCGGCACCGGCGCCGTCTAGCGCGCCGGGGCGGCGGGCCGATCCAGCGCGCGGATCACGGCGCGGCGAGTGGCGTCCTCGCTGTCCGGGTCGAACGACAAGGGCACGTCGGGCACCCAGGCCTCGTTGTCGCCGCGCAGCCGGTTGCGCCACACCTTCAGCGGCAGGATCAGCGCGTTGCCGCTGGGCAGTCGGACGCTTGCGATGTCGAGGTAGATGGTATCCGCGCCGGTTGTCTGGCCGATATGCACCGAGCCGGGCACCGAACGCACGAGGTCGGCGAAATCGAGGCAGGCGCTCACGCAGTTCGCGTCCGTCAGCAGCGCCACTCTTTCGACAGGGCGAAGCAGGTGCGCCTTCCTGGCGACCATGTCCACGCGCGACAGGCGCGGATAGTCGCCACCAGGCTGGTGCACCCAGTCCTCGCCGCGTGC
>CAIMXF010000613.1 GCA_903845345.1 uncultured beta proteobacterium
CTGCAAGCGCGAAGTAGAAGACCGCCGCAGGTCGCCACGAAAACGAGAACCCCATGAAAAACGTATCAACCAAATCACTCCACGTCGCGATCGAGCGTCTGCCGCGGGCCGCCATCGCGACGGCGATCGGCGCAATCGTCGCGACGACGCAGGCGCATGCCGCCGACACCCCCGAGGCGAAGCCGGCTTCTACCGCCGCCTGCGACCCGTACAAGAACTACGCATGCCTGGACCAGTATCTGGGCGACGGCTTCTGGGATCGCCTTGCGAACTACTATTCGCTGGAATGGGGCCAGGGCGCGGCGCCGTCCGACCCCAAGGCGCCGCCTGCTCGCCGCGACTATTTCCCGCCTGCCGCGCAACCCACGCCGCCGATGCCCTTCACGGAGTGGCCGTACGGCGGCACGACGTCGCTCGGCGTCACGCGCGCCGCGTCGGTCGACAGTCCGCTGATGGTCGCCCTGGCCAACACCTCGCTGGGCAAATGGATGGGGGATAACAACCTCCAGGTCTACGGCTGGGTCAACGCCGGCGCCAATCTCAGCACCAACCGGACCAGGCCGGGCGGCAACGCGCCCGCGGCCTACGACTACACGCCGAACACGGCGCAGTTCGACCAGGCCGTCCTCTACCTCGAACGCCTGCCCGACACCGTGCAGAAGGATCACATCGACTGGGGCATGCGAATCGCTGCCTTGTATGGCGCCGACTATCGCTACACGACGGCCTACGGTCTGCTGAGCAACCAGCTGCTGCGCGACAACAAGGCCAACGGCGTCGACTTCCCGATGCTGTACGGCGAGGTGTTCATCCCGCAGGTCGCCGAAGGCCTGATGGTGCGTGTCGGCCGCTTCATCTCGGTGCCCGACATCGAGGCGCAGCTCGCGCCGAACAACTACATGTACAGCCACTCCATGTCGTATTCGTTCGACAACTACACGAACACGGGCGTGCTGGGATCGCTCGCCGTCACGAAGAACTGGACGGCGCAGCTGGGCGTGTCCGCCGGCACGGAATCGACGCTCGGCCACCTGACCAAGCGCGAGGACAACCCGTATCCGAACACGCCGGGTTCCGTGTCCGGCCAGCCGGGCTACAACCCGCTGTATCCGGGCAAGACGTTCAAGGCCGACCCGGGCGCGATGCCTTCGTTCACGGCGTGCGGCCGCTACGACGCCGACGACGGCAAGACCGACGTCAACGCCTGCGCGGACGCGATCAACAAGGGCACGTACGGCTACAACAACCTGCAGTGGTACGGCCTGACGTTCTATCACTCGTTCAACGACAAGTGGCACATCTCGGCGGAGGCCTACCACCTGTTCCAGAAGAAGGTGCCCAACGCCCTCAACAGCGACGTGCAGACGATCTACGCGAATGGCGGCGCGCCGTTCTCGTCGAGGTTCATGCCGTACAACGCACCCGACCTCGCCCAATGCGGCAACAGCGCCGCGCTGACCTGCACGGCGGGCGCGACGGGCGTCGTGGCCTACCTGAACTACTCGCCGGACGCGCTGAACAACTTCTCGATCCGCCCGGAGTTCTACCGCGACCCGCAAGGCCAGCGCACGGGTGTGCCGGCGACCTACAAGAACCTCGCGCTCGGTTGGCAACACTGGCTGTCGCCGCAGATCGAGCTCCGCCCGGAGATCGCCTACTACCACTCGAGCGCGCTCTCGTTCAACGGAAGTGCCAACGAAGGGGTCGCGCCGAACCGCCGAACCGAGACGGTCATCTCGGGTGACGTGATCTTCCACTTCTGAGCGAGGGCGGTTGCGCATGCAGGGTGTCCGGCATGCGCATCCGCAAACGGCATGAACGCCTTTGATCGACGTACTGCCGACCAGGCAGGGCGGCGCGAGCATTCCGAGGTGCCGCACCGCGCCACCTCCACGCGTGCGCTCGTCTTGCTCGCATGCACGGCCGCGGGCGCCTGTGCTGGCAACGCGGGTTCCGTGCAAGAACCCGCCTGGCATGAAGGGAAGGTGCTGTCGGTGGTCACGATGCAGCAGCTGGACGTGGCCGTCCCGGTGTGCGGATTGCCCTTGCGTGAAGTGACGTCGAGGCCGGACTCACGCTTGGCGATCGTGCGTTCGCGCGTGGGCAAGTCGTCGTACGACGAAGCCTTCGTCATCGCCGACGGCAGCGACGTGCGTGCAGGCAGCAACGTCCGCTTCGAACGAGCCGGTTGCGTCCTCCAGCCGCGGCCGGCGCCGGAGTCGAACTTGAATTCGTAGTGGCCAACAGCGATCGGAGCCGAAGATGCCAACCAGATCCGAGTTCCTCAAACGCGTGTCGGACATGCCCGTCACCGGCGAGGACGATCCTCATCTCGCCCGCTGGCTGCAGCCGGAGAAGATCCTGTTCGGGGTCGATGCGAAAGACACGGCCAGCCTCTTCGGCATCGCCGCGCACGAGATCGGCCGCATCCACGGCGTCGATCCCGGCCCGGTGCTCAGGGCGCTGACCCGTCGCGAGCAAGCCGGGTCGACCGCGCTCGGCAATCGATTCGCGATCCCCCATGCGCGCATCGCCGGCATCGACGAGCCCGTCACGCTGCTGATCCGGCTCGCGGCGGGAATCGAGTTCCAGGCGCCGGACCATGAGGCTGTCGACCTGTTTCTCTTCATCCTGGTGCCGCTCGACGACCACCATGCCCATCTCCAGTTGCTGGCCGCCGTGGCGCAGCTGTTCTCCGACAGGACGTTCCGATCGCAGTTGGATGCGGCTTCGAACGCAGAAGCGAGCGCGCAGACATTGAAAGCCGGCATTGCACGCTTCAAGAGCTAGCGGGCCGGCGGTGCGCGACGTCGAAGCAGCAGGTGCGGCCACGCGCCGGCACGGCGCACTGTCGGTGAAGAACAGGTGATGGCAGGGGTGCCGTGCAACTGAGCATGTTCATCGTCGCCCGCCTCGACACGATCGTCGAGGAATGGCAAGGCGTCGGACGCGCCCAGGCACCGTCGCTGACCCGATCGGAGACGGCCGAACTCCGAGATTGCCTCAAGGGCGTCCTGCTCGCGATTGCCAGGGAGATGGAACGCGACGGCACGGGCGTGCAGCGGAAACGCGGAGCGACGGCCGGCGAGCCGGGTACCGACGCTGTCCCGTCGATCAGGCACGGCCGGCTGCGGCAGCAATGCGGCATCGGCATGCGACAACTCGTCGAGGAGTTCAGCTCGCTGCGGACGACTGTCCTCGCACGATGGTATTTCTCGGGTGCGAGAAAGGACAGCGCAGCCGTGCTGCACCAAAGCCTCCGGTTCAACCAGGCCGTCGATTCGGCGTTGAGCGAGTCCGCCGAAGGCTTCACGCAGGCGCTCACCGCGGCACGCGACGCTTACCTGTTCACGCTGGCCCAGGATCTGCGCAACCCGCTGTCGACGATCCACGTGGCGAGCGCCGTCCTGGCGCGTCCCGACTTCGGTCCCGACACTCGCCGCAACTCGACCCGGCGCGTCAGGGCCGCACTGGCGCAGATGGACGGGCTGATCTCCGATCTGCTGGAATACACCCGGCGCAGGGCGGCCCCGGGCATCCCCGTGGACCCGTCCTCCTGCGACCTGAAGCACGTCTGCGAGGCCGCGATCGCGGCCGTCGGAGCAACTCGCACGGCAAGGGCCGTTCAGCTCGCGACGTCGGGCGATCTTGTCCTGCGTGCGGATGCGCCGCGCATCCAGCAGGCGCTGTCGAACCTCCTGCACAACGCCATCGAGCACGGCGACGCGCAGTCCGTGATCAAGCTCGATGCCCGTGCGGACGATGCCGGCGTGAGCTTGAGCGTCTGGAATGCCGGCGATGCCATTCCCGATGCCTCGCTGGAGGCGATCTTCGAGCCTGGGGTTCGTGTTCCCGGCGGAGCCTCCGCCGCTTCCGATCGTCTTCCGACGAGCCTGGGTCTCGGCTTGTTCATCGCGCGCGAGATCGCAGTCGCCCATGGCGGAAACATCAGCGCGACTTCCAGCGCGGCCGCAGGCACGCGCTTCACGATCTGGCTTCCCCGGACTCAGGCGCACTCGGCGACCGAGCCGGGGCCCGTGCCGGCTGACGCCAGGCAGATGTCCCAGCACATCGACTGACGCGCGTTGACGACTTCTTTGCGCGCGCAGCCGAGATCTATGCAACAACTTTAGGCGCGCCCTGCTTCAATCAAGCGCCCGAGGACGACCTCTCCGTCACGTCATTCACGCATGAAGAATTTCGCGATTCGCCGCTTCAATTCAAACGACTCCCTCGAGGAGGTCACCCACATGTTGCATCGCGCGTTCGCGCCGATGGCGGTGCTCGGAGCGAACTGCCTGTGCGTCGATCAATCGCCGTCGACGACGCGGGCGCGGATGGCGCGCGGCGATTGCCTCGTCGCCGTGGCCGACCGCCGAATCGTCGGGACCTTGACGCTGGAGAGCTGCGATCCCTCTTCCGCGGTCGCGCACTACCGCAAGCCGGGCGTCGCGAGCCTGCACCAGTTTGCCGTCGATCCCGTCTACCAGGGCGCGGGCGTCGGGCGATCGATGCTCAAGGTCGCGACGATGTGGGCGCGCATGCGACAGTTCGGCGAGCTCGCGCTCGACACGCCAGTGCTCGCGCTTGACGTCCGTTCGTACTACGCGCGCCAGGGATTTCGGCGGGTCGGGGGCATGCGGGTGGCCGGTCGCTGCTATGACAGTGTGGTCATGAGCAAGTCCATATCCCTCGAGCCGAGAACGCACGCCGGCGTCGTTGGCCGAGCGGCGGAACTCGCGACGCTTGCCCGGGATGCCCAAGACCCGGCCCATCGCGGGCTTCACTGAGTCCACTGCAGGCGCACTCGGGCGCCGGCTTCTCGTTGACGGTGCAGGCCACGCCACGCCGGTGGTCGCGGCTTCGCGTTTTTATGCGTTCTTTACGGCGCCCGCCCATCTCTATGCACCGTTTTTTCGGCGACTTTTCTATTCTCTCGACAGTCAAATTCCGTTTGGAGGGTGTATGGACGCAGTATTCATCGGCCTGTCGGTGGCGCTCGTGGCGCTGCTGGTCGGCCTCGTCAAGGTGTGCGACGTGCTGGGAGATCGGTCATGAGCGCGCTCTATTGGTTGAGCGGCGCCGTCTCGGTCGGCCTGTTCGTCTATCTCGTCTATGCCCTGCTGAAGGCTGAGGAATTCTGATGACCTCGCAAGCCTGGATCCAACTCTTCGTCTACATGGCCTTGCTGGTCGGTCTCGGCTGGCCGCTCGGCAAGTGGATGGCCGCGGTCGCCGAAGGACGCTTTCCGCGCTGGATGTCGCCGTTCGTCAAGATCGAGAACGCGCTGTACCGCCTCGCGGGCGTCGACCCGGCATCCTCGACCGGCTGGAAGACGTACACGATCGCGCTGATCGTCTTCAACGTCATCGGCCTGGTGGTCGTCTACGCGCTGCAGCGCCTGCAGGCCGTGCTGCCGCTGAACCCGCAGGCCATGGCCGCGGTCAGCCCCGATTCGTCGTTCAACACGGCCATCAGCTTCATCACCAACACGAACTGGCAGGGTTACGGTGGCGAGTCGACGATGAGCTACCTCACGCAGACGCTGGCGCTGGCCGTCCAGATGTTCCTGTCGGCCGCGACCGGCATGGCAGTGGTCATCGCGCTCATCCGCGGCTTCGTGGCACGCGGCCCGGGCAAGGTCAAGGGCGGCGGCGGCATCGGCAACTTCTGGGTCGACATGACCCGCATGACGCTCTACGTGCTGCTGCCGATGTCCGTGGTCTTCGCAGTCTTCCTCACGAGCCAGGGCGTCATCCAGAACTTCGACGCGTACAAGGATGCGACGACGCTCGAGGTCAACGCGTACCAGAACCCGAAGAACGGCCCCGACGGCCAGCCGCTGAAGGATGCCAAGGGCAATCCGGTGACCGAGGACGCCAAGGCGACGACGCAGTCGTTGCCGATGGGCCCGGCCGCATCGCTCATCGCGATCAAGCAGCTCGGCACCAATGGTGGCGGCTTCTTCAACGTCAACTCCGCGCATCCCTACGAGGATCCGACGCCGCTCGCCAACTTCCTGGAACTGCTCGCGATCCTGCTGATCCCGGCCGCGCTGTGCTTCACGTTCGGCGCGATGGTCAAGGACAAGCGCCAGGGCATCGCGGTGTTCGCGGCGATGACGGTCATCTTCCTGGCGGCGGTCTTCACGATCACGCCGCTCGAACAAGGAGGCAACCCTAGATTCGCGGCGCTCGGCATCGACCAGGCGCAGAGCATGACGCAGTCGGGCGGCAACATGGAAGGCAAGGAGACGCGCTTCGGCATCACCTCGTCGACCCTGTGGGCGGTCGCGACGACCTCGGCCTCCAACGGCTCGGTCAATTCGATGCACGACTCGTACACGCCGCTGGCCGGCGGCATCCCGATGCTCATGATCCAGCTGGGCGAGGTCGTCTACGGCGGCGTCGGCTCCGGGCTGTACGGCATGTTGATCTACGCGATCCTGGCCGTGTTCATCGCCGGGCTGATGATCGGCCGCACGCCCGAGTACCTCGGCAAGAAGATCGAGCCCTTCGAGATGAAGATGACGGCGATCGCGATCCTCGTCACGCCGCTGCTCGTGCTCGTGGGCACGGCCATCGCCGTGACGAGTCCGCTGGGCGTCGCAGGCGTCGCCAATCCGGGCGTGCACGGCTTCTCGGAGATGCTGTACGCCTTGAGCTCGGCCGGCAACAACAACGGCAGCGCCTTCGCGGGCCTGTCGGCGAACACGCCGTTCTGGAACACGCTGCTGGGCGTCGTGATGTTCTTCGGCCGCTACGCGATCATCGTTCCCGTCCTCGCGATCGCCGGCAGCCTCGCGGCCAAGAAGAGCATCCCGGCCAGCGCAGGCACGTTGCCGACGCACGGCACGCTCTTCGTGATCCTGCTGATCGGCTCGGTCGTGCTGGTCGGCCTCCTGAACTATGTGCCGGCGCTCGCGCTCGGCCCGGTGGTCGAGCAGCTGACGCTCGCTTCGCCGCGCTGAACGGCATCGAAAGCACTCCATGAGCAACGACAAATCTCTTTCCCTGTTCGACCCGGCGTTGATCCGGCCCGCCGTCCTCGGCTCGTTCACCAAGCTCGATCCGCGCGTGCAATGGCGCAACCCCGTGATGTTCGTCGTCTTCATCGGCAGCATCATCACGACCGGCCTGTGGATCCAGGCGCTGCGTGGCTACGGCGAAGCCGCTCCGGGCTTCATCCTGGCCGTGGCGTTGTGGCTGTGGTTCACGGTGCTCTTCGCCAACTTCGCGGAAGCGCTCGCCGAAGGCCGCAGCAAGGCGCAGGCGGCCTCGCTGCGCGGCATGAAGAAGAAGACCATCGCCAAGAAGCTGAAGGAGCCGCGCCATGGCGCGACGTGGATTCCTGCCCAGGCGGAGGAACTGCGCAAGGGCGACGTGGTCGTCGTCGAGACGGGCGACGTCATCCCGCTGGATGGCGAGGTCATCGAGGGCGTGGCCTCCGTCGACGAAAGCGCCATCACGGGCGAATCGGCGCCGGTGATCCGCGAGTCGGGCGGCGACTTCTCGTCCGTCACCGGCGGCACGCGCGTGCTGTCCGACTGGCTCGTCGTCCGCGTCACGGTCAATCCGGGGGAATCGTTCCTGGACCGCATGATCTCGATGGTCGAAGGCGCGAAGCGCCAGAAGACGCCCAACGAGATCGCGCTGAACATCCTGCTCGTCGCGCTGACACTGGTGTTCCTGATCGTGGTCGTGACGCTGCTGCCGATGTCCATCTTCAGCGTCTCCGCGGCCGGGGCGGGAACGCCCGTGACCGTGACGGCGCTGATCGCGCTGCTGGTGTGCCTGATTCCGACGACCATCGGCGCCTTGCTGTCGGCCATCGGCGTGGCCGGCATGAGCCGGATGATGCAGGCCAACGTCATCGCGACCTCGGGCCGCGCGGTGGAAGCCGCCGGCGACGTCGACGTGCTGCTGCTGGACAAGACCGGCACCATCACGCTGGGCAATCGCCAGGCGAGCGGGTTCTTCCCGGCTCGCGGGCAAAGCGAACAGGTCCTCGCCGACGTCGCGCAGCTGGCATCGCTGGCCGACGAGACGCCGGAAGGGCGCAGCATCGTCGTGCTCGCCAAGCAGAAGTTCAACCTGCGCGAGCGCGAGATGGCCGGCCTCAACGCGACCTTCGTGCCGTTCACCGCGCAGACGCGCATGAGCGGCGTCGACATGGAGTCCGAAGGCCTCAAGCGCGTGATCCGCAAGGGTTCCGGCGAGGCGATCCGCAAGCACATCGAGGCGCTCGGCGGGCATTGGGCGACCGAGACGCAGGCCATCGTCGACGACGTCGCGCGCCGCGGCAGCACGCCGCTGGTGGTGTCCGACGGTGCCAAGGCGATCGGCGTCGTGGAGCTCAAGGACATCGTCAAGGGCGGCATCAAGGAGCGCTTCGCGCAGCTGCGCCGCATGGGCATCAAGACCGTGATGATCACGGGCGACAACAAGCTCACGGCCGCGGCGATCGCCGCGGAAGCCGGCGTCGACGACTTCCTGGCCGAGGCGACGCCGGAAGAAAAGCTGCGCATGATCCGCGACTTCCAGTCGGAAGGACGCCTCGTCGCGATGACGGGCGACGGCACCAACGACGCCCCCGCGCTCGCGCAGGCCGACGTCGCCGTGGCGATGAACTCCGGCACGCAGGCGGCCAAGGAGGCGGGCAACATGGTCGACCTCGATTCGAATCCGACCAAGCTGCTCGAGATCGTCGAGATCGGCAAGCAGTTGCTGATGACGCGCGGCTCGCTGACCACGTTCTCGATCGCCAACGACGTCGCGAAGTATTTCGCGATCATCCCGGCGATGTTCATCACGACCTTTCCGCAGCTCGCGGCGCTGAACGTGATGCGGCTCGCAAGCCCGCAGTCGGCCATCCTGTCGGCCGTGATCTTCAACGCGATCATCATCATCTTCCTGATCCCGCTGGCGCTCAAGGGCGTGAAGTACCGCGCGATCGGAGCCGCCGCGCTGCTGCGCCGCAACGTGCTGATCTACGGCCTCGGCGGGCTGATCGTGCCGTTCATCGGCATCAAGCTGATCGACCTGCTGCTCGTGGCGATCCATCTCGTCTGAGCCGACACGCCGCCACATCACCTCAAGAGGTTTGCAATGAACTCCGTCTTTCGTCCTGCGCTCGTCCTGTTCGGCGCCCTCACCCTCGTCACCGGCGTGGCCTACCCGCTCGTCGTGACCGGCATCGCGAAGGTGGCCTTCGCGGACCAGGCCGCCGGCAGCCTCGTCGTGCGCGACGGCAAGGTCGTCGGCTCGACCCTGATCGGCCAGACCTTCACCGACCCGAAGAACTTCTGGGGCCGCCCGTCGGCCACCAGCCCGATGTCCACCAACGCCGGCAGCTCGGGCGGCTCCAACCTGGGCCCGACCAACCCGGCGCTGATCGACGCCATCAAGGGGCGCATCGCCGCGCTGCGTGCCGCCGATCCGCACAACACGCTGCCGGTGCCGGTGGATCTCGTCACGGCGTCCGCGAGCGGGCTCGATCCGGACATCAGCATCGCCGCCGCGCAGTACCAGGTGACGCGGGTCGCCGCTGCGCGCGGGCTGCCGGCCACCAAGGTCGCCGCGCTGATCGAGACGCAGTCGCAAGGCCGCGTCCTCGGCTTCCTGGGCGAACCGCGTGTCAACGTGCTCGCGTTGAACCTCGCGCTCGACAAGATGCACTCCTGAGCGGCACCATTGCCGTCTTGCGGGGCCGCAGCCGCCGGAAAGCGCGCTGCGGCTTCTTCCTTTCAGAGTCCGCATCCAGAGAACCTCGCACTTGGCCAACGACGACAACAGACCCGACCCCGACGATCTGCTCGCGCAGATCCGCGAGAGCGAAGACCGTGCGGGACGCGGCAAGCTGCGCATCTACTTCGGATCGTCCGCGGGCGTGGGCAAGACCTACGCGATGCTGCTGGCGGCGCGCATGCAGAAGGCGACGGGGGTCGACGTGGTCGCCGGCGTCATCGAGACGCACGGGCGAGTCGAGACGGGCGCCCAGATCGGCGACCTCGAATTGCTGCCGCAGGCCGACGTTCCCTACCGCGGCAGGACGCTCAAGGAATTCGACCTCGACGGCGCGCTGGCACGCAAGCCTGCGCTGTTGCTGGTCGACGAGCTGGCGCACTCGAACGTCGCGGGATCGCGCCACGCGAAGCGCTGGCAGGACGTGGAGGAGTTGCTCGACGCCGGCATCAGCGTCTATTCGACGCTCAACGTCCAGCACCTGGAGAGCCTGAACGACGTCGTCGGCGGCATCACCGGCATCCGCGTCCAGGAAACGCTGCCCGACACCTTCTTCGACAGCGCGGACGAGGTCGTGCTGGTCGACACGCCGGCCGACGAACTCATCGCGCGGCTGCAGGCCGGCAAGGTCTACCTGCCGGCGCAAGCAGAACGCGCGGGCCGCAACTTCTTCCGCAAGGGCAACCTGATGGCGCTGCGCGAGCTGGCGCTGCGACGAACGGCGGATCGGGTCGAGGACGACGTCCAGGCCTACCGCGTCGATCGCTCGATCGGCCACGTGTGGAAGACCGAGGCGGGCTTCCTGTGCTGCATCGGGGCGCACGAGAATTCCAACCATGTGGTGCGCAGCGCCGCGCGGCTCGCCAAGCAACTGGCGATCGGCTGGCATGCGGTGTATGTCGAGACGCCCGCGCTGCAGCGTCTCGAAAGCGCGCAGCGCGAGCGCATCCTGCGCACGGTCAAGCTGGCGGAGGAACTCGGCGCCACCACGGCGGTGCTCTCGGCACAGGAGATCGCGCCGGAGCTCGTGAGCTATGCGCGGCAGCACAATCTCTCGAAGCTGCTCATGGGCCACACGCGCGAGCGGGCCTGGTGGAAGGGCCCGACGCTCGCGCACAAGCTCACGCGTTTCGCCGCCGATCTCGACCTGATCGAAGTCGGGCGCGGACAGTCCGCGCAGACCCAGCCGGAGCGTCCGATACGCACCGAAGGCGCCGTCGACGAGCAGGTGGGCGTGCGCGCGATCCCGTACCTGTGGACGTTCGGGGCCTGCGCACTCACGACGCTGGTCGCGCATCCGCTGCAGCCGTACTTCGCGCTGGCCAACACCGTGATGCTGTTCCTGCTGGCCGTCGTCGGCGTGGCGGTGCGCCTGGGACGGGGACCGGCCGTGCTGGCCGCGTTCCTCAACGTCGCCGCGTTCGACTACTTCTTCGTGCCGCCGAAGCTGTCGTTCTCCATCTCGGATGTCCAGTACCTGTTCACTTTCGCGGTGATGCTGGGCGTCGGCCTCATCATCGGGCAGCTGACCGCCGGCCTGCGTTTCGAAGCGCGGGCGGCGACGCATCGCGAACGCCGGTCGCGGGCGCTGTTCGAGTTCGCGCGCTCCCTGTCGAGCGTGCTGATGCGCGAGCAGGTCATCGAAGTCACCGAAAGAACGGTCGCCGTCGAGTTCCGCGCCAAGGCCCGGATCTTCGCGCTCGACATGGAGGATCGCCTCGAGGTGCCGATCCTCGGCGCCGATGACGACGGCATCGATCTGGGCACGGCGCAATGGGCCATGAACCACAACGAGGCGGCCGGCGTGGGCACCGACACGCTGGCCGGCAGCGCCTGGCTCTACCTGCCGCTGACGACGCCGATGCGCGCGCGCGGCGTGCTGGCCGTCAGGCCCGAGGACGCTCGACTCCTGCTCGTGCCCGAGCAGCGCCAGCAGCTCGAGACCTTCGCGGCGCTGCTGGCCGTCGCGCTCGAGCGCGTGCACTACGTCGAAGTGGCGCAGAGCGCGACGGTGCAGATGGAGTCCGAGCGGCTGCGCAACTCGCTGCTGGCGGCGGTGTCGCACGACCTGCGCACGCCCCTCGCGTCGATCTACGGATCATCCGAGCTGCTGGTGCAGCAGACCCGCGGCCTGACGCCCGCAGCGATCGACCTGGCCCAGGGGATTGCCTCTGGCGCGCGACGCATGAATGCCATGGTGGCCAACCTGCTGGACATGGCCAGGTTGCAGAGCGGCTCGGTGCAGCTGAACCTGCAGTGGCAACCCCTGGAGGAAGTCGTCGGCAGTGCCTTGCAGGCGGTCGCGTCCACGCTCGCGGGCCACCGACTCGTGACCGCGATCGCGCACGATCTCCCGCTGCTGAACTTCGACGCGGTGCTCATCGAACGCGTCTTCTGCAACCTCCTGGAGAACGCGGCAAAGTACACGCCGGCGGGCAGCACGGTGACGATCTCGGCGCGCCTGAGCGGCGACGAAGTCGTCACGACCGTCGCGGACGACGGGCCGGGCCTGCCGCCAGGCCGCGAGGAAGCGCTGTTCGAGAAGTTCGCGCGAGGCGAGCGCGAGTCCGCGACACCTGGCGTCGGCCTGGGCCTGGCCATCTGTCGTGCCATCGTCGAGGCGCACGGCGGCCGCATCTGGGTCGACGCGGGCAGCGGCGTGCGCGATCATCGCGGCGCGCGCTTCCACTTCACCTTGCCGGTGGGCATTCCGCCGGATCCGCCCGCGCCGGAAATCGACTGGCAGGGCAACCTCGGAGAAGCGCCGTGAACGAGTCGCCCGTCGCTGTCGTCATCGAGGACGATGCGCAGATCCGGCGCTTCGTGCGCTCGGCGCTCGAACCCGCGGGATGGCAGATCTTCGAGGCCGGGTCGGTGCGGCAAGGCCTGGTCGAGGCGGGAACGCGTCATCCCGACCTCGTCATCCTGGATCTCGGGTTGCCCGACGGCACGGGCATCGACTACCTGCGGGACTTGCGGCTGTGGTCGAAGGTGCATGTCATCGTGCTGTCCGCGCGATCGCACGAGAACGACAAGATCGCCGCGCTGGATGCCGGCGCCGACGACTACGTCACCAAGCCCTTCAGCGCCGGCGAGCTGCTGGCGCGGGTGCGCGTCGCGCAGCGGCGCGCCGCGCAGATCGGCGGCCAGGCCGACTCGGTCTTCCGCTTCGGCGAGGTCGAGGTCGATCTGGCTGCGCGTGTCGTGTCGCGCGCCGGCCAGGATGTGCATCTGACGCCGATCGAGTACCGGCTGCTCGCCGTGCTCGTCGCCAACGCGGGACGCGTCATGACCCATCAGGCCTTGTTGAGCGAGGTCTGGGGGCCCAGCCGCTCCGACAGCGCGCACTACCTGCGCATCTTCATGAGCAACCTGCGCCAGAAGCTCGAGGTCGATCCCTCGCGACCCCAGCACCTGCGCACGGAGACGGGCGTGGGCTATCGGCTCACGGCGGGACAATAGCCGACCCGGGCGGCTCCGACGACCGCGACGACACGTCAACGCAGCAGCGTCTCGAGGCGCTCGATGCGATGACGATGAAGCGTCGTGATGGCATAGAAGTTCTCCTTGAGCTGACTCGAGCGCCCCACGCGAACGAGGTTGCCGGACAGCAGTTCGTCCTGCACGACGATCTCCGGCAGTACCGAGAGCCACCCGCTGTCCCGTGCGATCAGGCGAAGCATCGCCATGTCGTCGACTTCGGCCCGGATGCGCGGCTTCGCGCCGGCAGACACGCACAAGGCGTCGAACTGCGCGCGCATCGCATGGCGGCCACTGGGCAGCGCCACGTCCTCGCCGTGCAGGCCATGAGGAAGCCGAAGACGCCGCTGTTTCCACTTCCTGCTCGGCCCGACCAGCGAGATCGCCTGGCTTCCCAGGAACCGGCAGTGAAGCGGTCGGTCGGGATGGGACGGCACGGCGTCGTTGGCCAGCACGACGTCCAGGTGGTGTTGCGTCAGCCGATCGAGCAGTTCGTTCAGGAGGCCGGACTCGAGGGTCAAGGAAACGGTGGAGTCCAGCAGCAACGGGCGTATCCAGTTCTCCTGGTAGTTGCGAGACACCGTGGAGACACTGCCGATGCGCAGGCGCGTCATCCCATCGCCGAGGCCGTCGAGCCGGCCCAGCATCTCCCGTCCGAGCCCGAAGATGTTCTCGGCGTACGAAAGCACCAACTGGCCGGTGTCGGTGAGCGTCAGCCGCCGCCCTTCGCGGGCGAACAGCGCGCTGCCCAGCCTGTCCTCCAGGCTGCGTATCTGCGTCGAGAGTGCGGACTGCGACGTGTGCAGTTCCACGGCCGCACGCGTCAGTTGGCCCGTCTTCGCCACGTGCCAGAAGTAGAAGAGGTGGTGAAAGTTGAGCTGCTCGATTTCCATCGTTTCTTTTTTAGTATCGAAACGTTCTGATAAATGAATTTTACAGAATCATCGGGGGTAGGCAACATCGCCGGCATTCCTGAACGACGCACGCAACATGGCAGCAACCGGCCTCTTGTCTCTCGCCACCCTGGCGCCGCCCGTCATCCTGCTGGCGATGTCGCTGGTCGCCTGGCGTTGCGCGGCGTCGCCACGCACGCTGTGGCGCAGCTTCGGCGCGCTCGTCGCCACAGCCTGGGTGAGCGCGCTGGTCGCACTGGTCATGCAGATCTTCGCGACGCCGGGTGCGAACGCCCTGGCCGAGATCGGCCTGCGCCCGAGCCTGGCGGGCGCCTGGCTCGGCGTGCTCGTCCTGTTGCTGGGCACCGTCATCGTGGCCTTCTCCTCTCGCTACCTGCAGGGTGAACCCAACCAGTCGCGTTACGTCGGTGCACTCGCCGGGGTTCTGGGCAGCGTGCAGGTGCTGCTGCTCGCGGATCACTGGCTTGTCCTGATCGCGTCGTGGGCGCTCGTGGGCTCCATGCTGCACCACCTTCTGTGCTTCTATCCCGGACGCCCGTTCGCGCTGCTCGCCGCGCACAAGAAGCGGCTCGCGGACCGAATCGCCGACCTGCTGCTGGTCATCGCAGCCGCCTTGGCATGGCGCGAGGCAGGATCGGGATCGCTGTCGGCGCTGCGGGTTCATCTCGCGCATGGGGAGGTGTCCGCGGCGTTGCAAGTCAGCGCCTGCTGCCTGGTGCTGGCGGTGATCCTGCGCACCGCCTTGCTGCCGGCCCATGGCTGGCTGATCCAGGTGATGGAGGCGCCGACGCCGGTGTCGGCGCTGCTGCATGCCGGCGTCGTCAACCTCGGGGGCTTCGTTCTGCTGCGCTTCGCGACCTTGCTGGAATCGGTACCGGCAGCGCGATGGCTGTTGATACTCGCCGGACTCGGCACGTCGGTCCTCGCGGGAATGGTCATGCTCACGCGCGTGAGCATCAAGGTTCGCCTGGCCTGGTCCACCGTCGCCCAGATGGGGTTCATGGTGCTCGAATGCGGCCTGGGCCTCTACACCCTGGCGATGCTCCACCTGATCGGGCATTCGTTGTACAAGGCTCATGCCTTCCTGTCGTCGTCGACGGCCGTGCAACAGACGACGCTGCGGATCATGCGCGGCCATTCCGCGCCATCGCTGCCCAGCATGGTCGTGGCGCCGCTGCTCGCGTGCGCCATCGTCCTGCTCGGCCAGCATGCCGCGGCCGACGCAGCCTGGCCAAGCTGGTGGACGGGTGTCCTCGCATTGGCGTGGGCACCGTTGCTGTGGCGGCCGTTCCGAA
>CAIMXF010000614.1 GCA_903845345.1 uncultured beta proteobacterium
CCAGTTGCGCGTCGTGGGAGGTGGGCAGGTTGGGCACGGTGGCGTCTCCGGGATCGTGGCGCGGACCGGCGCCGGGGGATCCCAGGGAACGTCTTCGGCCGTTGCCGCCCGAACCTGATGGCTGTTACGCGCTCGTCAGGCAACCCTCCGCCTGACGGCTGCGATGCGCGCGCCTTCGGGCGGCCGGGCGGCGCTCATAAGGCTACCCTCCGCCTGACGGCTGCGGTGTGCGCGCCTTCGGGCGGCCGGGCGGCGCTCATGAGCGGACGTACGCGTAGCCCGCATGCTCGCGCCGGATCAGCTCGACCACGCCCGACGGCACGACGCCCACACCCGGCGCGAGGTCGGCCGCCTCGATGTGGAAGCCGCGCATCGAGTTCTGGCAGGCCGCGATGCGCACGCCGCTCCTGACGGCCGCGGCGAGTCGGTCGGCGACGGCCGAATCCTTCTTCAGCATCGCGATGCCGGGCCCGTAGACCACCAGCTCGACGTCGGCGCCCGCGCCCAGGCCGTCGATCGCGTTGGCGATGTTGTTCAGCGTGAGGTTCCACTTCTGCGGGTCGGCGTCGCTGACCGCGAAGATCGCGCGCTCGCGGGCGATCTCGGCGGGAGCGGCATTCAGCGCGGCGGGCGCCGTCGTCTGGGCGAAGGTGGCGCCGGCGGTGGTGCAGGCGAGGGCGGCGGCGAGCAGGGGGCGAAGCAAGGGACGCATGGCGACTCCGGTTCGGGGATGGGCGGACATACCCTGAGTTTGCCGAAGCGGCAAGACTTGGCGTCGCGCACCCCCTAACTTCGCTGTACGATCCTCATCGAGTGAAAGGGCACACCCGTGCGAGAGCCGGGGTCGCAAAGCCACCGGCCCTCCGCAAGGCAGGAGGGCAGCGGGGCTGCCAGCGGGCATGTCGCAGGACGCCCGCAATCCGGGGAGAACGCAAACCGCCGCAGCGCGGGCGTTTCCTTCGGTCGCGATCCCGAACCGCACCCGTGGCCCCACCAAGGGGAGAGGGCATTGGCGGCACGGCAAGACATCTGTACCGGACGGGACGCGCCCGCGTGGACGCGCCCGAAGCGCCGCCATGGCGCGGCGGCGAGCGGAGCGCGGCGATGACGTTCGTCGACCGCTGGAAGCGCAGGCTGGGCCTGGGCGCGGCGCCACCCGTCGCCCCCGATCCGCGCCGCTCGTACCGCGACGACCTCACCGACCTGTCCAGCCGCACGGTGATGCACGACACGCTGGTGGCGGCGCTGCGGTCGGGGGCCAGGGGCGCGGTCGTGACAATCGACCTCGACAACTTCAAGTACTTCAACGATCGCCACGGCTACCGCGTGGGCGACGAGTTGCTGCGGGTGGTCGCGGCGCGCCTGCGCGAGACGCTCGCCATGGCCAGCTGCCTGGCGCGCGCGGGCGGCGACGAGTTCATCGCCTACCTGCCGGACCTGACGCTGGCCGAGGCCCTGCACAAGGCGGAAGACTGCGCCGCCGCGATGCGCGAGCCGGTGGCGCTGGCCAGCGGCAGCGAGATCGTCACGCTGTCGGCCGGCGTCGCGACGCTCGCCGGGCAGACCGTCGACGATGTCTGGCGCGCCTGCGACGCCGCGCTGCACGCGGCCAAGGCGCGCGGGCGCGACCGCGTGGTGGCGTTCGACGACGACACGCGCCGCCTCGCCGTGTCGCGGCGCGACCTCACGTCCACCGTGATGGCGCTGCAGGAGCGCAACCGCGCGCTGCGCGAGGAGGCGCGCACCGACGCGCTCACCGGCCTGCGCAACCGGCTCGCGCTCGACGAACTGCTGCACGCCGCGGCCGGCGACGGCGACCGCCGCGTGCATCGCGCCGCCATCGCGTTCATCGACGTCGACCACTTCGGCAACTACAACCACGTGCACGGCGACGCCGCCGGCGACGACGCGCTGCGCGCCGTGGCGCGCGCGATCAGGGACGCCGCCCGCGAGGCCGATTTCGTGTTCCGCAAGGGCGGCGAGGAGTTCGTCGTCGTGCTGGCCGAGGCCGACAGCGACGCCGCCGTCGCCGCCGCCGAACGCATCCGCGGGGCGGTCGAGGACCTGGCCCTGTCCCACGCCGCCTCGTCGGCGGCCGACGTCGTCACCGTGACGATCGGCGTCGCCAGCGGCCCGCCCGGCGCCACGCTGCGCCAGCTGCTCAGCGCGGCGGCCGAGAAGGCGATGGCAGGCAAGGTGGGCGAGCAGCGCAATCGCGTGCACGCGGTGCGGCTGCAGGACTTCGGCGCGCCGGGCTGAGGGCGCCGCGGCTTGGCCGATCCGGTCGGAACGCTGTCGTCGGTGCCGGGCGATCGTCGCGCCGACGGCCTTGGCGACGATTGCCGAAAGCAGGCCGCCGCGGCGACGCGGCGCCTGCCGTGCGCTCACCCGCGATAGAAATACGGATCCAGCACGCTTACCGCGGTGATCGAGTCGATCGGCAGGTTGTTGTTGCGCGCGGTCTCGCGGATCGCCTCGGGGTTGGGCGCGTCGTAGATGCAGAACGTCTTCTTCAGGTCGCCCGTGACGTACGAATGGAGCCAGGTGACGCCGCTCCTGGCGTTGGTGCCGACGACGGTCATGCAGACGTCGGCGCCCTGCGCGTCGACGGGAATGTGCAGGCCTTCGGGAAAAGTGCGCTCGACGAGGAAGCGGGGCATGGCGGACTCCTGGGTTGAAGGTGCGGCCGCTGTTCGACCGTGGAATCGAGGCTACGCCGATGTCCGGGCCGCAACAACGGCGACGCTGCCCGGATTGGGCGCCGCGGCTACCTATTCTTTGGGGGTGAGGCCGGCGCGCGCGGCGGCGGCGACGGCCTGGGCACGGGTGTTCACGCCCAGCTTGGCGAACGCCGCGGCGACGTGGTGGTCGACGGTGCGCACCGAGCGGCACAGGCTTTCTGCGATCTCGGAGTTGCGCCGGCCCGCGCACAACAGTTCGAGCACCTCGCGCTCGCGGTCGGTGAGCTGGTGCGGATTGACCTGCGTGGAGGCGCGCGCGCCGCGCGGAATGCCGCGCACGCCGGCGGCGCGCAGGATCTTGCGCAGTCGTTCGGCGGCGGCCGTGGCGCCGAGATCGTCCAGCATCGCCAGCGCCGCGAGCCGCGCCGCGTCGTCGCCCTCGGCGAGCGCGAGCGCCTGCTCGAACGGCGCGCCGAGCGCGGCCCAGGCATCGGCGGCGGCTCGCCATCGGCCGTCCAGCAGCAGCGCGTGCGGCTCGGCGCAGACGTCGGGCACGGACGGCAGCGCGCCCGCGCGCCGCAGCCACACGGCCAGCTCGCCGGCGAACCAGGGATGGCGATGGGCCTGTGCCTGAGCGAAAGCCGCGCTGGCTTCGACGACGACGGCGGGCAGGTCGCCGCGCAGCCACGCGGCCTCCGCGCGCGCGCAGCGCACGGGCGCGACGCGCTGCAGCGTGGCGCTGGCCTGCGCCAGCACGAGCGCTTCGTCCAGCGTCTGCGCGGCCTCGGGATCGCCGCGGCGCGCCTGCAGCCGGCCCAGCGCGGCCAGGGCCATCACGCGGCTGGTGGTGGGCGAGGTCGCCTGCTGGACGATGTCGAGCGCGTGCTCGCGCGCGTCGTCCCACTGGCCCAGGTGCAGCTCGCACAGCGCCAGCCAGGCCACCGAGTAGTGGCGATAGAAGTCGATCTCGTGCCGCTGCGAGAACGCGACCGCGGCCTTCAGGTGCCCGCGCGCCTCGCGCAGGCGCCAGACCTCGCCCGAGCCCGAGCCGAGGTTGCTGAACGTGTTCGCAGCCAGGCCGTGGAGTTCGTCGGCCAGCGCCAGTTCGAGCGCGCGGGCGAGGTGCTCGCAGCCGGCGTCGTAGTCGAGGAACAGCGTCGCCGTGCCGAGCGTGCCGACCGCCTCGGCGAGGATCTCGCGCTCGCCGAACCGCGTCGCGAGCGCGATGGCCTTGCCGGCGAACGCGACCGCGGCCTCGCAGTCGCGATTGAGCATGCGCAGCTGCGCCTCGACGCGGTAGGCGCGCGCGAGTTCCGGGCCAGGTGGCAGCGCCTCCAGCATTGCGATGGCGCCGCGGCTGGCCGCGTCGGCCTCGGCGTTGCGCAGCGCGAGCACCAGGGCCAGCGCGAGGCCGCTCAGGTTGACGGCCTCGCGCCGCGCATCGGGACGCTCGCGATGCAGCGCCGACAGCCGGCCGTGCGCCGCGATTGCCTCCGCCAGCTGGTTGGTGAGGCGGCACTCGCGCGCGTAGGCGGCGAGCCAGTCGCCGGCGGCGTCGGCCGGCGTGCCGTGCGCCAGCGCCGTGCGGTAGTGCGCCGCGGCTTCCGCGTGCGCGCCGCGCTGCAGCGCC
>CAIMXF010000615.1 GCA_903845345.1 uncultured beta proteobacterium
CGCGCCGCCCGCGTTCGTCGCCGGCTCCGCGTTGTCGGCCTTCGGCGAACGCCTGCAGACCGGCGCCGCACGGCGCGCCGCCGACGAATTGGGCCGCGCCGCGGCGCTCGGCTGGCTGGCCGCCGCCGGCCTGGCGCGCGGCGACGGCGTGCCGGCCGACCAGGCCTTGCCCGTCTACCTGCGCGACAAGGTCGCCCAGACCACGGCCGAGCGCGAGGCCGCGAAGGCCTTGCGCGGCGCGACGGCGGGCGCACCGCGATGAGCGCCGTGCGATCGGAGATCGCGCCGCGCGGCGGCGTGCCGGCCATTCGGGTCATGACCGTGGGCGCGCTCGACGCCGTGCTGGCCATCGAGGTGCAGGCCTACCCGTTCCCGTGGACGCGCGGCAACTTCATCGACTCCCTCGCCGCGGGCTATCTCGCGCGCGTGCTGGTCGCCGACGACGGCGAACTGGTCGGCTACTTCGTCGCCATGCCGGGCTTCGAGGAGATGCACCTGCTCAACGTGACGGTGGCGTCGCGCCACGAAGGACAAGGCCATGCGCGCCGGCTGCTGGCCGAGCTCTATGCGCTGAGCGCGAGCTTCGCGGCGACGGCCGTCTGGCTGGAGGTGCGCGAAAGCAATGCGCGGGCCCGCGCGCTGTACCTGCGCGAAGGCTTCACCGAAGCCGGACGCCGCCGCGACTACTATCCCGCGCCGGCCGGGCAGCGCGAGGACGCGATCCTGATGACGCGCTCGCTGGTGCGCAAGCAAGGTCGGGCATGAGCTGGAACGAGCGTCAACGGCGCATGCTGGCCGCGATGGGCGTGCGGCTGTGGTCGCCGGCGACGCCGGCCACCGCGGCGCCGGTCGTCGCCACCGCCGCGGCGCCAGTCGCGACCCCGGTTCTCGAACGTCCGGCCGAAGCACCTGGCGCGCCGGTACGTGCGCCTGTGCTCGCAGCCGCAGCCGAGGCTGCGCGCGTGCCCGCGGCGCCGCCCGTGCGCCCGCCCGCGCCCGCGCGCGTGCCGACCGCCGTCGTCCCCGTTGCGCCGGCCCTGGGGGATCCGCTCGCCGACCCCGCGCTCGTCGAACGCGCGGCCACCATCGCCACGCTGGCCTGGGGCCCGCTGCAGGACGCCGTCGCCTCCTGCACCGCCTGCGGCCTGTGCGAGAGCCGCAAGCAGACGGTCTTCGGCGTGGGCCATGCGCAGGCCGACTGGATGATCGTGGGCGAGGCGCCGGGCGAGCAGGAAGACCTGCAGGGCGAACCTTTCGTCGGACCGGCCGGCCAGTTGCTCGACCAGATGCTGCGGGCGGTCGGGCAGTCGCGTCGTGCGGATTCTGGCGAGGGCCGCGAGGACGACCAGGCCGGCGATCCGTCGAGGCGCGTCTTCATCGCCAACACGCTCAAGTGCCGGCCGCCGCGCAATCGCAATCCGGAGCCCGACGAACTCGCGTGCTGCGAACCCTTCCTCAAGCGGCAGGTGGCGTTGGTGCAGCCGAAGCTGATCCTGGTGATGGGGCGGTTCGCGGTGAAGCAGTTGCTGAAGTCGGACGAGGCGATCGGAAAGTTGCGCGGGCGCGTGCATCGCTACGAAGGCATCCCGGTCGTCGTCACATACCATCCGGCGTATCTGCTGCGGAACATGCCGGACAAGGCGAAGGCTTGGGAAGACCTGTGCCTGGCGAAGGCGATGGCTGACGCGGCTTAGTTCTTGCGCGCGGCTTGCCTGCGGCGCTGTGGCCCGCCGCTTTCGCGTCGGGCGTTCGGGCGGCATGGTCGCTGCGCCAGGGTGGGCCGGGGCTTGGCTCTCCGGCTTGCCGTGCGTCGGAATTCGGCCTGGACGGCCTCATTCAGCGGGTTCCGTAGTTCCTACTTCCACCGCGCGCTCGCCATGGGGCCGCGCCGAAAAAGGTGGTTGGCGGACCGGGGGCTTCCACCCGCGTCGCGCCGGTCGCGCCTGCGATCCAAGCCCCGGCCCACCCTGCCGGTCGGCGCATTTGCTTTTGGAAGAGGTGGCGGGTCTCGGCCCATCGAGGGCCTCGACCGCTTCGGCGCCGCCCGAACGCTGCGGACGAGACGGACTCCTCCCAGCACCGCGGACGCTTCGCGTCCGCGAATTCATCTGATCAACAGACGAGCGAGCTTGTGGGCTCGCACCCAGCAAACAGCGTGGGGTGAGGTCTTGCCCGCTGCCCTGTGACACGATCGACACGCCCGCTCGAGGTGAAGTCGCTGCAAGGCAAGTGGCAAGACCCGAGTCCTCCATGCAGCCGACTCGTCGCAGCCGAAGCGGACCCGTTCGCGCGCAAACACGAACTCCGCAGAGTGCGGACGGCGCGCAGGCTGTCGAGCCCCTCGATGGGGCGAGACACGCTCACTCTTCCCAAACAACAAAAGCAGCAGCGGCAGGGTGGGCAGGGGCTGGGCTCGCGGTCCGTTGCAGGCGTGGCGGGCATGTGCGCGTTGGGTGGCGGGTTCCGGGCGCGGCCCTGCGGCACGGGGCCCAAGCAATTTTTGGCGCACGCCCGCCGAACCAAGCCGTCCAGGCGCAGGTTCAGCCTCGCATGTGACCGCGAGCCCAGCCCCTGCCCACCCTGCCGCTCGCGCCCAGCCCGCCCGGAACGGCCGCCGCGCAGCGGCGGGCCAAAGCGTCGCAGGCAAGCCCTCCACCATCAGAGCAAAGCCCTCGCCGCAGGCAAGCCCCAGACGCTCAGAGCAACGCCTTCGCCGCCTCGATGCGCAACGCCAGCGCCACGCTCTCGTCATTCATCACCCGCAGCAGGAATTGCCGCGGATCGTCGGTGGCGCCATGTGCGAGGGCGACCGCCTCGCGTGCGGGCGCGGGCGCGCCGGCGAGCGATGGCACTGGCGCGGGAGCCTCGGGTGCCGTCGCCCGCATGCCCGCCAGCGCCGCATCGAATGCCGCCGGCTGGATCGTCTGCAACGCCCGCAGCAACGCCGCCTGCCCTTCCTCACCCGGCTCGACATCCAGCCACGGCGTGTCCGAGAAGATGGCCGCGAGATCCGGCGCGACGAAGGCCGACCAGTGGCCCGTGTCGGGCTGCAGCGCCGGCACGAGGGCCGCGTGCTGCGGCGGTTGCGCGGGCGTCGGCCACAGGCGCACGCGCGCGGCGGGAACGTGCGCCAGGAAGCGCAGGCGCAGTTCCTCGAGGAACGCGTGCGCCTGGCTCGCGGGAATCGCGGTCTCGATCGAGAACCACAGCTGCAGGCCGTCGCGTCCCGACACGGCGATGCCCGGGGCCGGCAGCTCCAGCTCCGTCTGCACGCCGTGCCAGACCTCGGACAGCGCATCCCAGCCGGTCGGTTGCGCCACCTCCAGCACCAGCGCGCGCACGCGGCCGCGCGTGTCGGCGAGCGACAGGTCCTGCGCATCGGCTTGCGCGAAGACCAGGCCGCCCAGGTAAAGGCGGTTCAGTTCGGTCTGCAGTCGGTTCATGGGCGCTCGATGAGGAAGTGCGGCGATTCTGCGCTCACGGCGACGCGGGGCACTCGTCGGCGATCGTGCAGGGCTGCCCGAAGCGGCGCGCCAGGCGAAACGACGGTCTTCAGGTTCGGCAGGTTGAATGCCGATCTGGCCGCCGCGTCGGCGAGCCGCATGGATACATGGGGATGTATGCGCCGGCGGCGCGGTGCGCCAGCCTACGTGCGACCGGTCAGCAGGTACTCGATCGCCGCCGTCACCGTCACGACTTGCGCGGCGTGGCATTCGGCCGGCGTCGTGCGGGGGCTGTCCGGATAGACCTCGGTGGTGGTGGTGAAGCGGGCGTCGGTCATGGCCCCGCACAGGCCCAGCGGGCGTTGCGCGTAGTAGATGATGCCGGGCTGGGCCATGGGCGTGCCGATCAGGTGGCCGTGTTCGTCCGCGTCGGCGATGTGGGTCACGCGACGAACGGCATCGATGAGGGCGCGCTGGAAGTCGGGCTCGGGCCGCGCGGAGTCGCCGCACAGGTAGTAGCCGTCGGGGATCTCGTGCCAGGCCAAGGGCTTGCCGTCGCGCGCGGCCTTGGCGGGGCCGAACTCGCTGTTGTCGGTGTCGGTGGTCTCGTGGAGGTCGACGTGCAGGTCGACGCTCGCGCACTGCGTGGCGACGCAGGCCATCGCCAGGGCCGCCTCGGCCGCGGGGCTGTCGGCGCGGAACTGCCGGTTCGGATCGAGCGCGTCGGGGTTCCAGCGGTTGATGGTCTCGTAGCCCCACGGGCTCAGGCAGGGCAGCACCAGCAGGTTCGCGCGTTCGGCGTGGCGGTCGAACTCGCTCGCGATCCATTGCAGCGCGCCTTGCACGCCGCTGGTCTCGTAGCCGTGCACCCCCCCGGTGACCAGCACCGTCGGCCGATCCGCGCGCCAGTCCCGGCTGCGCACGGCCAGCAGCGGATAGGCGCGCAGGCCCAGCCGCGCGTAGTCGAGCACGCCGTACTGGAACAGTTCGCCCCGCGCGGGCACGCGCGCCCGCAGCGGCACGACGACCTCGTCGTCATGGCTGCGCCGGAGGGCCTGGCGAGCGAGCCAGGCGGCGCGCTCGGCGTCGCCCCAGGGCGTGCCGGGCGTGCCGATCGGGTAGGGCGTGGTCGGGGGAGGATTCTTCACGAAGGTCGTCCGGTGTCTGGCGATACCGGGACGATACCTCGTGGCGTCAGGCCCAGGCGTCGAGCCGGGTTCCCAACATCCCGGACGTGGCCAGCTGCGCCACCGGCACGGCCGACAGCAACGCCAGCGCGGACGCCTCGTCCTGGCTGACGGCCTACTTCAGCGGCTCGGACGGGCCGTGATCCGGCACCGCCGTTCGGGAGCCG
>CAIMXF010000616.1 GCA_903845345.1 uncultured beta proteobacterium
ATGAACACCAGGATTTCCGCACTGCTAGCTACCGCGCTGGTCGCCATCGCACCGCTGGCCAACGCCGACAACGTGGCGGCGAACGCCAACGTGACGTACGCCGGCCCCGGCTTCGGCGGCTACAGCACCACGTGGGGCACCGGAGCGCTCGCCCAGGCGAGCACCGTCACCGACGGCATCTTCCTGCCCGACGGCCAGCAATGGAACATCGGCAGCGTGTTCTGGAACGGCGGCGTGCCCGACAGTTCCGACGTCGTCACGGTAACGCTCAAGGGCGCCGCCACCGTCAGCAGCCTGTTCATGCAGGCCGACAACAACGACTTCTATTCGGTCAGCTACGAGGACACCGGCGGCGTCTGGCACGCCCTGGACGGCACGTTCTCGCCGCATGGCACCGTCAGCGGCGTCGGCAGCGTCGGCTGGGGCCTGGGCACCGATTCCATGAGCTTCGCCACCCCCATCACGGCCGTGGCGTTCGACATCACCGCCACCGGCGGCGACGGCTACTACGCCGTGTCCGAGTTCCAGGCCACGGGCAAGTTCCTGACCGCCGTGCCGGAACCCACCTCCGGCCTGCTGCTGCTGGCCGGCCTGGGCGCCCTCGCCTCGCTCGCGCGCCGCCGCTCGGCGCGCTGAGGCCCCGCAGCCGGGTGGACGTCGCGAGACGCCGCCCGGACAGCCGATCCCCACATCGGGCCGTCCACCAGGGCGGCCCGATTGCTTGTTCACTTCACGCCGGCCGGAGGCTGGATGTTGTCGTAGCGGAACTCGTCGGAGATGACCAGGCCGCGGCCCAGCTTGATTTCCTCGCGCATCGGCAGGCCCGTGCGCGTGGAGATCCAGATGCGGACGTCGTTGACCTTGGGCGCGGACTCGTGCACGGTCATCAGGAACGTCGGCTCGCCGCTGATCGTCTCGCCTGAGGTCTTCTGGCAGGTGACCACGGCCTGGCCCTCGGCCCGCGACGAGTTGATCATGTCGATCTGGTCTTTCGCCGAGAACGGGATCGCGCTCCACTTGCCGTCGACCTTCATGTAGGCCTTGTCGCCGGCGAAGATCATGTCTGCGCGCTCCGGCGCCTTGCCGGGCGAGGTCGTCACATGCACCACGGAATGCGGCGCCTTCACCTGGGCGATCGCGGCCGCCCTGGGCACGTCGATGCAGTCGTTCGCCTGGGCGGCCGTCGCGGAGACGACCAGGCCGATCCCGAGGAGCCGTGCCCGCGGACGGGAAGACGCTGATCGCATGGCATTACTCGCATCGTCGAGACGTCGACGTTCCAGGGCATCCTAGCCAGCTGTCGTCGCGGCAGTCTTGCGCCGAGTTGACTTCCCCACGAATGAAGCCGCGCTATCGCGCAGACGTCTCGGCGGCGTTCGCGCCAAGCCGGCGCGAGATTCGCTTTGCGCACGCGCGGACCTCGCGCGCGATGGCGCCGCTCCAGGCCAGGTCGAAGATGCTGGCCGGGCCGATGGCGGTCACGGCGAGCACGATGCGGCCCTCGTGGTCGAACACCGGCGCCGCGATCGCGTTGACGCCGGGCAGCGTCTCGCCGTCCGAGCGCGCCAGTGCGTGCGCGCGCACCTCGTCCAGTTCGCGCTCGAAGTCGCGCCACGCGGGCACCGCGCGCGCGGGCGGCACGTTGGCGATGGACGGCGCCGGATGCGACTTCCGGCGCCGGCGCTCGTCGTCCAGCAGCGCCTTCACCTCGGCGGCCCCGCGATACGCCGCGAACAGCCGGCCGGTGGCGGTGCCGGCGAGCGAGAAGACCGTGCCCTGGCGCATGTTGACGTGGATCGGCGCGGGCGACTCCTCCAGCCGCACGATGGTGGCGCCGCGCGAGCCCCACACGGCGATCGCCACCGTGTGGCCGATGCGCTGCACCAGCCCGGGCAGCTCGGCCGCGGCGGCCTGCACGGGGTTGGCCTGCTTCAGGCTGATCAGCCCCAGTTGCAGCGCGAGCGGGCCGAGGAAGTAGCGGCCGGTCTCGGCGTCCTGCTCCATCAGCCCGATGCGCGCGAAGCTGACGAGGTACGGATGGATCTTGGCGGCAGGCATGTCGGCCTCGCGCGCCAGGTCCTTCAGCGCCATCGGCTGTCCCGTGTGGGCCATGGCACGCAGCACCTGGCCGCCCACCTCGATGCTCTGGATGCCGCGCTGCACGCGCCCTTCGGGCAGGTCGTCGGAGGGATCGTCGCGGGCTCGCATGGGCGGATGCTACAGGACGCGTGCGGCGAATCACCTTGGTGGAAACGTTCGCTCCTGTCTAACTCATTTGACAATGGACAACGCCTGGATCAACATCCGCCCACCTCGAAAACACCGCCAGCCCTCCGGAGACCGCCATGGACGCCACCAAGAAATTCGCCTCGCAGGCCGACCTGCAGGAAAAGAAGGTCACCTTCTCGCAACTGTCCGAGCACGCCTGGGCCTACACGGCCGAGGGCGATCCGAACACGGGCATCGTCATCGGCGACGACGCGGTGCTGGTGGCCGACACCCAGGCCACGCCCGCGATGGCGCAGGACGTGATCCGCCGCATCCGAGAGGTCACCGACAAGCCGATCAGGTACGTCGTCCTCACGCACTATCACGCGGTGCGCGTGCTGGGCGCCAGCGCCTACGGCGCGCAGCAGATCCTCGCCAGCGAGGACACCTACGACCTGATCGTGGAACGCGGCGAGGCCGACAAGGCCAGCGAGATCGGCCGCTTCCCGCGGCTGTTCAGCAACGTCGAGACGGTGCCGCCGGGCCTGACCTGGCCGACGCTGACGTTCAACCGCAAGATGACGCTGTGGCTCGGCAAGCTCGAGGTGCAGCTGCTGCAGCTCGGGCGCGGCCACACCAAGGGCGACACGGTCGTGTGGCTGCCGCAGGAACGCACGCTGTTCAGCGGCGACCTGGTGGAGTTCGACGCCACGCCCTATGCCGGCGACGCCTACTTCAAGGACTGGCCGCAGACGCTGGAGAACGTCGCCGCGTTGAAACCGCTGGCGCTGGTGCCGGGCCGCGGGGCGGCCTTGAAAGGCGAGTCGCAGGTCGCCGAAGGCCTGCGCGGCACGGCCTCGTTCATCGCGGACGTGCGCGCCAGCGTCGAAGCCGGCGTGGCCGCGGGCAAGGATCTGAACGCGGTCTACAAGGACACCTTCGCCAGGCTCAAGCCCAGGTACGGCCACTGGGTGATCTTCGACCACTGCATGCCGTTCGACGTCACCCGCTGCTTCGACGAGATGACGCAGTACGCCGACCCGCGCGTGTGGACGGCCGAACGCGACCGGCAGATGTGGGAGACGCTGGAGGGCTGAGGGCGTGTCCGACGCGGTCGACTTCCAGGCGCGCACGTTCGACTACGTGCCGCACGCCGACCAGCGCGCCGCGACGCCCGCGCGCCGGCCGGTGGCGATCGTCGGCGCGGGGCCGGTGGGCCTGTCGCTGGCGATCGACCTCGCGCAGCGCGGCATACCCGTCACCGTATTGGACAACGACAACCGGCTGTCCACGGGCTCGCGCGCCATCTGCTTTGCCAAGCGCACGCTGGAGGTCTTCGACCGCCTGGGCGTCGGCGAGCGCATGGTGGCCAAGGGCGTGTCTTGGAACGTCGGCAAGGTGTTCCTGCGCGACGAGCAGGTGTTCCGCTTCGACCTGCTGCCCGAGGCCGGCCACGAGCGGCCGGCGTTCATCAACCTGCAGCAGTACTACGTCGAGGGCTACCTGGCCGAACGCGCCGCGCAACTGCCCTTGATCGACCTGCGCTGGCGCAACGAGGTCGTCGCGACGCAGCCGCACCACGACCGCGTGACGCTGACGATCGCCACGCCCGACGGCGAGTACCGCCTCGACGCCGACCACGTCGTCGCCTGCGACGGCAGCCGCTCCGCGGTGCGGCGCCATCTCGGGCTCGAAAGCCGGGGCCGCACGTTCCGCGACCGCTTCCTGATCGCCGACGTGCGCATGGACATCGAGGCCCCGGCCGAACGCTGGTTCTGGTTCGACCCGGCCTTCCATCCGAACCAGAGCGTGCTGCTGCACCGGCAGCCCGATGGCGTCTGGCGCATCGACTTCCAGCTCGGCTGGGACGCCGATCCCGAGCAAGAGAAGAAGCTCGAGAACATCGTCCCGCGCGTGAAGGCGCTGCTCGCGCACTCGCCCGCGATGAAGGACGCGAGGTTCACGCTCGAATGGGCCAGCGTCTACACGTTCGCGTGCATGCGCATGGACAGCTTCCGCCACGGCCGCGTGCTGTTCGCGGGCGACGCGGCGCACGGCGTGTCGCCGTTCGGCGCGCGCGGCGCGAACTCCGGCGTGCAGGACGCCGACAACCTCGGCTGGAAGCTCGCCGCGGTGCTGCAGGGCGCCGCTCCGGACGCGCTGCTCGACACCTATGCCCGCGAGCGCGAGGCCGCCGCCGACGAGAACATCCGCCACTCCACGCGCGCCACCGACTTCATCACGCCCAAGAGCGCCGCGAGCCGCTTGTACCGCGACGCCGTGCTGGCGCTGGCGAAGACGCAGCCGTTCGCGCGCACGCTGGTCAACAGCGGCCGCCTGTCGACGCCGGCGACGCTGCAGGGATCCTTGCTGAACACGCCGGACACCGACGCCTTCGCCGGCGCCATGGAGCCCGGCGCCGCCGCGGCCGACGCGCGCGTCACGCGCGCGGACGGGCGTGACGACTGGCTGCTGCGCCACCTGGGCGCCGGCTTCACCGCGATCGTCGCCCACGAGCCTGCGCTCGAGCGCGCACTCGGCGACCTCGCGGTGGACGGCTTCGCGCTCAAGCTCGTCGTGATCGGCGGGAACGGGCTGGCCGACCGCGACGGCGACGTCGCGCGCCGCTACGACCTGCAGGCCGGCAGCGTGGTGCTGCTGCGGCCCGACGCGCACGTCTGCGCGCGCTGGCGCAAGCCTGCGCGCGCGCAGGTCGAAGCGGCGATGCGGCGCGCGCTCGGCGCGGCGCGGGAGGCGACGCCATGCCCCTGATCACGGCCCCGAACCTGGAGTCGCCCGACGACTTCTACGAGGCGCTCATCGCCGTCCACGACGGTCTCGACGACGCGCAGAGCCACGCGCTCAACGCGCGCCTGGTGCTGCTGCTGGCCAACCACGTCGGCGCGCTGGACGTGTTGCGCGAGGCGCTCCAGGCGGCCCGGGCAGGCGGCGCCGGCTGAATCGTCAAGGCACCGAGATCAGGTGCCCCGAGATGACCACGTTCAACGCCATGAAGCCGGGGGTGTAGCCCGAGTACGCGGGGCCGACTTCGAGCGTGTCCGCGTAGATGGCCACGGGCTCGGCGTGATAGAACTGCGTGGGCAACAGGCTGTTGGACGGCGGCGCGATGTAGAAGGTCGCGCCCGGATTGCCGGCCACGCTCGTCGACAGCAGCGCGATCGGCTGGATCGGGCCGTTGGCCGACTGCGCCGCGCCGGAGATCGACACGTACTCGATCACCAGCCGCTGCCCGGCCGGGATCGGCACGGCGGTGTAGGTGAAGTTGTTGATGTTCAGCTGCACCGTCGCCTGGAACGGCGCGCGCGCCGGCTGGTCGACGTCCTTCACGTTGGCCGCCGCGATGGCGGCCTTCGGAGTCGTGCCGGTGATCGCGGGCGTGGCGAACGCGGCACGGGGACGCGGCGGCTCGGTGATCTGGGCCAGGGCGCAGGCGCTGGCGATGGCGAGCGCCGTCGACAGCGCGACGGATCGGAGGGCGGTCTTGCGGTAGGACATGTCGGTGACTCCTGCGGAGGATGAACGTGCGGGCGGCATGCTCACGTTCGGGAACGAGGCGCGTCGACGTGTCGATGCGCCAGGCGCTGCCCCGCCCCGGGGCTGGCAGCGGGATGTGGAAAAGGTGCTCGCGGTGCGGCCGACGGCGCGCGCCGGGCCCGCGCGCTGCGTCTCGACCGAGCCGCTCAGGGCCCGGTGTCGACCACCATGGTGGCCGCGTCGTACAGGCCGCGATACGTGATCGCGAAGCTCGTCACGCGGTTGGTGCCGGTGAGCTGGCCCAGCAGGTTGCCGCTGTCGGTGGTGAAGGCCACCGACGACGCGAAGTCGAATGCGATCGTCGGGAAGTCGGTCTGCATGCGGACCTGGCTCCTGCCGGCCACGCGCCACCAGTTCGCGAGGAAGGTCGTCGCGTACGTGGGCGTGTTGACGCTGCCATCGAGGAAGAAGCGCGTCGAGTCGCCGAGCTGCGGCGCCACCGCGGCGTACAGCGCGCTGCCGGCGCCCAGCGGCGGCTTGACGTCGTATTCCATCGCGGCGTCGAGCGCCGCCGGCACGCCTCGCGCCTCGAGGCCCAGCACCAGCGCCGGCACGTTGCTGGCGTAGGTCAGCGTGTAGTTGTTGATGCCGGTGTTGGGGTCGGCGGCGGTGCCGTCGGGCGACGCGATCAGCAGGCCGGCCTGCGCGAGCCGCCCCGCGCGCGCGGGCAGCGCGCCCACGCGGATCGCCTGGCAGTCCGTCATGCGCACCACCAGGCGCGCGGTGTTCGCGGCATCGACGACCAGCGTGTAGCGCGCCGGCAGCAGCGCCTGCGCCTTGGCCGCGGGGACCGGCACCAGGCCGACGAACTCGGAACATTGGCTGAACCTGACGGTCAGCGGCGCGGCGAACGCCGGCGCCGCACCCAGCGCGCCGGCGGCGAGGACCGCGACGCGGACGAATCCGGGAGCGAGAGACATGGAACCTCCTGGGCGGCAGCACGTCTGTCGGTGCCAGGAATTGGCAACCGGGGCGCTGGCCGAGCGGAGATTCTGGGCGTCGCCCCGGCGCGCGTCAGGCCCTAGAACAGACCCACCCCCCAGTTGCACGGGTCGCCGCGCGGCGCACCGTCGACGCGCAGAAAAAAAGTTTGCGCACCGACTGCCCGATCCTGCAGCACACCGCTTGACATCCAGCACCGGCGCGGCCTGCCGGGCCTTTCCCGAAGACCACCCACAGAGTTGTCCACAGTTCCGGTGGACAGAGTGGCGTCCCATCCCGGCAGGAACGAACTGGAAGGGAAAACCCTTCTTATCGGGCCATCGGTTGCTGTAACAAGGCGTACCTTCTGGTCATCTGAGGGAACGCCATGAACAACGCATTCAAGATCTCGAACCTGATGGGCAAGCGCACGCCGGACATGGGCATCGACTGGGAGTTCCAGCCGTCGCTGCAGCACCTGGTCAAGCGCACCGAATCCGCCCACCCGGACGCGCCCACCTGGGCCGAGACGATGCCCGCGCCGTTCGATGAAGCGCCCGAGCCGGTGACGTTCCGCGAGGCGCTGGAAGGCCTGTCGGTGCGCGACATCGACGAGCCCGAGATCTTCCGCCTGTTCTTCGGCGAGACCCCGGCTGCGGCCGCGCGCGCCTGAGGCACCGTCGGTTCAGACCGCGCGAGGATCGAGCACGTCGCGCAACGCGTCGCCGATCGTGCTCAGCGAATAGATCAACAGGAACATCGCCGCCACGGTTCCCGCCAGCGGCGCCCAGATCTCGTTGGTCAGGTCCTGCGACGCGCCCGCGATCAGCAGGCCCCAGCTGGCGCCGTCCTGGATGCCCAGCCCCAGGTAGGTGAGGATCACCTCGCCCTTGATCGCCGCCAGCAGCACCAGCGACGACGTGACGATCGCCACGTGCACGACGTTGGGCAGGATCTCCGAGAACATGATGCGGCGTGACCCGGCGCCGAGACTGCGCGCCGCGAGCACGTAGTCGCTGCCCTTGTGCTTCATCACCTCGCCGCGCACCAGCCGCATGATGCCGACCCAGCTGGTGGCGGCGATGGCCACGCACATCGACTCGAGCCCCTTGCCCATCGCGTACGAGATCGCGGTGATCAGCAGGATGTCGGGCACCGACACCACCACCGAATAGACCCAGTTGACGCCTGCGTCGACCCAGCCGCCGAAGTAGCCGGCGGCCAGGCCCAGCGCGGTGCCGAAGGGCACGGCCAGCGCGGTGGTCGCCAGGCCGATGGTGACGGCCGTCTGCGCGCCCGCGAGGATGCGCCACAGCACCGAGCGGCCGAGCAGGTCGGTGCCCAGCAGCGTCGCCAGGTGCCAGCCGGGTGGCTGCTGCGCGTCGCCGACGGTGGCCTCGCTGTCGGGCAGCAGGTGGGCGTAGCCGGCCATCGCGACGACGAGGTACAGCGCCGTCACGATCATGCAGCCGCGGATCTGCGGCCGGCTCCACAGCGCGGCGAAGGCCTCGCGCGCGGCCGAGCGCGGCCTGGCGTGGACGGGGGCGCCGGCGATGTCCGTCATGACAGCCGCACCCGTGGATCCGCCAGCGCATACAGCAGGTCGTTGAGCAGGTTGAACGCCACCAGCGCCATCGCGCCCAGCACCGTCACGGCCTTCAGGATCGGCAGGTCGCCGCGCGAGAGCGCGTCGATCGTGAGGTTGCCGATGCCGGGGATCGAGAAGAAGCGCTCCATCAGGAACGAGCCGAGGATCAGGAACGGGATCGTCGTGACGTTCTGCGTGATGATGGGGATCCACGCGTTGGGCAGCACGTGGCGGAACAGCACGCGGCCCTCGCCCGCGCCCTTCGAGCGCGCGGTGCGCACCCAGTCGGCGTTGATGTCGGCCAGGAACAGCGTGCGGTACAGGCGGATGTCCGGCCCCATCAGCAACAGCAGCTGGATCAGCCACGGCAGCCCGAGGTACTTCACCGCGGCCCAGCCGCCTTCATAGCCGTTGATGGGGAACCAGTCCAGCTTGAATGCCAGCAGGTACTGCAGCGCCAGCACGTAGACCAGCGCCGACACGCTCATCGCCGCGATGAACAGCGCGCGCGCGGCCTTGTCGACGATGCCGTCGCGGTGCCGCGTGATGAACAGCGCGATCGCCACGTTGACGACGCCGCCGAACACGAACGGCGGCACGGTCACCGACAGGCTCACCAGCGCACCGGCCTTCAGCTGCGTGCCGAGGTCGTCGCCGGTCACGAAGGACTTGCCGTAGTCGAAGGTGGCGATCTGGCGCAGGAAGTCGAGGAACTGCATGGGCAGCGACTGGTCCAGGCCCCACTGGTGGCGCAGGGTGGACATCGCCTCGGGCGTGGCGTGCGTGCCGAGCGCCGTGCGCACCGGGTCGGGGCCGAACGCGTTGAACAACAGGAAGGTCAGCAGCGCCACGCCGAGCACCGTCGGGATGGCCTGCAGCAGGCGGCGGACGATGAACGCGCCCATCAGCGGGACTCGAGTCGCATCACTGCACGCCCTGGCGCTTGCGCGCCATGTCCACGCTCAGGAACATGGGCTCCTGCACCAGCAGGCTGCGCTTGAAGTTGCCGACCCAGCCCTGCGTGATGCCGAACTTCAGCGGGTCGTACAGCACGATCATCGGCACCTCGTCCTGGACCAGCGCGTTCATCGTGCGCAGCTGCGCGAGCCGCGCGGGGCCGTTGGCCATGAAGCGCGAGGCCTCGTAGGCCTTGTCGTAGGCCGCGTTGGCGAAGCCGCTCCAGTTGTTGCCGGGCGGCACGTTGCGGCTGTAGAGCAGCTGGTAGAAGTCCTCGGGGTCGGGATAGTCGGCCTGCCAGCCGTAGGACGCGAGCTGGAAGTTGCCGTTCTCGGCGGCCTTGGTGAACGTCGGCTGGTCCATGAAGACGCCCTTGACCTGCACGCCGATGGCCGCGAACTGCGAGCGCAGCAGGTCGAACTCGTCGTGCGTGGCGGCGTTGGTCTCGAAGAAGCTGATCGTCAGAGGCGGCAGTCCCTTGCCGTTCGGGAACCCCGCCAGCGCGAGCAGCCGGCGCGCGGCGGCGACGTCATGCGTGCGCGCGACGGCGCCGGTCTCGCGCTCGCTGCCGGGCAGGTCGTCGGGCACGAGGCTCTGCAGCCGGCGGCCGCGGCCGTTGAACAGCACGTCCAGCATCGCCTGCGGATCGACCGCCGCCGCCAGCGCCTGGCGCAGCAGCTTGTTGCCGCCCAGCAGCGGGTCGCGCAGGTTCAGCAGCAGGTACTCGGTCTCGAGCCCGGGAACGCCGTAGACGGCAAACTTCTTCGCGTACTCGCCGCGCAGGCGGAACGTGCCGTCCGGGCCGCGCACCACCATCTTGACGAACCACGCGCGATCCAGCGGACGCCAGTCGAGTGCGCCGCGCAGGAACATCAGCGCCGCCGGCTGGGCCTCCTCGATCAGCGGCATCTCCAGCACGTCGACCCGCGGCAGCCGCTTGCCGGCGTCCTTCAGCAGGCCCGCCTGCGCATCGCCGGGCGCGCCGACAGTCGGATACGTGCGGTAGTAATCGGGGTTGCGCACCAGCCTCATCGTCGCCTTGCGAGCTAGCGCCTGCGTCGCCTTGAACGGCCCGGTGCCCACCGGGTTGACCTGGAAGCGATCCTTGTAGAACTGCACGGCCTCGCGCGGCACGACCGCGGTGGGCGCCATCGCCAGCACGTGCAGGAACAGCGGGTTCTCGTGCGTGAGGCGGATCGTGAACGTGCGGTCGTCGACCTTGTGCAGGCCCGCGACATCCGATGCCGTGAGGTCGGACGTCGGACCGGCCTTGAGCGTCGCGGCATGGAAGTCGTCGAGGCCGACCACCGCGCCCTGCATCGCGAACCAGCTCTTCGCATTGACGTTGCCGTCGGCGTAGCGCTTGAGCGAATACAGCACGTCGTCGCTGGTGAGCTCGCGGCCCTTGCCGCCTGCAAAGCACGGGCAGTCGACGAAGCGCACGCCCTGGCGCAGCCTGAACGTGTACGTCACCTTGTCGGCCGCGAGCGTGGGCATGGCCTCGAGCAGGTCGGGCTCGAGCTTGTACGGCCGTTCGAGGTAGGCATAGGTCAGCAGCGTGCTGTAGACCTGGCGCAGCACCTGGTCCTCGGTCTGGCCGAAGCCGCGCTGCGGATCGAGCGTCTCGAACTGCGCGAGGCGCGGCACGGTCAGCACCGAAGGCTCCGCCGCGCGCGTCGCCTGCGCGGCGAGCGCGCAGGCGCACGCGAGCGTCACGCGCGCGAGGACGCGCGACGTGCGCGCGCGGCGGATCACGACGACGATGCCCATCGCCTCAGAGGCCCTTCTTCTTGGCCGCCATGTCCACGCTCATGAACTGCATCTCGGTGGTGAAGATGTTGCGCTTGTAGTTGCCGACCCACTTCTGCACGCTGTCGGTGCGCATCGATTCGTAGATCGGGATCGCCGGCACCTCGTCGCGCAGGATCGCGTTGAGCCGCTTGAAGATCTCGATGCGTTGCGGGCCGTTGGGCATCGCGCGCAAGGCCTCGTAGCCCTGGTCGTACGCGGCGTTGGAGAACGCGCCGGCGTTCGGGCCCGGGGCGACGTTCTTGCTGTACAGCAGCTGGTAGAAGTCCTCGGCGTCGGGATAGTCGGCGTACCAGGCGTAGTAGGCCAGCTGGAAGTTGCCCGCGTCGAGCGCCTTCGCGAAGGTCGGATAGTCGCTCGCGTCGGCGACCAGGTGCACGCCGATCGCCCCGACCTGGGCCTTGATCATGTCGAACTCGTTGCGCGTGTCGGCGTCGGTGGTCGGCAGCCGCACCGTCAGCGTCGGCAGGCCCTTGCCGTCCGGATAGCCGGCATCGGCCAGCAGCTTCTTGGCCAGCGCCAGGTCGCGCCTGCGCGGCGGCGCGCCGGTGTCATGGTCGTTGCCGGGAACGTCCACCGGCACCATGCCGGTCATCGGCACGCCGCGACCGTTCCAGATCACGTTGACGATGGCGGCCGGATCGATCGCGGCCGCGATCGCCTGGCGCAGCAGCTTGCTCCTGCCGACGACCGGGTCGCGCATGTTCACGTCGATGTAGAGCACGTTGCCGGCCGGCGCGCTGGACAGCGTGAACTTGCCGGCGTATTCGGGCGTCAGCCGGAGCGAGCCGTCCGGCGCGCGCGCGACCAGCCTGGTGAAGTTGGCGCGATCCAGGTTGCGCCGGTCGAGCTCGCCGCGCAGGAACTTGAGCGCCGCCGGCTGCGATTCCTCGATCAGCGGCATCTCCAGCACGTCGACCAGCGGCAGCCTCTTGCCGGCGTCCTTCAGCAGCCCGGCCTCGGCGTCGCCCGGTGCGCCCACGCTCGGATAGACGCGGTAGTAGTTCGGGTTCTTCACCAGCCGCATCGTGCCCTTGCGGTCGAGCGGCCCGGTCGCCATGAACGGGCCGCTGCCCACGGCGTTGACGCTCAGCCTGTCCTGGTACATCCGCACGGCCTCGACCGGCACGATCGCCGTCGGCTCGAAGGCCAGCGCGTAGAGGAACAGCGGGTTCTCGTGCGTCAGCTTGATCGTGAACGTGTACTTGTCGACCTTGTGCAGGCCGGCCACGTCGAGCGTCGAGGTGTCGGCCGCGGGGCCGGCCTTGGCCGTGGCGGCACGGTAGGCGTCGAGGCCCACCACGGCGCCCGCCATCGCGAAGAAGCTCTTGTTGTTGACGTTGGCGTCGGCGTAGCGGCGGATCGTGTAGAGCACGTCGTCGGCGGTGAGCTCGCGCCCCTTGCCGCCGGGAAAGCACGCGTTGTCGACGAAGCGCACGCCCTTGCGCAGCTTGAACGTGTACGTGAGCTTGTCGGCGCCGAGCACCGGCATGCTCTCGAGCAGGTCGGGCTCGAGCTTGTAGGGGCGCTCCAGGTAGGAATAGGTCAGCAGCGTGCTGTACAGCTGGCGCAGCACCTGGTCGCTGTAGAGGTCGGCCTGGCGCTGGGGATCCAGCGAGTCGAACTGCGCCACGCGAAGCACCGTCAGCACCGACGGCTCCTGCGCGCGGGCGCCTGCCGGCGCGAGGCCGGCGAACGCCAGGGCCGAGAGGACGACGAGCGTATGGCGCAGGGGATTCATCGCGGTCTCGATCGCTTCAGAGAAGATGGCAGGCGGCCCGCTGCAGGCCGACGGTGTCGACGACGCGCAGGTCGGGCGCGCTCGCGCGACATCGCGGCTGCACGAGCGGGCAACGGGTGTGGAAGGCGCAGCCGCCAGGCGCGTGCAGCAGGGCGGGCACGTCGCCGTCGAGCGGACGCCCCGGGCGCTCGCGGCGCGGGTCGGGGTCGGGCACGGCGGCCAGCAAGGCCTGCGTGTACGGATGGCGCGGCGACGCGAACAGCTGCGCCGCCGGCGCGGATTCAACGACACGGCCGAGGTACATCACGGCGACGTGGTCGCACAGGTATTCGACGATGGACAGGTCGTGCGAGATGAACACGTAGCTCAGGTTCAGCCGCTCGCGCAGGTCGACCAGCAGGTTGAGCACCTGGGACTGGATCGACATGTCCAGCGCCGACAGCGGCTCGTCCAGCACCACCAATTTGGGCTGCAAGGCGAGCGCGCGCGCGATGCCGACGCGTTGCCGTTGTCCGCCCGAGAGTTCATGCGGCCAGCGATCGAGGTGCTCCGCCGACAAGCCGACCAGCGCGACCAGCTCGCGGATGCGCGCGTCGCGCTCCGCGCCGCCGGCCAGGCCGTGCACCTCGAACGGCAGCTCGAGGACCTGGCGGATGCGCTTGCGCGGATTGAGCGATGCGAACGGATCCTGGAACACCATCTGCACGTCGCGCGTCATGCGGCGGCGTTCGTCGGGCGACAGCGTCGCGACATCACGGCCTTCCACGCGCAAGGTGCCGGCGTCGGGCGCGATCAGGCCGACCATCGCGCGGCCCAGCGTCGTCTTGCCGCAGCCCGATTCGCCCACGATGCCCAGCACCTCACCGGCACGCACCTCGATGCTGACCCGGTCCACCGCGCGCAGCCGCGCCACCTCGCGCCGCAGGATGCCGCGGCGCACCGGAAACTCCACCGAGAGCGCGTCGGCCTGCAGCAGCGGCGCGACAGCGCTCATGCCAGTCCGCCCTCGGGGAAGTGGCAGGCGGCGGCGTGGCCGTCGTCCGCGCCGTTGGCCACGCGCGCGAGCGCGGGGACGTCGACGCGGCACCGTTCCTGCATGCGCGGGCAGCGCGCCTGGTAGCGGCAGCCGGCGATGCGCTCGAGCGGCGACGGCACGGTGCCCGGGATCACGGCGAGGCGGTCGCCGCCGTGGCACGTCTGCCCGGCCCGCGGACGCGCCGCGAGCAGGCCGATCGTGTAGGGATGCGCGGGCCGCTCGAGCACGTCCAGCACGCTGCCCTGCTCCACCACGCGGCCCGCGTACATCACCACCACGCGGTCGGCGATCTCGGCCACCACCGCGAGGTCGTGCGTGACGAACACGATGCCCGTGCCCAGCTCCCGCTGGCGTTCGCGCAGCAGGTGCAGCACCTGGGCCTGGATCGTGACGTCCAGCGCCGTGGTGGGCTCGTCGGCGATCAGGAGTTCGGGGCGGTTGGCCAGCGCCATCGCGATCATCACGCGCTGCTTCATGCCGCCGCTCATCTGGTGCGGATACTCGTCGTAGCGGCGCTCGGGGTCGGGAATCTTCACCTGGCGCAGCAGGGCCAGCACCTTCTCGCGCGCCTCGGCGCGGCCGGCCGTGCCGTGGATCGCGAACACCTCGGCGACCTGGCGGCCGACGGACTGCACCGGGTTCAGCGCCGTCATCGGCTCCTGGAACACCATCGCCAGCGCGCGCCCGCGCAGCCCGCGCCGTTGCCGCGGCGGCAGCGCCAGCACGTCGATGCCGTTGAAGCGGATCGCACCCGCGTCCACCCGCGCGACGTCGGGCAGCAGGCCCATCACGGACAACGCCGTCACGCTCTTGCCGCAGCCCGACTCGCCGGCGATGCACACCGTCTGCCCGCGCTCGACGCGCAGGCTCACGCCGTCGACGGCGCGCAGCCGGCCGCGCGGAGTGCGGAAGGACGTGACGAGGCCGTCGATCTCGAGCAGGCTGGCGGACGGGGCGGAGGCGGTCATCGGGCGGGGCACCTTGGAGTGCCGCGGGATGATGCCACAGCGAGCCGCCACGGGCGGCCGCTAACCGGTCACTTGGAGGAAGCCGCGGCCGTGGGTCCGACGTTCATGAACGGGATCGGCGCGGAGCCGTAGACCGACGTCGGCAGCGCGCCGTTCCAGCGCTGCGCCTTCGTGAGCTCCACCTCGATGCGGCGCAGCTCCAGCACGTCGCGGTTCTTGGCCAGCGCGTCGTTCTGCACCTGCAGCGACTGCGCCTCGGCGGTGGCCACCTTGATCTTGGCGTAGGCGTCGCCGTCGGCCGTGGCCTTGACCGCGTTGGCCTCGGCCTCGGCGATGGCGACCTTCTGCTTCTGCTCGGCCTCCACCGTCTTCAGCTTGTTCTCGGCAGCCAGGCGCAGCTGCTCCTGCGTGACCTTGTCGTTGATCGCGCGCATGTAGCTCTCGCTGAACGAGAAGTTGCGCATGTCGATGCTGATGACCTGCGCGCCGTAGTTGGCGAGCTTGGCGCGCAGCGCGGACGTGATGTCCGAGGAGACCGCCGCGCGCTGGCTGATCAGGTCGGGCGCCGAGTAGCGCGCCGTCACCGCCTTGAAGACCTCCTGCGTGGCCGTCTGCACGTAGTTCGACAGGTTGCCGTCGTGGCTGTACTTCTCGTAGACCTCGGTCACGCGATCCGGCGCGATCGAGTAGCGCACCGTCATGCTGACCTTGACGGGCTGGGTGTCGGACGTGGAGCCTTCGGCGTTCTCGATGTCGGCCTGTTCGGCACGGATGCTGAACACCTCCATCTTCTGCCACGGCGCGATCAGCGTGAAGCCTTCGTTCTGCAGGCTGCGGATCGCGCCGCCCACCGTGATGACGCCGCGCGACCCCGTGGGCACCGAGCGCAGCGGCCAGAACGACATCAGCACGAGCAGCACGACGACGGCGATGATGCCGTCGCGCAATACGAGCGCGCCGTTGAGGCGCGCGCCGTCCTTCGAGTAGCGACTTGCGAATGACATGGAAGCGTCGGGTTGTTGTGGTGGGCGCAATCTACGCCTCCACTTTAGAGTGCGCTCACGATTTCGCAGGACGCTTCATGGCCTCGATCGCATCGAGGTTCACGCTGCCGGCCATGGACTTCAGCGTCGGCCCGTCGACCTTGTCGCCGGTGGTCTCGACGATCACGCCGTTCTTCAGGATCACCGTCACCTCGGAATGGCTGCCGTCCTTGCGGTATTCCTCGTGGACGGTGCGGCCGCCGTCCTTGTAGGTCTTCTCGATGCCGTCCGGGGTTTCCTTGTCGACGGTGACGTTGGCCCAGGTCGCGACCGAGGCCAGGCCGCCGAGGCCGCCGACGTCGGTGATCGTGAGCTGCGCGTGCTGGTCGCCGTTCACGTAGCCGGCCTTGGCCACCGAACTGGAGATGCCCATCGCCGAGCCGCCGCTGGTCTCGAACGATTCGCGCTTGAGGGCGCCGAGCGTTTCGGGCAGCTGCGCCTTCAGGTCGGCCACCGGGATCGGCGTGCCGCCGGCGCCGGTGAGCGCGCCCATCATCGCGCCGAGCGCAGCGGTGGCAGACGCCGGATCGCCGGCCTTCTGCGCCGCATCGGCCTGCGCCTGGGCCGCTTCCACGCGCTTGGCGGCGGCGTCGATGGCGGTGGTGTCGATGTTGACGGAGCCGTCGGGGGTGTTGATGCTGAAGGCGCCGCCCGGGCGACTGCCGAACGACGACAGCGCGCCGAAGCCGATGAACAGCGCCGTGATCGAACCGACGACGATGGACGCCACGACGAAGATGATGACGACGACGGCGGTGTAGCCCACCGCCTTGTCCTGCGGGGACTTCATCACCGATTGCAGGCCCAGGTACATCAGGTAGATCGAGTAGCAGGCCGCGAGGATGCCCAGCATGCTCAACGCCGGAAGCAGCTTGAGAAAGCCTGCGACGTAGACCGCGGTCGCGCCGTAGGCCATCACCTTGAGCGCGCCGACCGGGTTCTTCGTGCCGCCGAAGCTGGGCGCGAGCGCGTCGACGACCAGCGCCATGATGTAGGTCACCGCCAGGCTCAGCACGTAGCCGACGATCGCCGCCACGAGTCCGCCGACGATCGGCATGCGGTACCCGAAGCCGAACGCACCAACCCCGATCAGCGACAGGCCGACGAAGCCGCACACGGCCGGGATGGCCGCCATGATGATCAGCCAGTTCGTGTAGATCGAGCTGACCGTGGCCGGTTCGGCGTCGATCACGGGCCACGTTTGCTTGGGCTTGAGGAGGATGCCCGTCGTGCGTTCGATCAGATTCATGGGGTTTCCTTCAGGAAAGACGAGTGGTCGCCCTGCCTGCGGATGAGCTGGCGACGGGCCCCGGGATCATCGTGGGCGCGCGCCCGCGCCACCATCCCCAAAAGGTAGGAGCGCAGGCGTTCGTCCAGCGCTCGCGCCGCCTGCTAGAAGCTCAGCACGAACGCCGCCCCGCCCTCGATCGGACGCACGTGGCGCACGCGGCCGCCCATGCCGTTCACGAGCTGGCGCACCACCGTCAGCCCGATGCCCTGGCCGCCCTCGCGGGCGCTGAAGAACGGCAGGAAGATCTGCCGCTCGAGGCCGGGCGGCACGCCGGGGCCGTTGTCGCGCACGCCGATCTGCAGGCGGCCGCCGCGCGTCTGGCGCGCCTGCACCCACAGCCGCGGCGAGGCGACGTCGGCCGTCGCCTGGGCCGCGTTGTTGATCAACGCGAGCAGCGCCTGTTCCAGCTGGCCGTCGTCGGCCTGCAGGCGCAGCGTGGGCGAGTCGAGCTCGAACGACACCGCGCCGCCGCGCGCCCGCCACGCCGGCGCGACCGCCTGCTCCAGGCGCGCGAAGAGCGCCTGCAGGTCGACCGGTGCCATCGCCGGCGCGGGCCACTGGCTGACGCGTCGATAGGTGCCGACGAACGCGGCCAGGCTCTCGGCGCGGCGCGCGATGGCGTCGAGCGCCTGGCGCAGCTCGCCCTCGGCACCGGGCTCGTCCGACAACGCGAGCGCCGTCTGGCTCAGGCTGCGGATCGGCGTCAGCGAGTTCATGATCTCGTGCGTCAGCACCTGCACCAGCTGCTGCCAGGCGAGCAGCGATTCGGACTCCAGCTCGTTTTCCAGCGGCACCAGCGCCAGCAGCGACTGCGCGCGGCCGTCCAGCGCCAGCGTCTGCCGGCGCAGCTGCCAGCGTTCGCTGCCGCGCTCGGTCTCGAGGACCACGGCGCCGCCGGCCTCCGCCGCGCGCAGCAGGCCCTGCAGCGCCGCCGGATCGCGCACGCCGCCCGGCGCCATGAGGCGGCGCGCGCGGCTGGTGAGCGCACGCAGCGTGGCGTCCTCCAGCAGCCAGGCCGCGACCGGCAGCGCCTCGAGCTGGGCCTGCAGGATCGCGAGCTGGCGCAGGTCGGGCGCGGGCGGTGCATCGACGACAGGCGCCACCGGCGCGCGCCGGCGCGTCAACGGCCAGGCGGTCGCGAGGCCGGCCAGCGCGAGCAAGGCCGCGGCCGTCCACGCGCGTGCAGACGCGCCCGACGCGTGCGCCAACGCGCCCGCGGCCGCCAGCAACAGCGCGGCCACCAGCAGCCGCGCGCGCTCAGAGGCCATGCTTGTCGAGCCGCCGGTACAGCGCGGCGCGCGAGAGCCCGAGCAGGCGCGCGGCGGCGCTGAGATTGCCCTCGGCCTGCGCCATCGCGGCCAGCACCGCGGCGCGTTCCTGCGCGGCCAGCGATCGCACGGGTTCGGCCGACGGCGCCGGCGGCGGCGCGCCCTCGCTCGCCGGCTGCGCGCGCTGCATGGCCTCGCGGCAGGTGGCGACCAGGCGCACGTTGTCCCAGGGCTTGGTGATGAAGTCGAAGGCGCCGCGGCGCAGCGCCTGCACGGCGAGGTCGATGTCCGCGTAGGCCGTCATCACGACCACCACCGGTGGCTGCGGGCTCGCCTGCACGTCGGCGAGCAGCCGCAGGCCTTGCGCGCCGTCGGTGCGGCCGGGGCCGAAGTTGAGATCGAGCAGCAGCAGCGCCGGGCGCAGCGCCGCGACGGCGGCCGCGAGTTCGGCCGGGCGGCGCAGGCAGGTGACGGGCGCGACGCGGCGCTGCAGCAGCAGTTGCGCGGCCAGGCCGACGTCGGGGTCGTCGTCGAGAAGAAGGATCGAGCTTTCGGGCACGGACGCCAGTGTCGCAGCCTCGCGGGCGCGAGAGGCAGGGGTGTGTCCGGATGCGGACAGCCCCCTCGCACGGACGACGCGGCGCGGCCACAGTGGCCATCGTGATGACCGCCTCCCCTGCCCTGCCCAGCGGCGCCGCGATGGACCGCGCGCTGCCTCCGCGCCGCCGCCGCTGGCAGGCGCCGGCCTTCGTCGCGGCCGTGCTCGCCGGCGCCGCGCTGCTGGCGTGGCAACGCGCGCCGCATCGGCAGACGGTGACGTCCCCGCAGCTCGCCACCGTCCACGCCGGCCTGTTCCGCGACGAGGTCGCGCTGCGTGCGCGCGTCGAGCCGTTGCGCTCGGTGCAGCTCGATGCGGCCGAGGCCGGACGCGTCGAGGAGGTGCTCGCGCACGACGGCGACCGCGTGGCCGCCGGCGCGCCGCTGTATCGCCTGCAGAGCGACGCGCAGGAGCAGTTGCTGATGCAGCGCGGCGCGGAGGTCGCGCAGCAGATGGCCAACGTGTCGGTGGAACGCACGGCGCAGGCTGCGAGCCTCGCGCAGAACCGGCGCGAGCTGGCGCAGCTGCAGGCGGCGCAGCAACAGGCCGAGTCCGACTGGCGGCGCCAGGCGCAGCTGGCCGCCGAGGGCTTCGTGTCGCCCGCCGCGGTCGAACAGAGCCGGCGCGCGCGCGAGCTCGCCGACCGGCTGCTGGCGCAGGCCGAGGCCGACCAGCGACAGGAGGCCGCGATCCGCGACCAGTCGATCGCCGAGATGGCGCGCGCCGTGCAAGGCCTGCAGCGCGGCCTGCAGCTGCTCGAACGCACGCGCGACCGCCTGCTGCAGCGCGCGCCGCTGGCCGGCCAGCTCAGCGGCTTCCAGCTGCAGGTGGGCGCCGGCGTGCGGCCGGGCGACCGGCTTGGCCGCATCGACGACGCGGCGGGCGGCATGCAGCTGGTGGCCGACGTCGACGAGTTCTGGCTGCCGCGCCTGCAGGCCGGCCAGCACGCCACCAGCGACCTCGGCGAGCTCGCGCTGGCGCAGACGCTGCCGCAGGTGCAGGGCGGCCAGGTGCGCGTGCTGCTGCGCTGGCCCGACGGCCGTTCGCCCGCGAACCTGCGGCCCGGCCAGGCCGTCGACGTGCGCCTGCAGCTCAGCCCGCCGACGCCCGCGCTGCTCGTGGCCGACGGCTCCGGCGTGCAGGCGCGGCTGTACGTGCGCCGCGGCGCCGAGCTGCAGCGCCGCGACGTCCGCCTCGGACGCCGCGCGGCCGGCCTCGTCGAGATCCTCGGCGGCCTGAAGGCCGGCGACGACGTCCTCGTTTCACAACCGCCGTCCGACGGCGCGACACTCGCACTGCCATGATCGAACTGCACCAGCTCACCAAGCGGCACCGCGCCGGCGATGTCGAGACCACCGCGCTCGACGCGATCGACCTGCGCATCGAGGCCGGCGAATACGTCGCGATCACCGGGCCCTCGGGCTGCGGCAAGTCCACGCTGCTGGGCCTGCTCGGCCTGCTCGATCGACCGACGTCGGGCCGCTACCTGCTGCAGGGCGAGGATGTCGCGAGCAAGGGCGAACGCGAACTCGCGGCGCTGCGGCGCGGTCGCATCGGCTTCGTGTTCCAGAGCTTCAACCTGGTCGACGAGATGAGCGTGCACGACAACGTGCGCCTCGCGCTGCGCTATGGCGGACAGTCCGAGAAGGCGCAGCGCGCGCGCGTGGGCGAAGTGCTCGAACGCCTCGGTCTCGCACATCGCGCGCAGCATCATCCGAGCCAGCTGAGCGGCGGCCAGCAGCAGCGCGTGGCGATCGCGCGCGCGATCGCGGCGCGGCCGGCGCTGCTGCTCGCCGACGAGCCCACCGGCAACCTCGACAGCGCGCACGGGCAGGAGGTGATGCGGCTGCTGCGCGAACTCAACGACGAAGGCACGACGCTGGTGATGGTGACGCACAGCGCCGAGCATGCGGCGCTGGCGTCGCGCACGGTGCGGCTGCTCGATGGCCGCGTGCTGGTCGACGCGCACGCGGAGCACGTGGCATGAAGGCCTTGCTGCTGGACGCGCTGCGCGACCTGCGCGCGCGCCGCGCGAACACCGTCATCGCGATGATCGGCCTGACCATCGCGCTGTCGGCCTGCCTGCTGACGGCGCTGTTCGCGCTCGCCCTGGCCGCGCCGGATCCCGACGTGCCCGACCCGCAGCGCACCATCATGCTGGACTTCAAGGGCAACCCGCCCGGCGCTCCCAGCCCGTGGTTCGCGCGGGTGCCGGTGGCCTTCGGCCCGCTGCTGAAGGCACGGCACGCGCCGCTGGACCTCATCAGCCGCATGAGCGACGGCGGCATGGAGTTTCCCGTCGGCGATCGCCTCAATCCGGCGATCCTGCTGGCGGTCGACCCGGACATCGTCGAGTTGCTCCATCCCCCCGTGCTGGCCGGCGATCTCCGCGCCACGCTGTCGCGACTCGACACGATCGCCATCAGCGCCGAGCTGATGCGCAAGCTGTGGGGCAACGTGGCGCCGGCCGACGCCATCGGCCGCCGCGTGCAGTCGCACGGCCGCTGGTACACGGTGACCGCCGTCCTGCCGGACATCGACCCGCGCAGCCCGCTCTACGGCGCGAGCCCGCTGGTCGGCCATGCGATGGCGATGGCCAGCTTCGACTCGCCCGCCAACGAGATGACCCAGGACGACAAGGACTGGATCTACCTCATGAACGGCAAGGTGTTCGCGCGCCTGCGCCCCGGCAGCTCCATCGACCAGGTCAGCGGCTGGATGCGCGACGCCTTCTTCAACAGCCCGAAGTTCAAGGACATCTCGCCGGCGATGAGCGACCACCGCGAGCCGGCCTACTTCCGCGGCGTGGCCCTCGCCGACCTGCCGTTCGTCGGCCCGGGCAACGAGTCGCGCTGGCATGCGATCGCGGTGGTGGGCGCCGCGTGCGTGCTGTTGCTGGTGCTCGCCGCTTTCAACACCATGGGCCTGCAGGCCGCCCACATGCTGCGGCGCCAGCGCGAGACGGCTCTGCGTCGCAGCCTCGGCGCCGCCGCGCCCCAGCTCCTGCGGCTGTGGGCCGTGGAGGCGCTGCTGCCGCTGGCGCTGAGCGCCGCATCCGCCGCCCTGATCGCGTGGTGGATCGCGCCGGCCGTGGCCAACTGGGCTGCCATCCCGCCCGAGCTGCCGCTGGCCGATCCGCTGCCGTTCGCCGCGGTGGCGGGCCTGGTGGCCACGGTGCTGGCGCTGCTCCCGCTCGTGATCGTGCTGCCCGGCGTCCGCGCGCTCGGCCGCGTGCCGGCCACGGCGCTGCAGGGTCGCACGGCCAGCGAAGGTCCATGGGGCCGGCGCGCGCGCCAGTTCCTGCTCGGCGTGCAGCTGGGCGGTGCCCTGCTCCTGCTGACGCTGGCCTGCGTGCTGTCGCTCCAGCAGCGCCACATGCTGCAGGCCGATCGCGGCATGCAGACCCACAACCGGCTCGTCCTGCACATGGAGACCGATCCCGACCACGTGCCGGTGCTCGATGCTTTCGGCGATGCGCTTTCGCACGACGCCGCCATCACGCACTGGTCGTACAGCTACACCGCCCCGGTGGCCGACGTGGACAGCCTCGAGCGCGAGTTGCTCGCCGGCGCGAACGGCCGCTCCATCCAGGTCCGCATGAGTCCGGTCGGCGTGGGGCTGTTCGAGACCTACGGCATGACGGTGATCGCCGGCCGGCCCGCCTGGTTCAAAGGCAGCCCGAACGTGGTCATCGACGCCAACGCCGCCCGCCTGCTCGGCTTCCCGACGCCGCAGGCCGCCATCGGCGCGCTCGTCAACGGCGGTGGCGGATTCATGGAACAGGGCCACGAGCCGCGCCGCATCGTCGCCGTCGTCAAGGACGTGAGCCTGGAATCGGCCCGCACGCCGCGCATGCCGCAGGAGTTCTGGCTGATGGGCACGCCGCAATGGGTGGTGTCGGCCACCGGGCCGGACGCCGCCGCACTGCATGCGGCGCTCGAGGGCGCCTGGAAGCGGCATGGCCTGAAGGTGCCCTACGAGCTGCAATGGGCCGACGACCAGCTCGCCGACGTGTATCGCCAGGAGGCGCAGATCACCACCACGGTGACGGTCGTCGCGCTGATGTCGGTGGTGGTCGCCATGCTCGGCGCGTACGCCATGGTGGCCGACACCCTGGGTCGTCGCCGCACGGCGCTGGTGCTGCACCGGCTGCATGGCGCGGGCGACGCGGCCATCGCGGGCCAGGTGGCTGCCGAGTTCGCGCTGCCGCTGCTGGGTGCGGTGGTCGTCGCGCTGCCGCTCGGCACGTGGCTCGGCTGGCTCTACCTGTCAGGCTTCCAGGATCACGTCACCTGGTCGCTGGGGCTCGGTGCCAGCGCCCTCGCTGCCGTCGGCGCGCTGCTGCTGGTCACCGCCCTCGCCTGCCTGCGCCACGTGCGGCTGGCGCTGGCGCTGCAGCCGATCGAGGCGCTGGCCTGAGCGACGTCAGCGACCGCGCCGCGCGGCCGCGATGGCCTCGTACGCCTTGAAGCGCGAGTCCTCGTCGAACGGCAGCGCGAGCTCGGTCAGCGACGCCTCCAGTTCGGCGACGACGCGATCGAGTTCCTCGAGCACGACGCTCAGCTCGACGACGGTGAGCGGCCGGCCTGCCGCCTTCGCGATGGCGGCAGGCCGGCCTGGATTCGACGATGGGTTGGACATGCCCGAAGCTCCTTCACGCCGACGTTGGCGCAGCGCGTGCAGGCATTCAGCGCGCCCGCAGTCGAAGGCATGCGGGTTGCTGCGACGTCCGACGCCGCCGACTCAGTCGGACTGCCGCGGCCGGTCGAACAGCGTCGGATCGGCCAGCAGGTCGTGCGTCTGCGGATGCTTGCGCATGTAGGCGTCGAACACCTCGCATTGCGGCACCACCTTCAGCCCGCGCTCGCGCACCGAGGCCAGCGCGAACACGACCAGCTCGCGTGCGATGCCGCGTCCGCGCAGGACCTCGGGCACCACGGTGTGGAGGAAGGTGATGGTGTCGCCGGCCATCGAGTAGGTGGCGATCGCGGCGCGGTGGTCGACGATCATCTCGAAGCGATGGGCGGCCACGTTGTCGTGGATGGCGGGGCGGGCGTCGTCGGTCATGGCCGGGGCTCCTCGAAGATGTCGGCGTGCGTGGTTCGCGGCATTGTCGCGCCGTCGTCCAGCACCGCGACAGCCTCTTGTCGTACAGTGCGCCGCAACGACGCGGAGGGCAACCCGAGTCGTTTCAGGGAGAGAACATGGACACGCGAAACACCGCGCCCGCGCGCAGCCGGGCGGTCGCCCTCGCGAGCGCGATCGCGCGCCGCGGGCGCCAGGCCTGCGCACTGGCCGCATGCGCGCTGCTGCTGCCCGCCGCGGCGCAGGCCGGATGCACGATCCAGACCACGGAGTTGCCGATCAAGATGGTCGGCACCCGCGCGATCGCGACCGTGCGCATCGACGGCACGGACGTGCCGCTGATGGTGGACAGCGGAGCGGCCTACAGCATGCTCACCGACGCCGCCGCGGCACAGCTCAAGCTGAAGGTCGGCTGGATGCCGATGGGCATGACCGTCGCAGGACTCAGCGGCAAGGCCGACGCCGGCATGGCGACCGTGAACAAGCTGGAGCTGCTCGGGGGCAGCCTGCGCGACGTCGAGTTCCTCGTCGGCGGCGCCGAGCCCGGCTCGGGCGCGATGGGCCTCATCGGCCGCAACATCCTGTCGCTCAGCGATACCGAATACGACCTCGCCCACGGCGTGATCCGCTTCGTGTTCCCCAGCGACGATTGCGCCGACGCGAACATGGCCTACTGGGCCGGCGCCACGCCGGTCTCCGAGATCCCGCTGCTGCGCGACGACAGGAACCGCTCGCGGCAGCCGCCGCTGCGCGGCGTGGTCAAGGTCGACGACAAGTCGGAGGTCGCCCTGTTCGACAGCGGCGCCAGCTCGCTCGTCTCGATGCGAGCCGCGCATCGGCTCGGCCTGCAGGAGGGCGACATGACGCGCAACGGCGTCATGTACGGAGTTGGCGGCAAAGGCGTGAAGGCCTGGACGGCGCCGTTTGCGAAGGTGGACCTGGGCGGCGAGATCGTTTCCAACAACCGCCTGCCCGTCGCCGACCTCGAGATGGACGACGAGGACATGCTGCTGGGCATCGACTTCTTCCTGTCGCACCGCATCTACGTGTCCAAGAAGCGCCGGCTGATGTTCTTCACCTACAACGGCGGACGCGTCTTCATGTACAACGCCGCCGCCGCGACGGCCGCCGCCTCCGCCGCATCGTCCGCCGAAGCCGGCGCGGACGCGCCGCTCGACGCCGACGGCTACTCGCGCCGCGGCGCGGCCTCGGCGTCGCGCGGCGACTTCGCGGGCGCCCTGGCCGAC
>CAIMXF010000617.1 GCA_903845345.1 uncultured beta proteobacterium
CCGCTGCTGCCCACCGGCAGCGAGGGCTGGCGCAAGGCCGAGGTCACGGCCGGCGGCGTCGACACCCGGGAACTCGGCTCGCAGACCCTCGAGAGCCGCCTGGTTCCCGGCCTGTTTTTCATCGGCGAGGTCGTCGACGTCACCGGCTGGCTGGGCGGCTACAACTTCCAGTGGGCCTGGTCCAGCGGCCACGCCTGCGCCGAAGCCCTGGCCGCCGACCTCGGGCGCGCCCCCGCGACCGGGGCGTGAAGGTGGTCGCCTGCAGATCGAGTGGCATGCGCAAGCATTTCAGGGTAGAATCCTTGGCTTTGCTGGCAAACCGCGTGTCGATCTTTGTCCAACTTCTGGAAGCCGAGGCGTTTTCACCGAACGCAGCGGGTCTGGACAAGGACTCCGAGCGCAATATCTCTCCCGAAGGACCCTTCGAAAAATGACGACCATCCGTGTCAAGGAAAACGAGCCGTTCGACGTGGCCCTGCGCCGCTTCAAGCGCACCATCGAAAAGCTGGGCCTGCTGACCGAACTGCGCGCGCGCGAGTTCTACGAGAAGCCCACTGCCGAACGCAAGCGCAAGAAGGCCGCGGCCGTCAAGCGCCACTACAAGCGCGTTCGCAGCATGCAGCTGCCCAAGAAGCTCTACTGAGAGTTTCGCGGAGCTCTCGAGCTCGTTTCCTCCGGATCGGCGCGCAGGCGTCGAGTCCGCAGCCGAAAGCCCGTGCGGGACGCCGCAGCGGGCTTTTTGCATTCCGGATCACGTGAACTTTGGGCCCCGGTATGCGGCGAACCGCAGACAGCCCCCAAGGGAAGCGCGGGCTTGCTCCGGGGCGGCCGAGCGTGGCGCCCGCGCAGCTTCCGCCCTTCGATCAATCGATGTAAAAGGACAAACATGACCCTGAAGCAACGCATTTCCGACGACATGAAGACCGCCATGCGCGCCAAGGATGCCGATCGCCTGCTGGCGATCCGCAACCTGATGGCGGCGATGAAGCAACGCGAAGTGGACGAGCGCATCGAGCTCGACGACGCGGCCATCGTGGCGATCGTCGACAAGCTCGTCAAGCAGCGCAAGGACTCGATCGATGCCTTCGCCAAGGCCGCCCGCACCGACCTCGTCGACAAGGAAACGGCGGAGCTGAACGTGCTGCTGGGCTACCTGCCCGAACGACTGGACGCCGCCGCGATCGCCGCCGAGGTGAACGCCATCGTCGCCGAACTGGGCGCGTCGGGCCCGGGCGACATGGGCAAGGTGATGGCCGCCGTCAAGGCCCGGCTGGCCGGCAAGGCCGACATGGGCCAGGTCTCCGCCGCGGTGAAGGCCGCGCTCAGCAAGTAACCGCCTCGAGGATCCGCGATGGAAACCACCCTGCCCCTGCGCCAGATCGACCACGACGTGTTCGTCGCCCCGCAGCTCGACGCCGACGCCATGGCGGAGATCGCGCGCCTGGGCTTCAGGAGCGTCATCAACAACCGCCCCGACTTCGAGCACGGCCCCGACCAGCCGACATCGGCGCAGGTGGAGGCCGCCGCGCTCGCGGCCGGGCTGCAGTACCGCCACCTGCCGGTCGCCGGCGGCTACCAGTCGCCCGAAGAGGTCGCCGCGTTCCGCACGCTGGTGGCCGACCTGCCGCACCCGCTGCTGGCGTTCTGCCGGTCGGGCGCGCGGTCGACGCGTCTGTACCAGCTCGCGCAGGTCTGAGGCTGCGAGCCTTCGCGTCGGCCGTCGGGAAACGGCACGGTGCGCGCTTTCCGGGCGCCTTCGCTTCCGGATAAGTGTACGAACGTTCGTATCGGGAAGTAGGCTGACGCAATCGCGAGTTGCGTCAACCGATCCAGCATCCATGCGCCCTGGCGGGACATTTTTCACGATGCGGGAAGACCCGCATTGTTGCTGCAGCGCGATGTTGAGGACATTGCGATCACTTCATTTCGTCCCCTGTCTTCTCGGCAAACGAAAGGTGATCCATGAAAGTCCGCTTCCGCACCGCCTCGATCTGCGCCGCCTTGATGGCCGCTGCAGGTTTCGCCGCGGTTTCCCACGCGACCAACTATTCGCTGTGGGTCAATGGTCGAACCGGGGGCGGACAACTGGGCAACTATGCCGACTTCACCTACTGGGGCCCGGGCACCACCGCCGCGGGCGTCAACAAGAAGTCGGTCAACTGGGACGGCTACAGCCACATCTCCGACCAGAACTACCTGGTGCGCAATGCGCTCGACTGCTACTGCACGGGCACCAACTGGTGCTACGTGGCGGCGCACAGCGCGGGCGACCTGATGATGGGCTACACGCTGGCGATGTACGGCGGCTCGACGCGCACCATCAGCAACGCCACGCCCAACTCGAGCGGCGGGTGCGGCGCGGCCGCGGGCGGCGGCACGCAGACCGGCTGGAACATCAAGTGGGTGGACGTGGCCGCGGGCGCGGCCGGCGGCTCGGAACTGGCCAACCTCGGCGACTGGGCGACGTCGGAGCCGCTGGTGTCCGATCTCAAGACCGGCACGGCGCGCGCGATGTACGACCACAACAACACGCGCAGCCACTGGTTCTACATGTGGGCCGGGGCCAAGGGCACGCTCTATTCGGCCGTCCTGCCGGGGCAGGACGACGAGGTCGTCGCGTACCACAGTTCGGGCGGCGTCTCGGGCAGTTCCGGCGCCGCCTACTGCAATCCGAGCGACTGGTTCTGCAACGACCTGACGCTCGGCACCGCGGCCAACCAAGGCGGTACGGCCAAGTGGAGCTACCACTCGGTGAAGTTCCGCGACGACGCCGAGCAGTACGACCACTACACCAACAGCCAGTGGCAAGGCACCGTCGGCCTGGTGCGCCAGGACATGGTGACGAACGCGCAGTGAGGCCGTCGCGATGAAGATGCCCTGGCGCGTCGTCGGGCCGATCGCGCTCTTGTGTTCGGCGGCGGTGTGGTGGGTCGCGTCGACGGCCGGCACGCCGCCGGCTGTGCCCGATCCGGTGGCGCAGGCGTCCGCGGGCACGCCCGCGCCGCGCGACGCCGCGCCTGCCGCGTCATCAGGTCGCGCGCCTTTCAGCAAGGCCGGGCTCGACGATCGCCAGGCCCGGCTCGCGCTGTGGCAGCAGCGCCTGCAACGCGCGCAGGAGACGCTGGAGTCGTACAGGACGGCCACGCGCTACCCGTTCGACTCGCGACCCGCGAGCGAACACCAGGATCAGTGGCAGCCGCACCAGGTCGTCACCACCGACGGCCCGCTGCGCATGCCCGGCACCGGCGTCGTGCCCAACATGCACGTGCACACCACGCAGCAGCGCGTGTTCGCCACCGGCGCCGACACCGTCACGTTCACCGTCGCCGCCGTCGACGACAACGGCACGCCGCTGCCGCTGAAGATCCTCAGCTCGGTGTCCCACAGCCCCCAGGACACCGGCGGCGGCAAGGCAGCGCCGCTCGCGCCGGTGGTGACGCAGCCCTTCGTCGACGACGGTACCAACGGCGACCTGCAGGCGGGCGACGGCGTCTACACGGGTCGGCTCGATCCGATGGCCGAAGGCTTCGGCAACTTCGCGGGCCTGATCCGCACCGAGCTGGTCGTGCAATCCGGCGACCAGCAAGGCTACGTCGCCTTCGACGTCGTCTACTCGCCGCAGGTGCCCGCCACGTGGACGGGCGCGACGCGCGACGTGGTGCAGGACGGCTCGCTGGAGTTCGTGCTCGGTGCCAACGTCGTCCAGCCCGGTCGCTACGTGATCACCGGTCGCGTCGACGACGCCACCGGCAAGCCGCTGGCGCTCGTGACCTTCAACAACGAGCTGGGCGCGGGGGCGCAGCAGGTGCCGCTGCAGGTCTACGGCCGCCTCCTGCGCGACGCCAACGCCGTCTTCCCGCTGGTGCTGCACGACGTCGAGGGCTTCATGCTCAAGCCCGATGCCTATCCCGATCGCGCCGCCATGCCCGCGCTGGACGGCCCGGTCGCGACCTCGCGCAAGTATGCGCCGGGCCTGTTCAGCGACGCGACGTTCTCCAGCGACGAGACGCAGCGCTACCTGGCCGAATACGGCAAGGACGTCGCGCAGGCGCAGCAGCAGGTCAGCCAGTTGCAAGCGCCGCTGCCGCCGGGCCCCTGAGCGCCGCCCGGATGGGGTCGGCGCGGTGCCGGCCTGGCCGGCCGGTGCGCTTCACGTGTCGTTGACATGATGCAATCGGCAAATAACATCGCAAGTCGACAATGGCTGCGGGAAGAATCCCGACCAACAGGCACCACATGACGCTACGCAAGTCTCTTCTCGGTGCGAGCCTCGTCCTGCTCGCATGCACCGGCACCGGCGCGATCGCGCAGGATCACGACCGCGACCATGGCCCGGGCCGCGGCGGCCCGGGACGTCCCGGCCCCGGCGCGCACTTCGACGGCCGCTTCGGCCACAACCACTACTACCCGTCGCGCGGCTTCGTCTACGGCACGCTGCCGATCGGCGCCGTGAGCATCGGCTTCGGCGGCGGCAACTACTTCTTCCACGGCGGCGTCTGGTACCGCCCGTACGGCGGCCGCTACATCGTCGTGCAGCCGCCGCTGGGCATCTACATCAACACGCTGCCGCCCGACTACGCCACCGTGTGGGTCGGCGGCGTGCCGTACTACTACGCCGACGACGTCTACTACAGCGTGGCGCCGGGTCGCGGCTACGTGGTCGTCGCACCACCGGCCGGCGTCGACCCCAACATGACCTCGCCGCCGCCCGCGCCGGCGCCCGCCGCGCCGGATCCGATCTTCTATCCGCGCAACAACCAGAGCGCGGCGCAGACCGAAGCCGATCGGCGCGACTGCAACGCCTGGGCCACGTCGCAGCCGAACGCGATGGCCGACGCGAAGGTGTTCCAGCGCGCCACCGAGGCCTGCATGGACGGCCGCGGCTACACGGTGCGTTGACGGCGAGCCGGCACGCGCCGGCTTGGCATGCGCAAAGGGCCTCCGCTTGGCGAGGCCCTTTCAATTCGGCGATCGACCATCAGAAAAAGGGCCTCCGTTGCGGGAGGCCCTTTGCCGTCGTCAGGCCGGACGCGCCGTCCGGCCCCGGCTCACGCTCAATGCCAGCCCTTGTGCCAGCCGTATTGCGGGTGGTGCCAGCCCCAGCCGTACCGGGCGTGGTACTCCCAGCGCCAGCCCTCGCCGGGGCTCGCGTAGGTCGGGGCGACGTACACGACGCCCGCCGGCGCGACGTATTCGCCACCGCCGCCGTAGTACGGACGCGCCGGCGCCACGATGCAACCGGACATGGACGCCAGCGCGACGCCGGCAATGAGCAAAGCAAGACCGTTCTTCATGATGCTTCCTTTTCGGGGTTCGTTGGATGGCGCACCTTCTTGTCGCAGGCGTTCCGGTTCAGGAACTCCCAGGCAAGTTGCGCACCTTGTGCCTTCAGAACGGGCTTGCCGACGTATGCGTTGACCCCGCTGCCGGACCACTGTAGAGCATCGAGCCCATCTTTACGTGGTGCCCCTATGAGGTGCTCATCCGTGGTTTACGCGGCTTTGCAAACGGAAACCCGGCGCTTGTCATCCACTGATGACACGAGGCGTTGAATAGGGCATGGCGGCGCTGATGCAGCCTTTCAGGAGAACCGGATGAACTCGAAACAAAAGCTCGTGCGCTGGGGCACGCTGGCCCTTCTCGTGACGCTGATGAGCGGCTGCTGCATCGCCCCGTGGGGCGGTCGTTACTACGGCGGCGGCCATTCCTACCAGGGCGGCGGCTGGGGCGACCACGGCGGCGGCGGCTGGCACCACTGATCCCGAACGCGGCGCCGACCGCCGGGCCGGCGCCGCATGCAACGCGAAAGGCCGCGGAGGCGGCCTTTCGTCATGGCTGCGCGATGGCGCGCGGCTCAGTGCAGGCTGCTGCGCCCGCGGCCCTTGCCGCCCGGCGGGGTGGCGGTGGCAGCCTTCGCGTCGACGTTCCTCAGGATGTCCTTTCCGCTGATGCCGGCGAACAGCGCGGCCGCGCGCACCTTGATCTCGAGCAGTTCGCTCGCGCTGACCGAGTACTGGCCGGTGACCTTGTTCACGTCGACCTTGAACTCGACATCCTTGCCGTTGTTCGACAGCGTGCCGACCGTGAACTCGTAGTCCTCGCTGTCGGCCGGCAGGCCGCGGCCTTCGAGGTCGTAGTCCTCGTATTCGATCCGATAGATTTCCCCGCTCGCCAGGTCGAGCAGACCGGTCGAATCGACGATGTCTTCGCTCAGTTCATCGGAAATCTTGATCGGCACCTTCAGATCCACGGCCTGTCCTCGTCTTGTTCTGGAAGCCGCGATTTTCACACGCGCGACCCGTCGGCGGGTCGATCAGCGCAGGAGACCCGCCTGGCGGCAGAGAAAACCGTGGCGCTCCGGCGTCGTTGCGCAGCGTGGCGCGCACCAGGCGGCCGAAGGTCAGGCCCTGCACGAGGATGGCGAACGCGACCACGCAATAGGTCAGCGCGATCAGCGTCTCGCGCCAGGGACCCGGGGGAATCGCGAGCGCGAGTGCGATCGAGATGCCGCCTCGCAGTCCGCCCCAGGTCAGCACGGCCGCCGCGCCCGCAGGCAGGCGGAACGCGCGGTGCGCGAGCGCGACCGGCAGTCCCACCGTCAGCCCGCGCGCCGCGAGCGTGATGGCGATCGCGGCGATGCCTGCGAGCAGGGCCGGCGCCGGCGCGAGCGGGAAGTGGATGGTGATCACCTCCATGCCCACCAGCACGAACAGCACCGCGTTGAGGATGTCGTCCAGCAGTTCCCAGAACACGTCGATGTGGTGGCGGATGTCGTCCGCCAGCGCGCCGTCGCGTCCGTGCTGGCCCACCATCAATCCGACGACGACCATCGCCAGCGGCCCCGACACCTGCAGGTGATCGGCCAGCGTGTACCCGCCGACGACCGCCGCCAGCGTCAGCAGCACCGCGGCGGCATGCGCCTCGATGCCGCGCAGCAGCCGACAGGTGATGCCGCCCAGCAGCCAGCCGTACAGCAGCCCGCCGCCGGCCTGCTGCGCGAGCAGCCATGCGGCCCGCGACACCGTCGGCACGCCGCCTTCCAGCGCGACGTTGAGCACCAGCGTGAACAGCACCACGCCCACGCCGTCGTTGAACAGGCTCTCGCCGGCGATCACCACCTCGAGGTTGCGCGGCGCGGCCGCCGACTTCAGCATGCCGATGACGGCGATCGGATCGGTGGGCGAGATCAGCGCGCCGAACAGCAGGCAATCGATGAACGGCACCGGCAGGCCGATCGCGCCGATCGCCGCCCACAGCGCGACGCCGACCACCGCGGTGGAGACGGCCGTGCCGATGAAGGCCAGCAGCCCGACCTGCCAGCGGTAGTCGCGCAGTGCCCGCAGGTCCACGTTCAGCGCGCCCGCGAACAGCAGCACCGACAGCATGCCCTGCATCAGCAGTTCGGAGAAGTCGATCGAGCGGATCAGCCCCTGCTCGCGCGCATGCAGGCCGCCGGACAGGCCGACCGCGTCGAGGGCGACGAGCGCCAGCGACAACGCCAGTGCGATCGCCATCACGCCGATCGTCATCGGCAGCTTCAGCCAGCGCTGGTTCGCGTACGACAGCAGCGCAGTGAGGACGAGCAGGGCTGCGGCGACGTCGAGCAAGGTCAGGACCCCGCGACCTTCATCGGCGACAGCAGCACCGAGCCGACCGTCTTCGCGCCGTAGTTGTAGGTGTCGGCGCCGATCGCCTGGATGCCCATCAGCATCGTGCGCAGGTGGCCGGCGATGGTCACCTCCTCGACCGGATGCACGATACGGCCGTTCTCCACCCAGAAGCCCGCCGCGCCGCGCGAATAGTCGCCGGTGACGTAGTTGACGCCCTGGCCCATCAGCTCGATGACGAACAGGCCTCGATCGAGCTTCCTCAGCATCTCGGGCAGGTCGTCGCCGGGCTGCGTGCGGCGATGCGTCATGCGCAGGTTCTGCGAGCCGCCGGCGTGGCCGGTGGTCTTCATGCCCAGCTTGCGCGCCGAGTAGCTCGAGAGGAAGTAGCCCTGCACCTCGCCGGCGCTGACCACGTCGCGCGCCTTCGTGCGCACGCCTTCGTCGTCGAAGGCGGCGCTGCCCTTGCCCTTGGGCTCGTGCGGGAACTCGAAGACGTCGACGTCCTTGGGAAACACCGCGGTGCCCAGGCTGTCCTGCAGGAAGCTCGCCTTGCGGTACAGCGCCCCGCCGCTGACGCCCTGCACGAACGCGCCCAGCAGGCCGGCCGCGAGGCTGGATTCGAACAGGATCGGCACCTCGCAGGTGGCGACCTTGCGCGACTTCAGGCGCGACAGCGCGCGCTCTGCGGCGTAGCGGCCGACCGCCTCGGGCGCGGCCATGTCGCGCGCGTCGCGCATCGACGTGTACCAGTGGTCGCGCTGCATGCCGCCGCCCTTGCCGGCGATGGGCGCGACCGACAGCGAATGGCGCGAACTCGCGTAGCCGCCGCGAAATCCGCGGCTGTTGCCGGTCCAGAAGTGCGACTGCTGCGCCGACACCCCGGCGCCCTCCGAGTTGGTGATGCGCCTGTCGACCGCGAAGGCCGCGTCCTCGCAGCGCTTGGACAGCTCGGTGGCCTGCGCGACGTCGAGGTCCCACGGATGGAACAGGTCGAGGTCCATCGCGGCTTCGGCCGGCGTGGCCAGGTCCTCGGCGTCGGGCAGGCCGGCGGCCGGATCCTCGGCGGTGAAGCGCGCGATGTCGTAGGCCGCGCGAACGGTCTGCTCCAGCGCCCGGGTCGAGAAGTCGGACGTGCTCGCGTTGCCGCGCCGCTGGCCGATGTAGATCGCCACGCCCACCGACTTGTCGCGATTGCGCTCGACGTTCTCGACCTCGCCCTTGCGCACCGACACCGACAACCCGCTGCCTTCGGAGACCTCGGCCGCCGCATCGCTGGCGCCCGCCGCCTTGGCGATCTTCAGGACGTCCTCGATGATCTGCTGGAACTGCTCCGGTTTGAAGGCGAAACCCTGGTTATTCGTGACGGCCATCGGCTTTCCTTGTTTTGTGTTGTGGCGGTGCGCAAGGCAGTGCTGGTCAAGCGCGGCAATTGCAGGACAATCCGGGCAATCATAGCGATCCCGAGAGAACCCTCAGTACCATGCCCCGCGAGCCCAAGCACGCCTCCAACCGCCAGGCGCCGGAGATCGATCCCGAGTTGGACGACCTGCCGCTCAGCAAGCGCCAGGCGGCCATCGACGGCATCGCCCCGAGCCGCAACGAACTCAAGAAGACGATGCAGGACCTGCAGGAACTCGGCGAAGCCGTGGCGTCGCTGCCGGTCGATCGCCTCGACAAGCTCAAGCTCGACGAGCGCCTGCGCGACGCGATCGACGAACTGCGCCGCACCCGGTCCTTCGAGGGCAAGCGGCGCCAGGTCCAGTACATCGGCAAGCTGATGAAGCACGAGGATCCCGCGCCGCTGCGCGAGGCCGTCGCGTCGTTCCGGGTCGGCAGCGCCACCGACACCCTCGCGCTGCACCAGGCCGAATACTGGCGCGACCAGCTGCTGGCCGGCGACGACGCGCTCGCCAGCTGGGTCAAGGAATATCCCGCCACCGACGTGCAGCAGCTGCGCAGCCTCGTGCGCTCCGCGCGCAAGGAAAAACTCGAGCCGGGCGAGCGCCACGGCCGCGCGTACCGCGACCTGTTCAGGCTGGTCAAGGAGCTGATGGCCACCGAATCGGACGCAGACGACGGCGCGCCCGGGACCGGCCCTTCGCACGATGACTGAACCCGCGGCCCAGACGTTCGACGCGGTACGCATCGGGCTGGTCTCGATCAGCGACCGCGCCTCCGCGGGCATCTACGAGGACAAGGGCCTGCCGGCGCTGCGCGAGTGGCTGTCTCGCGCCGTGCGCAATCCCGTCGCGTTCGAGGAGCGCCTCATCGCCGACGACGCACCTTCCATCAGCGCCACGCTGCGCACGCTGGTGGACGAGACGCGCTGCGATCTCGTGCTCACCACCGGCGGCACCGGCCCGGCCCCGCGCGACGTCACGCCCGAGGCCACGCTGGCCGTCGCCGATCGCGAGATGCCCGGCTTCGGCGAGCAGATGCGCCAGATCAGCCTTCGCTTCGTGCCCACGGCGATCCTGTCGCGCCAGGTGGGCGTGATCCGCGGCAAGGCGCTGATCCTCAACCTGCCCGGTCAACCGAAAGCCATTGCCGAGACGTTGCAGGGGCTGCTCGACAGCGCGCCGCCGGTGCCCGGCATCTTCGCCGCAGTGCCGTACTGCATCGACCTGATCGGCGGCCCCTACATCGAGACCGATCCCGTCGTCTGCAAGGCGTTCCGACCGAAATCCGCACAGCGCGCACCCTCCGGCGCGACGTGACCTGTCCCCACTCTCGCCACCTCCGCCTCCGGTGCCCATGCTGCTGACGTCCCGTCGATCGATACCGCGCTCCACCCTGCTCGTCCTCGCGCTCGCCGCTGCCTTGCCCGCGGCGTTCGCGGGCCCGGCGCCCGCTGCGGCGCCAGCCGTCCCCGACGACACGCTGCTGCCCTACACCGTCACGGCGCACGACACGCTGATCGGCCTCAACCGCACGCTGTTCGCGGCGCCCGGCGCGTGGAAGGAGGTCGCGAAGATCAACCACCTGCCGGACTCGAACCGCATCACGCCGGGCCAGGTGCTGATGGTGCCGGCCCACTACCTGCACAGCAAGGTCGTGCCGGCGCAGTTGCTGAGCGTCTTCGGCGACGTGCGCATCGGCGGACAGCCGGCCGCCGCCGGCGCCGCGTTCAACGTCGGCGACACGCTGCGCACCGGCGACGCGAGCAGCGCCGTCGTGCAGCTGGCCGACGGCTCGCACGTCAAGCTCGCCCCGAACACCGAAGGCCGGCTCGACGAGCAGCGCCGCTTCCAGATCAAGGCCACCGCCGCCGCGATCGACGACGGCCTCGTCGCCGCGTCGCTGCGCCTGCTCAGCGGCAGCGTCGAAGTCTTCGCCAGCAAGGTGTTGCGCGCGCGTCCGCTCGAGGTCAGCACGCCCACGGCCGTGATCGGCGTGCGCGGCACGGTCTATCGCGTGCGCAACGACGTCACCCCGGCGACGGCGGTCGCGAGCGCCGTCGACGCTTCGGCCACCGAGGTGCTGGAAGGCAAGGTGCACGCGCAGGTCGGCACCGCGGCGACGCAGTCCGCCGACGTGCCGGCCAGCTTCGGCGCGCCGCTGGAACCCGGCAGGAAGCCGGTCGTGCTGCCGCTGCCGGCGGCGCCTGACCTGTCCGCCATGCCCGCGTCGTTCGACCACCTGCCGATCCGGCTGCACTTTCCCGGCAGCCTGCCGCTGCGCGTGCAGCTGGCCGACGACGCCGCGTTCGACCACATCCAGCTCGACCAGCACGTGAGCGCCGGCGACGAGGTGCGCGTGCCGCGCCTGGCCGACGGCACGTGGCACCTGCGCGTGCGCGCCGTCAGCCCAGAAGGCCTGGAAGGCCTCGACGCGGTGCGCGACTTCCAGCTGCACGCCCGGCCGGAAGCGCCCTTCCTCGTCGATCCGCCGGCCAACGCGAAGCGTCCGGTGGGCGACGTCACGCTGCGCTGGACGCTCAACCCCGATGCCGCCCGCTACGTCGTCGAGGTGGCGCGCGACGCGCAGTTCACGCAGATCGCGTGGCGCGACGAGCACGTGAGCGGCGCGACCGTCGTGTTCCACCCGTCCGACTCCGACTTCGGCGCCGCCGACGGCGTCTACTGGTGGCGCGTGGTCAGCGTCGATGCGACCGGCCACCGCGGCGCCTGGGGCGACACGCAGGCGCTGATCCTGCGGCCGACGCCGCGCGCGCCGCTGGGCCGCGTCAGCCCGGACGGCACGGCCATCGAGCTCAGCTGGGGCGGCGATCCGGACGATCGCGAGGACGTCGAGCTGGCGCGCGACGACGCGTTCCAGCAGATCGTCGCCCGCGGCGACTTCGGCGCGCCCGGCGGCACGCTGGCTCGCCCGCCCGCCGGCACGTACTACGCGCGCTACCGCTTCGTCGAACCCGACGGCTTCAAGACGTCCTGGAGCGGCGCCGCGAAGATCGAGGTCGAGAGCAACTGGCACAAGGCCTGGCGTGCGCTGCTGCCGGACGCGCTCACGAAGTAGACCCCAGCCGCCGCAGGCCAGCGGGCGTGACGATGTCCGCCCACAGGCCCGGCGCGCCGGACGCGGCCGCCACGCCTCCCTCCAGGCCCGCGAGCGAGAGCAGTTGCGCGAGGCGGCCGGGTTGCGGGTGCCGCAGGCCCAGCGCTGCCAGCGTGCAACCCGCGTCGGGCAGCCCCGCGCCCGCGGGCGAGCGGGGAGCCTGCCACTCGATGAGCATCGGCAACGCCCCGCCCAGCGGCAGGCGGCCGTCCGACGGGATCGTGATCAGCCACTCGCGCGCACCGCGCGCCATCGTCTCGATGTCGCCGGCCTCGCCCAGCAGCGCTGCGGGACACTGGCGCAGGTCGTCCGTCCGCGCCACCCAGCCGGCCAGGCGCGGCGTGGCGTCGGGCGCGAGCTCGTCGAGGGCGAACCAGCGCGGACGATCCGGCCGCGGCGCGGCGGGGTCGGGCGCGATCACCTCGAGGAACTGCGACTCGCCCAGGCGCAGCAGCAGGTTGTGCGTGCCCATGCGGGGGTGCGCGCCGCCGGCGCCCGGCGCGACGCCCAGCGTGCGTGCGACCCAGTCGGCACCGCTGGCCAGCGTCGGCGCCGCGACCACCAGGTGATCGATCTCGCAGCGCACTACTTCACCAGCCGGCTGAGGCCCTCGGCGTCGAAGCGCTCGGCGGTCTGCGCGTCGGTCGGCACGCAGTCCCTGGCCTGCTCGGCGCCTTCGGCCAGCACGCGTTCCAGCGCGGTCCACAGCAGCGCGATCTGGTGCTCGTGGGCGGACGCGTTGTCGATCAACCCCTTCATCGCCAGCGCCACCGGGTCGTCGCCCTGCGTCACGCCGTAGGCCGAGAAGCCCAGGCGCGCGGCGGTGGCCTCGCGGGCGGCGTCGGTCTCGGCCGCGATGATGCGCGCCGGGTTGCCGACCGCGGTCGCGCCCGCGGGCACGGGGCGCGTGACGACCGCGCCCGAGCCAACGCGCGCGCCGGCGCCGACCGTGAATCCGCCCAGCACGCTCGCGTTGGCGCCGATGATCACGCCGGCCTCCAGCGTCGGGTGGCGCTTGGCGCCCTTGACCAGCGAGGTGCCGCCCAGGGTGACGCCCTGGTAGATCGTGCAGTCGTCGTGGATCTCGGCCATCTCGCCGATGACCACGCCCATGCCGTGGTCGATGAAGACGCGGCGGCCGACGGTGGCGCCCGGATGGATCTCGATACCCGTGAAGAAGCGCCCCAGGTGCGACATGAAGCGCCCGGCCACGTGCATGCCGTGCGACCAGAACCATTTCGCGCGGCGATGCCAGATCAGCGCATGCAGGCCCGGGTAACAGAGAAACACCTCCAGGCGCGAGCGCGCGGCGGGGTCGCGCTCGAGGATGCAGGTGATGTCTTCGCGCAGGCGGGAGAACATGGACGGTCTTCGTGGCAACGGGACGGACGAGTGTAGCGGCAGCCCCCTCGGCCGTCGCAGGCCACCCGGGATCGCCCCGCCGCCGGATCTCGCCGGCAGGCCGTCCCACCGGTCGCCTCCCCGAAAATTGATGCCGCTGTAACGATATGTTCGTGTCTAATGCTGACTGTCCCGGCCAACCACAAGAATCGACACCGGCCGGGGCGCAATTCAGATCTGGACAGGACGACTCGAAGAAGTCACCGCCAGTCAGGGAGGGAATCGTGTTGTCCACAAGTGAGATCCTGGTCGGCGGAACCATTGCCGCCGCCGTCTTCGCCGCATTGCTCGCCCGGGTCGTGCCGGCCGCCAGGCCGTCGGCGTCCCCCGACGAGCATCGCCTGAGCGCGCTGACGGGCTTCCGCGGCCTGCTCGCCTTCGGCGTGTTCATGCACCACTCGTTCATCTGGGGCCGTTACTCGCACGGCCGGGGCTGGCTCGACGCCGACGGCTTCCACCAGTTCGGCGAAAGCCGCGTCATCCTGTTCTTCATGCTGACGGCCACGCTGTTCTACGGGCGCCTGGTCGATTCGCGCGGCCGCAAGCTCGACTGGCTCAAGCTCTACGTGTCGCGCCTCCTGCGCCTGGGTCCGGCCTACTGGGTCGCGATGAGCCTGATGTTCGCGGTGATCGCCTACGCGACGGTCAACCACATCGACGGCGCCGGCACCAGCATCTTCCATTTCGGTCGGGACGAGATCCTGCAGCAGTGCTTCGCCTGGATGGGCTTTTCGCTGCTGGGCATGCCCGCGATCGACGGCTACTTCGCCACGCCCGTCGTCACCGCCGTGGTGACGTGGACGCTGCCGTACGAGATCACCTTCTACGTGCTGTTGCCGCTGCTGGCGCTGCCGTTGCGCGTGTTCATGCCGGCGACGACGCTGGCGCTGGGTCTGGCGGCGGCGATCTGGCTGGCGGCGCTCGCGCCCGACCCGACCAAGTGCCTGCCATTCGCCTTCGGCATGGCGGTGGCGCTGGCCGTTCGCGTGCCGCAGATCGCCAGGGCGTTGCGCCACGGCATCTTCTCGATCGCGTCCATGCTGGCGATGACGTCCGTCGTCTTCCTGTTCCCGACCGCCTTCGCGCCGCTGCCGATGCTGCTGCTGGCGTTCTCGATGGCGGTCGTCGCCTCCGACAACGACTTCTTCGGCGTCCTGCGCTGGCGCGCGCCGCAGATGCTCGGCAACTGGGCCTACAGCCTGTACCTGCTGCACGGCATCGCGCTGTACACCCTGCTCATGCTGGTGATCGGCCCCGACCGCGCGGCCCGCCTGTCGAGCCTCGAATACGCCGGCGTGATCGCCGCGTTCGTTCCGGTGGTGCTCACGCTGGCGTGGGCGAGCCATCGCTGGATCGAATCGCCGCCGATGCGCGCAGTGCCGGCGGTCGTCTCGACGCTGCGGCGTGGCGTGGCCCGGTTGCGCGCGCCTTTCGGCCGCGCCGCCGCGGTCTCGCCGGCCGGCAAGGCCTGAGCCTCAGCGCCCGTCGCGCCGCTGCTTCTGCACCTGGCGCGCGATCCCGCGCAGGATGTGCACTTCCTCGGTGGTCACGCGCGCCCGGTTGACGAACTGGTGCAGCCGCGCCATCAGCTTGCGGGGGACGGCGGGGTCGAGGAAGTCGATCTCGACCAGCATCTCGCGCCAGTGCGCCAGCAGTCCGCGCACCGCGGTCGCGTCGGCCTGCACCGGCGCCTGCGTGCGCGCGACCACCGGGAAGCCGCCGAGCGCCTGGCGCCAGTCGTAGGACAGCAGCTGCACCGCCTGCGCCAGGTTCAGCGAGCCGTACTCGGGCTGCGTCGGGATGCTGATGCACAGGTGGCAGGCGTAGACGTGCTCGTTGGACAGCCCGAAGCGCTCGCCGCCGAATACGAACGCGACGCGGTGGTCGCCCTGCGCCAGTTCCGCGAACGCCTCGCGCGGCGCGCGCGTGGGCGGCCCGAAGTCGCGCGGCGTCATCGCGGTGGCGCAGGCGAAGGTGGTGCCGTCCAGCGCCTCGTCCAGCGTCTGCACGATGCGGGCACGCTCGAGGATGTCGGTGGCGCCCGAGGCCATCGCGGTCGCGTCGGGCTGGGTCAGCACGTCGGCAAAGCGCGGCGTCACGAGCACCAGGTCGTGGAAGCCCATCACCTTCATCGCGCGCGCCGCGGCGCCGACGTTGCCGGGGTGGCTGGTGTCCACCAGGATGAATCGCGTCGAATCTGTCAAGAAAGGCACCGCTGCGTCGAGCTGCCGGCCGGGCGCGCGTGACTTGGCAGCCTCCGGCCGGATAGAATGAGGATTGCCCGCATTGTCGCGCCGCCGGCCCGTTCCGGCCGCCGCCCGGCAATCCGCACCGCTCTTTCGTCGCTGTCGCCCTGATTCCCCGCCCTTGCCGGCGCGCCTTGTGGCGCGCCGCCGTCCAACCGTTTGGAAAATTCCATGTCCCAGTCGCTCCACCCGATGCTCAACATTGCCATCAAGGCAGCACGCGCCGCGGGAGCGGTCATCAACCGGGCATCGCTGGACGTCGACAAGGTGCAGGTGGAGAGCAAGGGCGTGAACGACTTCGTCACCGAAGTCGACAAGCATGCGGAAGCGGTCATCGTCGACGCCCTGCTGGCCGCCTACCCGGGCCACGGCATCCTGGCCGAGGAATCGGGCCGCGAGCTGGGCGCCAAGGACAGCGAGTTCCTGTGGATCATCGATCCGCTCGACGGCACCACCAACTTCATCCACGGCTTCCCGGTCTACGCGGTGTCGATCGCGCTCGCCTGGCGCGGCGTGGTGCAGCAGGCGGTCGTCTACGACCCCAACCGCAACGACCTCTTCTACGCGTCGCGCGGCCGCGGCGCGTACCTCAACGACCGGCGCCTGCGCGTGTCCAAGCGCCTGCGACTGGCGGACTCGCTGATCGGCACCGGCTTCCCGTTCCGCAAGGGCGACAACTTCAAGCGCTACATGAAGATGTTCGAGGAGATCTCGCAGCAGTGCGCCGGCCTGCGCCGCCCGGGCGCCGCGTCGCTGGACCTCTGCTATGTGGCCGCGGGCTACTACGACGGCTTCTTCGAGACCGGACTCAGTCCCTGGGACATCGCGGCGGCGTCGCTGATCATCACCGAGGCCGGCGGCCTGATCGGCAACTTCAGCGGCGAGGCCGACTTCCTGTACCAGCGCGAAGTCGTCGCCGGCAACCCGAAGGTCTACGGCCAGCTCGTCAACATCCTCACACCGTACACGCGCGTGATCAAGGACGACGGCACCGCTGCTGCCGAAGGCGGCGCCCCCGCGCCGGACGCCACCGACGCCTTCCTCGCCGAGGCCACGTTGCCGTCGGCTGCCCCGGAGCCCGTCAAGGCGCGCAAGGCGCTGAAGGTCAGCGGGCCGCGCACGCCCAAGCAGCGCTGACCGCCACGGGCACGGCGTTCGCCGCGACCCTCGCATGCTTCGCCAGACCGGCACCACGCTCGTCGTCGAGACCCGCGGACGCGGCCTCGTCGACATCACGCGCGCCGTCACTGCGTGGGTTGCGCAGAGCGGCCTCGAGACGGGCCTGCTCACCCTGTTCGTGCGCCACACCTCGGCCAGCCTGCTGATCCAGGAGAACGCCGACCCCGACGTGCGCGGCGATCTCGACCGCTTCTTCGCGCGCCTGGTGCCCGACGGCGACGCGCTGTATCGCCACCAGGACGAAGGGCCGGACGACATGCCGGCGCATGTCCGGACGGCGCTGACGGCGGTGCAGCTGTCGATCCCGCTGGCCGACGGGCGCCTCGTGCTGGGCACGTGGCAAGGCATCTACCTGTGGGAGCACCGGCTGCGGGCGCATCGGCGCGACGTGGCGGTGCATCTGCTGGGCGAGTGAGCGCACGTACAGGCCGGCGAGAACGTTACGGCGTGGCACCCCTGCGTCGATGTAGTAACCTATCTACATTCCGCCTTGGAGCTGCGCCATGACCTCCTCCACCCGTATCACCACCTACACCAGCCGCGAGTTCAACCAGGACGCCAGTGGCGCCAAGCGTGCTGCCGAGGAAGGTCCTGTCTACATCACCGACCGCGGCCGGCCGGCTCACGTGCTGCTGAGCATCGACGAATACCAGCGCCTCACCGGTCCGGCCGCAAGCATCGTCGACATGCTCGCGATGAAGCCTGACGACAGCATCGATTTCGAAGCAGTGCCGCTGACGGTCGCCCTGCGGCCGGTGGACTTCGGCTGATGTTCGTCCTCGATACCAACGTCGTTTCCGAGCTTCGGAAGGCGACCGCGGGAAATGCCGATCGGCGCGTCGTCGCGTGGGCCGCGGCGATTCGTCCGGCAACGATGTTCCTGTCCGTCGTCACGCTGATGGAGTTGGAGCAAGGCGTCCTGCAACTCGAACGCCGCGACGCCCGGCAGGGCGCGATCATCCGGCGCTGGCTCGATACACAGGTGCAACCGGCGTTCGCGGGCCGAGTGCTGCCCGTCGACGCGCGTGTCGCGCTATGCTGCGCGCGCCTGCACGTGCCTGACCCACGCAAGGAGCGCGATGCCTTCATCGCCGCCACGGCGCTGGTGCACGGCATGACGGTCGTGACGCGCGACGTCGCCGACTTCGAGCCGACCGGAGTTCCGTTGCTCGATCCCTGGGCGTGAGCTTTCGCGCGAGATAATCCGCCCCTTGCCGCGCGACCGTCGCGCGGCTGCACGCGCCCAGCCCCGCCGTCGATGCCTGCCGAAAAATCCGTGGAAGCCCAGAAAGAACCCGTCGACTACAGCGGCCACACGCCCATGATGGCGCAGTACTTCCGGCTGAAGCAAGACTTCCCCGACACGCTGCTCCTCTACCGCATGGGCGACTTCTACGAGGTGTTCTACGACGACGCCCGCAAGGCCAACCGGCTGCTGGACATCACGTTGACGACGCGCGGGCAATCGGCCGGCGAGCCGGTCGTGATGGCCGGCGTGCCGGCGCATTCGCTGGAGTCGTACCTGGCGCGGCTGGTCAAGCTGGGCGAGGCCGTGGCCATCGCGGAACAGGTCGGCGAGGTCGGTGCGGGCAAGGGGCCGGTCGAGCGCAAGGTGGTGCGCGTCGTCACGCCGGGCACCGTCACCGATTCCGAATTGCTGGCCGAGCGCCAGGACACGGTGCTGCTGGCCGTCTTCGCGTCGCGCGCGCGCGTGGGCCTCGCGTGGCTGGCGCTGGCCGAAGGCCGGCTGGGCCTGGGCGAGTGCACCGAGGCCGAGTTGCCCTCCTGGCTGGCGCGGCTGGCGCCGGCCGAGATCCTCGTGTCGCCCGATGCCGCGCCGATGGCCGTGCGGCAGGGCACGACGGCGGTCGTCAACCGCCCGGCCTGGCAGTTCGACGCCGAGCTCGGGCTGCGCAAGCTGTGCGAGCTGCTGGGCGTGTCGACGCTGGCCGGCTTCAACGCGCAGGAGCTGCCGCGCGCGCACGCCGCCGCCGCTGCACTGATCAGTTATGCGGAGCACACGTCGGGCGGAGCGCGCAATGCGCTCGGCCACGTGAAGTCGCTGGGCGTCGAGAAGGCCAGCGAGCTGCTGGAACTGCCGCCCGCGACGTTGCGCAACCTCGAGCTGACGCAGACGCTGCGCGGCGAATCCGCGCCGACGCTGCTGTCGCTGCTGGACACCTGCCGCACCGGCATGGGCAGTCGCCAGCTGCGGCTGTGGCTGACGCACCCGCTGCGCGAGCGCAAGCAGGCGCTCGAGCGCCACGCCGCCATCGACGTGCTGATGGCGCACGGGCCCGAGCCGCTGCGCCAGGCGCTGCGCGGGGTGAGCGACGTGCAGCGCATCGTCGCGCGCATCGCACTGCGCCAGGTGCGCCCGCGCGAGCTCGCAGGCCTGCGCGACACGCTCGCGCTTCTGCCGCAGCTCGTCGCGTGCCTGCCGCCCAACCATTGCCGCCTGCCGGGCGTGGGCGAGGACGTCGAGCCGCTGCTGGGCGACGAGCCGACCAGCGCCCTGCTGCTGCGCCTGCACGCCGCGCTGCATCCCGATCCACGCATCGCGCAGCACCTGGCCGCGGCGATCGCCGCCGAGCCGGCGGTGCTGCTGCGCGACGGCGGCGTCATCGCCTCGGGCTTCGACGCCGAGCTCGACGAGCTGCGCGCCATCGCCACCAACTGCGACGACTTCCTCGTCGCGCTCGAGACCCGCGAGCGCGAGCGCACCGGCATCGGCAACCTGCGCGTGCAGTACAACAAGGTGCACGGCTTCTACATCGAGGTGACGACGTCGGGCCTGGACAAGGTGCCGGCCGACTACCAGCGCCGCCAGACGCTGAAGAACGCCGAGCGCTACATCACGCCCGAGCTGCGCGCGTTCGAGGACAAGGCGCTGTCGGCGCAGGAGCGCTCGCTGGCGCGCGAGAAGCTGCTGTGGGAGACGCTGCTCGACGAGTTGCA
>CAIMXF010000618.1 GCA_903845345.1 uncultured beta proteobacterium
GGAGATCATCTGCCGGTGGAGCTGGAAGACCTGACCGTCGCCTTCAACGGCGCGCTCGGCCGCCTCGAGGACGCCTACCAGCAGCTCGAAGGCTTCAACGCCGACGTCGCGCACGAGCTGCGCACGCCGCTGGCCAACCTCATCGGCGGCACGCAGGTCGCGCTGTCGCGGCCGCGCAGCGCGGGCGAGTTCCAGGAGACGCTGCAGTCCAATCTCGAGGAGCTCGAGCGGCTGCGTTCCATCGTCAACGACATGCTGTTCCTGGCGCGAGCCGACCAGGGCGAGGCGGCCACCGGCGTGACGGCGGCCGACGTCGCGCACGAGGTCGAGATGACGATCGAGTTCTTCGAGCCGCTGCTCGACGAGACCGGCGCCACCGTCGCCATCGAGGGCGAGCTGCGCGCGCAGGCCACGATGAACATCGCGCTGTTCCGGCGCGCGCTGTCCAACCTGCTGCAGAACGCGATCGAGCACTCCGCCGCGGGCGCGCGCCTGGTCGTGACGATCACGCCGCGCGCCGGCGCCACCTGGATCGCGGTGGCGAACCCCGGCAAGACGATCGCCGCCGCGCACCTGCCGCGGCTGTTCGACCGCTTCTACCGCGTCGATTCGTCGCGCCACGACACCGGCGAGATCCACGGCCACGGCCTGGGCCTGGCCATCGTCAAGGCGGTGGCGACGATGCACGGCGGCGCGACGCTGGCCACGAGCGAGGACGGCATCACCACCATCGCGTTCAGCATCGCGAGCTAGCGGCGCGCGCGCCGCCGTCAGAAGCCGCGCGCCGCGCCGTTCGGGTCGCGCTGGTCGGAGTAGCCGTAGAAGCCGTCGGGCGTGATCTCGATGGTCTGCGTGTCGCCCATCGCCTGGCGCTCGACCACGTTGTGGCCCATGCCGCGCAGCAGCGCGATCGTGTCCGGGCTCAGGCCGCGCTCGACGCGCAGCTCGTCGGGCAGCCACTGGTCGTGCACGCGGACGGCGGAGCCGGCCTCGGCCGGGTTCATGCCGAAGTCGATCATGTTGACCAGCACCTGCAGCGTCGTCGTGATGATGCGCGCGCCGCCGGGCGAGCCGGTGGCCAGCCACGGCTTGCCGTCCTTGAGCACGAGGGTGGGCGACATCGAGCTGAGCGGACGCTTCTTCGGGCCGACCGCATTGGCGTCGCCGCCGATCAGGCCATAGGCGTTGGCCACGCCGGGCTTGGCCGAGAAGTCGTCCATCTCGTTGTTGAGCAGGATGCCCGTGCCCGAGGCGACGATGCCCGAGCCGAAGTTGGTGTTGAGCGTGTACGTGACGCTGACGACGCTGCCGCGGTCGTCGGCCACCGTGAACTGCGTGGTCTGGTCGCTTTCGTAGGGCTGCGGGCGGCCCGGCTTGATCTGCGACGACGGCGTCGCGTGCGCCATGTCGATCAGGCCCGCGAGTTCCCTGGCGTAGCCGGGCGAGGTCAGGCCCTGCACCGGCACCTTGACGAAGTCGGGGTCGCCGAGATACTCCGATCGGTCGGCGTAGGCGCGCTTCTCGGCCTCGGCCATCACGTGGATCGTCTTCGCGCTGTTCGCGCCCCAGTCGCGCAGCGGGAAGTTCGACAGGATGTTGAGGATCTGGATGACGTGCACGCCGCCCGAGCTCGGCGGCGGCATCGACACGATCTCGTAGCCGCGGTAGTTGCCACGCACCGGCGCGCGCTCGACGACCCGGTAGTCCTTCAGGTCGGCCGCCGTGATCAGGCCGCCGTGCGCCTTCGCCTCGGCGACGATGGCGGCGCCGATCGGGCCGTCGTAGAACGCCTTTGCACCGTCGCGGCTGATCAGCGCCAGGCTCTTCGCGAGGTCGGGGTTGCGCAGGATCTCGCCGGTGTGCGGCACCTTGCCGTCGTGGAAGAAGACTTTTCGCGTGCTCTCCCACGCGCCGAGGTGGTCGTGCTCGGCCGCGAACACGCCCGACAGCGTCTCGTCGACCGGAAAGCCCTTGGCGGCCAGCGCGATGGCCGGCGCCATCAGCGTGGCGCGCTTCATCGTGCCGTAGTGCTCCAGCGCGTAGGTGAGGCCGGCCACGGTGCCCGGCACGCCGATCGCAGCCTGGGTGAACAGCGACTTGTCGGCGATCACGTGGCCGTTGGCGTCGAGGTACATGTTGCGGCTCGCGGCCGCCGGCGCCGTCTCGCGGAAGTCGATCGCGGTGTCCTTGCCGGTGCGGCCATCGTGCAGGATCATGAAACCGCCGCCCCCGATGTTGCCGGAGTTGGGCTTGGCCACCGACAACGCGAAGCCCACCGCCACCGCCGCGTCGATGGCGTTGCCGCCGTGGCGCAGGACGTCCACGCCGATGTCGGTGGCCAGCGTGCTGGCCGAGCTGACCATGCCGTGCAGCGCGTGCACCGGATGGAAGATCGTGTTGTCGAGGTCGTAGTTGATGAAGCCGGTCGCCGTCGGGCCCGACTGCGCGCCGGCCGCCAGGGGCGCCGTGGCGAGCGCGGCCGCCAGCGCGGCGACGAGGCACGACAAGGGCAGCGCGCGGCGGAATGGCAGGCGGATCAAGGGCGGGACCATGGGCGGGATTCCTCGTGGCAGTGGGGGGCGTCGAGGCCGATGGTAGTTCGACCCGGCCGTTCCGTCAGCCGCAGGGGCCATGGCCGTGGTGCAATACGCTTGTCCGAGCGTCACTATTTCCGTTGGAGCCACTGACCAAATGCCGACCCGCCTGCCCCGCCTTCTCGCCGTCGCGGCCAGCCTCGCCGCCGCCCTGCTCGCGCCCGCGGCCCACGCCGCCGCCCCGGAGCCCAAGGTGCTCAACATCTACAACTGGTCGGACTACATCGCCGACGACACGTTGAAGAATTTCGAGAAAGAGACCGGCATCAAGGTCAACTACGACAACTACGACACCAACGAGATCCTGCACGGCAAGCTGGTGGCGGGCAAGACGGGCTACGACATCGTCGTGCCCAGCGCGCACTTCGCCAAGATGCAGATCGAGGCCGGGCTGTTCCAGAAGCTGGACAGGAGCAAGCTGACGAACTGGGGCAACCTCGACCCCGCGCTGCTGCCGCTGATGGCCAAGGTCGATCCGGGCAACCAGTACCTCGTCGACTGGCTGTGGGGCTTCATCACGGTGGGCATCAACACCGCCAAGGTGAAGGCGGCGCTCGGCGGCATGCCCATGCCCGACAATCCGTTCTCGCTGATCTTCGACCCGAAGTACGCCGACAAGCTCAGGAGCTGCGGCATCAGCTTCCTCGACTCGCCGTCCGAGGTGATGCCGATCGCCCTCGGCTACGTCGGCAAGCCGGCCTACAGCCGCAACGCGGCCGACTACGCGGTCGCGGCCGACATGCTCAGGAAGATCCGTCCGGACGTGGGCCGCTTCTCGTCGTCGGGCTACATCAACGACATGATGTCCGGCTCGGTGTGCGCGGTGCTCGGCTACTCGGGCGACATCAACATCGCCCGCGCCCGCGCGATCAAGGAGAAGAACGGCAACGACATCGTCGCGTTCGTCCCGAAGGCCGGCGCCACGCTGTTCTTCGACTCGATGGCCATCCCGGCCGACGCGCCGCACCCGCAGAACGCGCTCCTGTTCATCAACTACATCCTGCGCCCCGAGGTGCACGCCTCGCTCACCAACAAGGTGTTCTACGCCAACCCGAACAAGGCCTCGCTGAAGTTCGTGCAGAAGGACGTGGCGACCAACCCGAGCGTGTTCCTGAAGCCCGAGGACCTGGCCCGGATGACCGTGCCCGACACGCTGCCGCAGGACATCAAGCGGGTGCAGACCCGCACGTTCCAGTCGTTCAAGACTGGGCAATGAACGGAGCGCCGCCGGGCGCGAACTGGCCGGGTTCCGGCCCGTTGATCGGGCTTTGGAAACGGCGGCGGCTGCCTACGATGAAGGGGCGGTGAGAGCCTGTCGGCTGGCATCGCGTCCGACCCATCAGGAACCCGCCATGCGCATCCAACCTCATTCTTCCGCCGCGACGGCGGTGCCGGCCGCCGCGGCGAAGTCCGGCCGCCAGGCACACACGCCGGCGATGAAGGCGTCGACGTCCGTGCCGGCCGCCGCCGCCAAGCCTGCCGTGGCCCGGAGCGTGGCCGCCGCCGCGCCCAAGGTCGCCACCCCGGCCAAGGCCGCCGAGGCCGCCGCCAGGCCCGAGACCTACGGCGGCGCCGGCAGCCTGCTCGACGCCCACGCCTGAGCGAGCGCGCGTCGCGCCCGCGCGAGACGACCCCTTCCGACTCCGGCATGGGGTCTTTTGCGCTTCCGATTGGCCGTTCGCGGCACGTTGCCTAAGCTTGCGCGTTCCACCACGAGGGAACGCATGCCCAAGAAGACTTCCGGCGCCAGGATCGCCGCCGCCGCCAGCCCGATCGACATCGGCATCGGCGCGAAGGATCGCGCCGCGATCGCCGAAGGCCTCAGCCATCTGCTGGCCGATACCTACACCCTGTACCTGACGACCCACAACTTCCACTGGAACGTGACCGGGCCGATGTTCAACACGCTGCACGTGATGTTCATGGGCCAGTACACCGAGCTTTGGAACGCGGTCGATCCGATCGCCGAGCGCATCCGCTCGCTGGGCCATCACGCGCCCGGCTCGTACGCCCAGTTCGGCCGCCTGAGCTCGCTGCCCGACGCGCCCGAGACGCCGCCCAAGGCGCTCGAGATGGTGCGCGTGCTGGTCGCCGGCCACGAGGCCGTCGCGCGCACCGCGCGCAAGCTGTTCCCGCTCGCCGACAAGGCCGGCGACGAGCCCACCGCGGACCTGCTGACGCAGCGCCTGACCGTGCACGAGCAGACGGCGTGGATGCTGCGGTCCCTTCTGGAAGAGTGAAATGACGGCCCCCACGCTCCCGCTGGCCGCTGCCCCCCGAGGGGGAGCACGGTTCGGCCCGGGTGCGACCCGCGCTTCCCGTCGACTTGGACGGGCCTGCGGCCGGCCAATGCGTCGATCAGCGATCAGGAGAATTTGATGCGCGTCGCGATCGTCACGTTCGACGGCTTCAACGAGCTCGATTCCTTTATCGCGCTCGGGCTGATCAACCGCCTGCGCGCCGCCGGCGTGCAGGCCGAGATCGCCAGCCCGTCGGCGCAGGTGACGTCGATGAACGGCGTCACCATCACCGCCCAGCAGCCGCTCGAGTTCGTGATGGATGCCGACGCCGTGCTGTTCGGCAGCGGCATCTACACGCGGGCGATCGCCGAGAACGCCGCATTGATGGACCGCATCGTGCTCGACCCGACGCGCCAGCTGATCGGCGCGCAGTGCTCCGGCACGCTGTTGCTGGCGCGCCTCGGGCTGCTGGGCGACGCCCCGGCCTGCACCGATCTCACGACCAAGCCGTGGGTGATCGAGGCCGGCGTGCGCGTCGCCGACCTGCCCTTCGTCGCCCGGGGGCCGATCGCCACGGCCGGCGGCTGCATGGCGTCGGCCTATCTCGCCACCTGGGTGATGTGGCGCGCGGTGGGCCGAGAGGCGACTCGCCAGGCGCTGCACTACGCCGCGCCGGTGGGCGAGAAGGACGCGTGGGTCGACCATGCGTTGAAGGTCGTCGGCGACACGCTGGGCGAGTCCGCGACGCCCTGAATTGTTTCCGTGCGCTACAAGCGTGGGGGAACGACAGCTTCCGGTCGGAAAGCGGCCTGCCGCGCTGGCATGATCGCGCCTTTCCAAGGTCGAGCGGAGAGGTTTCGGTCATGGCGCAAGCCCCCAACAAGTCCCTGCAATCCGGCGCGCGCGTGGCGCTCGCCTGCGTCGCCGTCGCGGCGCTGGGGCTGGCCGGTTGCGGCC
>CAIMXF010000619.1 GCA_903845345.1 uncultured beta proteobacterium
ACGGCTTGCGGTATGCGCACGGCATGTTCGCGCAGGCCATCCAGGACGGCAAGCAGGTCGAGCTTCCCGACGAATGGCTCAAGCACGGCAACCCGTGGGAGTTCGTGCGCGCCGAGCTGCGCTATCCCGTCGGCTTCGGCGGCGTCGTCGAGAGCGCGGGCGGCCATCGCTCGTGGAAGCCTGCCGAGGAGGTCGTCGCGCAGGCCTGCGACTTCGTCGTGCCGGGTCACGCCACCGAGCGCGTGTCCACGCTTCGCCAATGGCACGCGCAGCCATCGCGCCCGATCGACTTCGCGATGTTCTGCCGCGGCGACCAGATGGCGGCGGGCCAGCACCTCGAGGCTGCCGACACGCTCAACTGGGTGCTGTATCCCGACGACAGCACCGCCGCCGGCCGCCAGCTGCGCCTGAAGCAGGAGTTCTTCCTGTGCAGCGCGTCGCTGCAGGACATGATCGCGCGCCACCTGCGCGAACACGCCGAGATCGACACCTTCGGCCGCCACAACGTCGTCCACCTGAACGACACGCACCCGGCGCTCGCGCCCGCGGAGCTGATGCGGCTGCTGCTGGACGTCTACAACATGGGCTGGGACGAGGCCTGGCACGTCACCACGCAGGCGGTCAGCTACACCAACCACACGCTGATGCCCGAGGCGCTCGAGACGTGGCCGGTGCGCATGTTCGAGGAGCTGCTGCCGCGCCACCTCGAGATCGTCTACGAGATCAACCGCCGCTTCCTCGACGAGGTCGGCGCGCGCTTTCCCGGCGACTCCGGCCTGATCGCGCGGATGTCGCTGATCGACGAGAACGGGGAGCGCCGCGTGCGCATGGCTTCGCTGGCGATCGTCGCTTCGTCCAAGGTCAACGGCGTCTCGGCGTTGCACTCGAAGCTGATGGTGCAGACCATCTTCGCCGACTTCGCCGCGATGTGGCCGCAGCGCTTCCTCAACGTCACCAACGGCGTCACGCCGCGGCGCTGGCTGATGCAGGCCAACCCCGAGCTGGGCGAACTGCTGGATCGCCATATCGGCGACGGCTGGCGCGCCGACCTGCACGGCCTGAAGGCGCTGGCCGCCAAGGCTTCGGGCAAGAAGATCGGGCAGGAGTTCCTCAAGACCAAGCGCGCCAACAAGGAGCGCCTGGCCGAACGCGTGCGGCGCGACTTCGGCCTGACGATCTCGCCGGACAGCCTGTTCGACGTGCAGATCAAGCGCATCCACGAGTACAAGCGCCAGCTGCTCAACGTGCTGCACGTCGTCGCGCGCTACCAGGCCATCGTCGCCAACCCCGAGGCCGACTGGGTGCCGCGCACGGTGATCTTCGCCGGCAAGGCGGCCTCGGCGTACCACGCGGCCAAGCTCACCATCCAGCTGATCCACGACGTGGCGCGCGTCGTCAACGCCGACCCGCGCGTGGGCAACCGGCTCAAGGTCGTCTTCCTGCCGAACTACGGCGTGAGCCTGGCCGAGGTCATCATCCCGGCCGCCGACCTGAGCGAGCAGATCTCCACCGCCGGCACCGAGGCCTCCGGCACGGGCAACATGAAGTTCGCGATGAACGGCGCGCTGACCATCGGCACCTGGGACGGCGCCAACATCGAGATGGCCGAGGCGATGGGGGCGGAGAACATGTTCGTGTTCGGCCTGCGCACGGACGCGGTCGCGAAGATGAAGAGCTGGGGATACGATCCGCGTCTGTATGCGGAAGAAAACCAGGCCCTTCAACAAGTCCTCGACGCCATCGGCGGCGGGGTGTTCTCGTGGGGCGAGCCCGATCGCTACCGGTCGCTCGTGCAGCCGCTGCTGCACCGCGACCCGTACATGCTGCTCGCCGACTTCGCCGACTACGTCCACGCGCAGGAGCAGGTCGACGCGCTGTACCGCGACCCGGCGGCGTGGGCCGAGCGCGCGCTGCGCAACATCGCGGGCATGGGCGCGTTCAGCACCGACCGCACCATCGCCGAGTACATCGACCACGTGTGGGTGGCTCCCAAGGCGCGCTGATGTCGACGGTCATTTCGGAAGGCTCGCCCATGCTGTCCGATGACGACTTGAGCGCGCTGGTCCGCGCGCGCCATCACGATCCGTTCGCGGTGCTGGGCATGCACGCCGATCCGCAGGGTCGGCTGTGGGTGCACGCGATGGAGCCGCATGCGGTCGCGGTCGACGTGCTCGACGCCGACGGCGGGTTCGTCGCCAAGCTGGAGCGGCGTTCGGGGTCCGACCTGTTCGAAGGCCTGCTGCCCGGCCGCACCGAGCGCTTCGACTACCGCCTGCGCGTGCGCTGGGATTCGGGCGTGGAGGGCGTCTACGCCGACGCCTACGCCTACGGCCCGCTGATCTCCGACGACGACCTGCACTTCCTCGCGCAAGGCACGCACGTGCGGCCGTACGAGGTGATGGGGGCGCTGCCCGTCACGCTGGGCGAGGGTGCGCATGCCGTCGCGGGCGTGCGCTTCGCCGTCTGGGCGCCCAACGCGCGCCGTGTCAGCGTGGTGGGCGACTTCAACAACTGGGATGGCCGGCGCCACCCGATGCGCTCGCGCGGCGGCTCGGGCGTGTGGGAGATGTTCGTCCCGCACATGGCGGTCGGCGATCGCTACAAGTACGAGATCGTCGGCCCCGACGACGCGCTGCAGCCGCTGAAGGCCGACCCGTACGCGCGCGCCGCGCAGCTGCGTCCCGACAGCGCGAGCCTCGTCGCCGCGCTGCTGCCGCGGCGCGAGCTGCCTGCCGCGCGCGCGGGCATGAACGACCGGCATGCGCCCGTGTCCATCTACGAAGTGCACCTCGGATCGTGGCGGCGCCACGTCAACGGCGGCTTCAAGACCTGGGACGAGCTGGCCGACGAGCTGCCGGCCTACGTCGCCGACCTCGGCTTCACGCACGTCGAGCTGATGCCCGTCACCGAGTTCCCGTTCGACGGCTCGTGGGGCTACCAGACGCTGGGCATGTTCGCGCCGACCGCGCGCTTCGGCCCGCCCGAAGGCTTCGCGCGCTTCGTCGACGCGTGCCACGCGAAGGGCGTCGGCGTGATCCTCGACTGGGTCCCTGCGCACTTCCCGGTCGACGCGCACGGCCTCGCACGCTTCGACGGCACCGCGCTGTACGAGTACGAAGATCCGCGCGAGGGCTTCCATCGCGACTGGAATACCTACATCTACAACTTCGGCCGGCCGGAGGTGCGCAACTTCCTCGCCGGCAGCGCGTTGTACTGGATCGACCGCTTCGGCGTCGACGGCCTGCGCGTGGACGCGGTCGCGTCGATGATCTACCGCGACTACAGCCGCACGTCCGGCGAGTGGCTGCCCAACCGCTACGGCGGCCGGGAGAACCTCGAGGCGATCTCGCTGCTCAAGCACATCAACGAGGTGCTGGGCGCCGAGGCGCCGGGCGCGGTGACGATGGCCGAGGAGTCGACGACCTTCCCCAACGTCACCGAGCCGACCTACGCCGGCGGGCTGGGCTTCCACTTCAAGTGGAACATGGGCTGGATGCACGACACGCTGCAGTACATGCGCCAGCCGCACGTGCAGCGCCGCTGGCATCACGAGAAGCTCACGTTCGGGCTGGTCTACGCGTTCAGCGAGAACTTCCTGCTGCCGCTGTCGCACGACGAGGTGGTGCACGGCAAGGGCTCGCTGCTGGGCAAGATGCCCGGCGACGACTGGCAGCGCTTCGCCAACCTGCGCGCGTACTACGGCTTCATGTGGGCGCACCCGGGCAAGAAGCTGCTGTTCATGGGCCAGGAGTTCGCCCAGGACGCCGAGTGGAACCACGACGAGGAACTGCCTTGGCACCTGCTGCACAACGCGCGCAACGCGGGCGTGCGCCAGCTGGTGCGCGACCTGAACCGCGTCTACCGCGAGCTGCCGGCGATGCATCGCCAGGACTGCGACGGCTTCGGCTTCGACTGGCTCGAGTCGACCGAGGCCACGCATTCGCTGCTGGCCTGGCTGCGGCGCGACGCCGCCGGCCACCTGATGATCGCCGTCACCAACATGACGCCCGTGCCGCAGTTCGGCTGGCGCCTGGGCGTGCCCGAAGGCGCGACCGGCTGGCGCGAGGTCCTCAACACCGACTCGTCGCACTATGGCGGCGGCAACGTGGGCAACGCGTCGGCGGTGCTGCCGGTGACGCCGGTGGCGTCGCACGGACGCGCGCAGTCCATCATGCTGGTCGTCCCGCCGCTGGCCACCCTCTACCTGGTTCCGGGCTGAGCGCATGCGGACGACTCCCGCCACCGCGATGCCGGGGCGTCTTGACCAGCGCCTTCCCGCGATGGCGGTTCCAGGGCGCTGCGAGCCGATGGGCGCGCAGGTGCGCGACGGCGGCGCCAACTTCGCCGTCTTCTCGCAGAACGCCGAGCGCGTCGAGCTGTGCCTGTTCGACGCGGCCGGCGTCACCGAGCTCAAGCGCTACGAGCTGCACGGCCCGCACGACGGCGTGTTCAACGGCTTCCTGCCGGGCATCGGCGCCGGGCAGGTCTACGGCCTGCGCGTGCACGGCCCGTACGACCCGTGCAACGGCCATCGCTTCAACGCCAACAAGCTGCTGCTCGACCCGTGCGCGCGCGAGATCGTCGGCCGCTTCCAGTGGGAGCCCGAGCACCACGGCTACCAGCTCGGCCATCCCGATGGCGCGAGTTCGTTCGACGACCGCGACAATGCCGCGACCGCGCTGAAGGCGCGCGTCGCGCCCGCGGGCACGCCCGCGCGCGGCTGGCTCAACGCGCCGCGCGTCGATCCGGCCGACGTCGTGCTGTACGAGGTGCACGTCAAGGGATTCAGCCGACAGCTGCCCGGCGTGCCGCCGGAGCTGCGCGGGACCTACGCCGGCCTCGCGCATCCTGCGTCGGTGGCGCACTTCAAGGCGCTGGGCGTGACCACGCTGTCGCTGCTGCCGGTGCAGTACCACGTCGACGAGCCGGCCCTGGCCGGCCGCGGCCTGACGAACTACTGGGGCTACAACACGCTGGGCTTCTTCTGCCCGGATCCACGCCTGGCGACGACGCCGGACGACCCGTCGGCCGTCAACGCCGAGTTCCGCGCGATGGTCGCGACGCTGCACGAGCACGGCCTCGAGGTGGTGCTCGACGTCGTCTACAACCATACCCCCGAGGGTAACGAAGCCGGTCCGACGATCAGCTTCCGCGGCATCGACAACGCCAGCTGGTACCGGCTGATGCCCGACGACGCGGGGCATTTCGAGAACCTGACCGGCTGCGGCAACACCGTCAACGTGGCGCATCCGCGCGTGACGCAGTTCGTGCTCGACTCGCTGCGCTACTGGGTGCAGGAGATGGGCGTCGACGGCTTCCGCTTCGACCTCGCGCCGGTGCTGGGCCGCACGCCGCGCAACGGCTTCCAGCCGGACGCGCCGTTCTTCACCGCGCTGCGCCAGGATCCGATCCTGGCCCGAGTGCACCTGATCGCCGAGCCCTGGGACGCCGCGCCCGACGGCTACCAGGTCGGCCGCTTCCCGGGCCGCTTCCTCGAATGGAACGACAAGTTCCGCGACACGGTGCGGCGCTACTGGCTGTTCAGCGGCACGCCGCAGGCCATCTCGCGCGGCGAGCTGGCGCGTCGCTTCACCGCCTCGAGCGACCTGTTCAACCACGCGCAGCGCACGCCGCTGGCGTCGGTCAACTTCATCGCGGTGCACGATGGCTACACGCTGGCCGACCTCACCAGCTACGAGCGCAAGCACAACGAGGCCAACGGCGAGAACAACCGCGACGGCCGCGACGGCGAGCCGTCGGCCAATTTCGGCGTCGAGGGGGCGACGGACGACGCGCGCGTCCTCGCGTCGCGCGCGCGCGTGCGGCGCGCGATGATCGCCACGCTGCTGCTCGCACAGGGCACGCCCATGCTGTGCGCCGGCGACGAGATCGGCAACAGCCAGCAGGGCAACAACAACGCCTACTGCCACGACAGCCCGCTCACGTGGCTCGACTGGCCGGCCGCCGACACCGCGTTCCTGCGCTTCGTCAGCGACGTCCTGGCGCTGCGGCGCGCGCATGCCACGCTGCGTCCGGGCGACTGGCGCTCCACTGCCGCGGTGGGCGCGGGAGCGCCGCGCCTCACGTGGCTCAACCCGCGCGGCGACGAGATGGGCGCCGTCGACTGGAACGACGCGAAAGCCCAGGCCTTCGCCTGCCGCATCGACCCCGCGCCCACCGGCGCAGCGCCGGTCGATCCGGCGCTGCTGGTGATCTTCAACGGCGAGGATCGCGCGCTCGACTTCCGGCTGCCCGCCGGCTTCTGGCAGCTCGCGCTCGACTCGAGCCTCGAGCTGCAGGCGGAAGTCCTGCCCGAGACCGTCCTCACCCAATCCCTGCACCTGCCGCCGCGATCGCTGGTGGTGCTGCGTCAGAAAAACAGCTGAGACAAACCATGGATCTCCACAAGCGCTCCGCCGGCGTGCTGCTGCACACCACGTCCTTGCCCGGCCCGCACGGCATCGGCGACTTCGGTCCGGCGGCCTTCCAGTTCGTCGACTGGCTCGTGTCGGCCGGCCAGTCGGTCTGGCAACTGCTGCCGACCGCGCCGATCGGTCCGGGCGACTCGCCGTACCAGAGCGTGTCGGCGTTCGCCGGCAGCCCGTTGATGGTGGCGCTGGAGCCGCTCGTGGCCAAGCGCTGGCTGCCCGAGCCGGTGCTGCCCGAAGGCGGCTTCGATGCGTTCAAGGTGAACTACGCGAAGGTCATTCCGTGGCGCCTGCAGCAACTGCGCGCCGCGGCCCGGGGATTCGTGGCGCAGGCCAGCGCGGCCGAGCGGGGCGTGTTCGCCGCATGGTGCGAGAAGCATGCCTCCTGGCTCGACGACTACGCGCTGTTCATGGCGCTGGAGACGAGCTCCGGCTACAAGACCTGGTGGCAATGGGACGACGGGCTGCAACGCCGCGTGCCCGCGGCGATGGCCGCCGCGCGCGCGCAGCATGCCGAGGAGATCGCGTTCTGGCAGTTCGTGCAGTGGCAGTTCGACGTGCAACTGGGCGCGATCAAGAAGTACGCCAACGACCGCGGCGTGTCCATCATGGGCGACCTGCCGATCTTCGTCGCGCACCACAGCGCCGACGTGTGGGCGCGGCCCGACCTGTACACGCTGGACGAGAACTTCCAGCCTACGGTCGTCGCCGGCTGCCCGCCCGACGCGATGGCCATCGACGGCCAGCGCTGGGGCAATCCGCTCTACCACTGGGATCGCATGGCCGCGGAGGATTTCGCCTGGTGGACGGCGCGCGTGCGCCGCGCACTCGAGCAGGCCGACGTGTTCCGCATCGACCACTTCCGCGGCTTCGCCGGCTATTACGAGATCCCGGCGTCCTGTCCCACGGCGCGCGAAGGCACGTGGCGCACCGGTCCCGGCAAGCCGTTGTTCGACGCGATCGCGCGCGCGCTCGGGCCGCTGCCCATCGTCGCCGAGGACCTGGGCTTCATCACGCAGGACGTGTACGACCTGCGCGACAGCCTCGGCTATCCCGGCATGCGCATCCTGCAGTTCGCCTTCGGCGCCGACTCGGACAATGAATTCCTGCCGCACAACTACGTCGCCAACACGATCGCCTACACCGGCACGCACGACAACGACACCGCGCGCGGCTGGTGGGACAACGCGAGCCCGCACGAACGTGCCTACGCCGGCAGCTACCTGGCGACGGGCGGCGACGACATCCACTGGTCGATGATCCGCGCCTGCTGCAACTCGGTGGCCAACATCGCCGTGTTCCAGCTGCAGGACGTGCTGGGACTGGGCAGCGCCCATCGCATGAACACGCCCGGCACCGTGAGCGACGCGAACTGGTCGTGGCGTTTCGACTGGCCGATGCTGGGCACCGAGCCGGGCCGCGTGCTGGGACTGATCAGCGCGGCGAGCGGGCGCGCGCCGATAGCGCTCGCTCGCCTGCCCTGATATGCATTGGCCGCCCGCTCCCAGCGTCGCCTTGCACCTGGCGTGCGGCAGCGCGGCGCTGCTGGCCGGCGCGCTGGCCCTGCTGGCTCGCAAGGGCGGCCGAGGGCATCGACGCGCCGGGCGGATCGCGGCCGTGCTCGGCGGAATCACCGGCGCGACCGCGGCGTTGGGCATCGCGTTGTCGCCAGTGCCGCCGGCGCTGGCCGCGGTGACGTTGTCGGCCTGCTACCAGCTCGCGAGCAGCGTCCGCAGCCTGCAGTTGCGCGGCGCGCGGCCGGGCGCCTTCGACGCCTTGCTCGCCTGCGCGGCTCTCGTCTGCGTGGCAATGATTGCTTGCTGGCGAGGAACCGCGACGTCGTCGTTCTCGCCGGCGATCGAGTGGTCGGCTCTTGGCTTCGTGAGCCTCGTGGCCACCTATGACCTGTGCCGCCTCGTGCTGTCGGACGAGGGCTGGCGACGCCTGAGACCGCTGGACCACGGACTCAAGATGATCGGCTTCTACGCCGGCATGGCTTCCGCAGGCCTGGGCAACCTGCTGCCGTTCGCGCAACCGTGGAGCAGCGTGGTGCCCAGCGTCGCCGGCACGCTGGGCATGCTCTACGTCGCCTTCCTGCGTCCCGTCGGCCGGCGATCGTTGGGCCTCGCCGCCGACGACGGGATGGCGCCCCGGATCGCCTAGCAATCAGTTCTTCGTCAGCTGCTGCGTCGTCCAGCCGCCGCCAAGCTCCGCGATCATCTGCAGCGCCGCCGTCTGGCGATTGAGCGAGACCTGCATCAACTGGCGACGCGCCGTGAGGGCCGACGCCTGCGCGGTGACGACATCGGTGTAGGCCACCAGCCCCTGCTGGTACTGGTTCTGCATGATCTGCTCGGTCTGGTCGGCGGCGGCCGAGGCCTCGCGCAGCTGCGCCTGCTGTTCCTCGAGCGCGCCGGCGCTCGACAGCTGGTCCTCGACGCCCTGGAACGCGGTCAGCACGGTCTGCCGGTAGTTGGCCACGGCTTCCTTCCAGCTGGCGCGGGCTTCGTCGACGCGCGCGGTGCGGGCGCCGCCGTCGAAGATGGTCTCGGCCAGCGACGCACCGAGCGACCACGCGAAGGACGACGCGTCGAACAGCTTGCTCAGGCTGGAACTCGACGGGCCGCCGTTGCCGCTCAGCGTCAGCGACGGGAAGTAGGCGGCGCGCGCGACGCCGATCTGCGCGTTGGCCGCCTGCACGCGTCGCTGCGAGGCGGCGATGTCGGGCCGGCGCTGAAGCAGCTCGGACGGCACGCTGGACGGGATCGCCGGCACGCGGGTGGAATTCCAGTCGCCCGGCGGCAGCGTGAAGTTCGCGGGCGCCTGGCCGGCGAGGACGGCCATCGCGTGGAACAGTTGCTTTCGCTGCTGCACCAGCGCGGCGAGCGACGAGCGCGCGTTGGCCAGCGTGGTCTGGGCCTGCAGCACGTCGCTCCTGGCCGCGATCGCCGCGGCGTAGCGATTCTGCGTGATCTTGAGCGAACGCTCGTAGGCGACGATCGTGGTCTGCAGGATCGCGATCTCCGCGTCGGCCTCGCGCACCGACAGGTAGTCGGTGACGAAGGTCGTCTGCGCGGACAGCGTCGCGTTGGCGAGATCGGCCTCGCTGGCCTGCGCCGTCGACTTCGCGGCGGACACCGAGTTGGCGACGCTGCCCCACAGGTCGGGCGCCCAGCTCGCGCCAAGGCTGGCCGAATAACGCGTGGTGCGATTGGAGGTCTTGCTCGTGGTCACCACCGAGGTGCCGCCGCTGGTGGTGGCGACGCCCGCGCCGCTCTTGCCGCCGACGCCGGAGCGCGTGGCGCCGGCCTCGAGCGTGACGGTGGGGAAGAACGCCGCCTGCTGTTCGCGCACCGCGGCCCACGATTGCTCGACGGCGGCCGCATCGGCGGCCACGGTCTGGTTCGACACCGCGACCTGCGGCGCCAGCTGGTCGAGCACCGGATCGTTGAACAGCGTCCACCACGGGCCGCGCGCGAGCGTGTCGGCGGGCGCGGCGGCCATCCAGCCGGGTGGCGGCTCGAGGAATTTCGCCGAGGTCGGCGCGTCGAACTTGTCGTTCGGCGCGAGCGACGTGCAGGCGCCGAGCGCCGACAGCGCGGCAAGGGCGAGGGTGGCGCGCGCGGCGTGCGCGAAGGGGAGGGCGGTCATCGTCAATTCCCTGTGGCCGCCGAGGCGGCGTGGGGCGGAAGCGGTTGGCCCGCGTCGCCCTCTTCCGATTCGGAACTGTGGCGGGCGAGCATCTTTTCGTCGGGGCTGCGCAGGCGGAACTTGTCCAGCAGCAGGTAGACCACGGGGGTGGTCAGCAACGTGAGCAACTGGCTCGCGATCAGGCCGCCGATGATGGCGATGCCCAGCGGCTGGCGCAGCTCCGAGCCTTCGCCGAAGCCGATGGCCAGCGGCAGCGCGCCGAGGGCGGCGGCCAGCGTCGTCATCATGATCGGGCGGAAGCGCAGGCGGCAGGCCTCGCGCACGGCGTCGTGCGCCGAGATGCCGCGCGAGCGCTCGGCCTCGAGCGCGAAGTCGATGATCATGATCGCGTTCTTCTTGACGATGCCGATCAGCAGGAACACCCCGATCAGCGCGATCAGCGAGAACTCCATGCCGAAGATCTTCAGCGCCAGCACCGCGCCGACGCCGGCCGACGGCAGCGTCGACAGCACCGTCAGCGGATGCACGAGGCTCTCGTAGAGCACGCCCAGCACGATGTAGATCACGACGATCGCGGCCATGATCAGCAGCGGCTGCTGGTTGTTGTTCTGCGCCGCCGCCGCCGCCGTGCCCTGCGAGCTGCCGCGCACGTTGATGGGCATGTGGATGGACGCCGACGCGTGCTCGATCGCGTTCTTGGCGTCCGACAGCGAGTAGCCGTCGGCCAGGTTGTACGAGACCGTCGTCGCCAGTTCGCCGTCCTGGTGGTTCACGCTGGAACGCGCGGCGTCCTCGCTGAAGCTGGCGATCGTCGACAGCGGGATCATCGCGTGCGCGCTGGTGTTGACGGTCGCGCCGGTGGACGCGTCGCGCGAGCCCGGGTTCGCGGAGACCGTCGGCGTCGACGCTGCGGCCGCCGCGCTGGCGGCGCCGGGCGCAGCCACGGCGTTGCTGCCGTTGCCGGGTACGTCGACGTCCTTCAGCGACACCGGCGTCTGCGTGAACTGCGGCATCGCCTCCATCACCACGTGATACTGGTTCAGCGCGTCGTAGATGGTCGCGACCTGGCGCTGCCCGAACGCGTCGTAGAGCGCGTTGTCGACGTCCTTGTTGGTCATGCCCTGGCGCGCGATGGCGTCGCGGTCGATCGTGACGAAGCTCTCGATGCCGTTTTCCTGCTGGTCGGTGTCGATGTCGGTCACCGCCTCCTCGTTCTTCATCGCGTCGGCCAGGCGCGTGGCCCATTTCGCGAGGTCGGCCTGGTTGTCGCTCTTGAGCGTGTACTGGTAGGTCGAGTTGGTCTGCCTGCCACCCATGCGCAGGTCCTGCACCGGGTTCAGGAACAGGCTGATGCCCGTCACCTTCGCGAGCTGCGGCCGCAGGCGCGCGATGACGGCCTGTCCGCCGTCCTTGCGCTGGCTCTTGGGCTTGAGGTTGACGAACACGAAGCCGCCGCCGGCGCGCGACCCGCCGGTGAATCCGATCACCGTGTCGACGGCCGGATCGGCGCGCATGATGTCGACCAGCTGGCGCAGCTTGACCTGCATCTGGTCGAACGAGATGCTCTGGTCGGCACGCATGCCGCCGTTGAGCTGGCCGGAGTCCTGCTGCGGGAAGAAGCCCTTGGGCACCGCGATGAACAGCCACACGTTGAGTGCGATCACCGCCGCCAGCACCAGCATCACGGTCAGGCTGGAATCGAGCGCCCAGTCGAGCGCGCGTTCGTAGACCCGCAGCAGCCACTCGAACGCGCCCTCGGTCGCGCGCGTGAAGCGGCCCAAGGGCTTGTGCTTCTTCGGAACGCCCGCCTTGTTGCGCTCGAGCAGCCACGCGCACATCATCGGCGTGGTGGTCAGCGAGACGACGAGAGAGATCAGCACCGACACCGACAGCGTCACCGCGAACTCGCGGAACAGGCGGCCGGGCTGGCCGCCCATGAACAGCAGCGGGATGAACACGGCGATCAGCGACAGGCTGATCGACAGCACCGTGAAGCCGACCTCCTTGGCGCCGAGCAGCGCGGCCTGGAAGCGGTCCATGCCGTGCTCGATGTGGCGGCTGGTGTTCTCGAGCACGACGATCGCGTCGTCGACGACGAAGCCGGTGGCCACCGTCAGCGCCATCAGGCTGAGGTTGTCGAGGCTGAAGTTCAGCAGGTACATCACGCCGAACGTGCCCAGCAGCGACACGACGGTGGCGATGCCCGGCACCAGCGTGGCGCGCCAGCTGTGCAGGAACACGCCCACCACCAGCACCACCAGCGCGACGGAGATCAGCAGCGTGGCCTCGACCTCGTGCAGCGATGCGCGGATCGAGTTGGTGGAGTCGGAGGCGACCTGCAGCTCGATGTCCGCGGGCAGCTGCGCCTTCAGCTCGGGCACCAGCGCGCGCACGCCGTTGACCGTGTCGATGATGTTGGCCCCGGGTTGGCGCGTGACCAGCACGATCACCGCCGGGCTGCCGTTGAACAGGCCCAGCGTGCGCACGTCCTCGGGGCCGTCGGTGACGTTGGCGATGTCGGCCAGCTTGACCGCCGCGCCGTTGCGCCAGGCGACCGTGAGATTCTTGTAGTCGGCCGCGGAGTGGCTGGGCTCCTGCGTGTAGATCTGCAGGCGCTGCACGCCGTCCTCGACGCTGCCCTTGGGGCGCGTCGCGTCGGAGGCCTGGATGGCGGCGCGCACGTCCTCGGCCGGGATGCCCAGGTTGTTGAGCTGAAGCAGGTTGACGTCGATGCGCACCGCCGGCAGCGAGCCGCCGCCGATCTCGACGTCGCCCACGCCCGAGACCTGCGCGACCTTCTGCTGCACGATGTTGGAGACCGCGTCGTAGATCTGCTGCGGCGTGCGCGACTTCGACGTCAGCGCCAGGATGATGCAGGGCGCGTCCGACGGGTTCGCCTTGCGGTAGGTCGGGTTGCTCTTGAGGGTGGCGGGCAGGTCGGCGCGCGACGCGTTGATCGCGGCCTGCACCTCGCGCGCGGCGCCGTCGATGTCGCGGTTCAGGTCGAACTGCAGGCTCACGCGCGTGGAGCCGACGCCGCTGCTCGAGGTGATCTCGTTGACGCCGGAGATCGTGCCCAGGCGGCGCTCGAGCGGCGTGGCGACGCTGCTGGCCATCGTGTCGGGGCTCGCGCCGGGAATGCGGGCCGACACCGAGATCGCCGGGTAGTCGACCTGCGGCAGCGGCGAGACGGGCAGCACGAAGAAGCCGGCGATGCCCGACAGCGCCACGCCGGCGGTCAGCAGCACCGTCGCGATCGGGCGCTTGACGAAGGGCGACGACAGGTTCACTGGCCGCCTCCGGGCGCCGGGTGCGGCGCGTCGGGGTCGAATTCGATCTGCCTGAGGACCGGCGGCGCCTCGAGGGCGAGCTGCGGCGCCGGCTCGTCGTCGTCGGCGTCATCCATGCCGAAACGCCGGCGCACGCTCTCTCCGAGGCGGTCGAACCACAGGTAGATCACCGGCGTGGTGAACAGCGTCAGCAACTGGCTCACCAGCAGGCCGCCGAAGATCGACAGGCCCAGCGGATGGCGCAGCTCCTTGCCTTCGCCCCAGCCGAACATCAGCGGCAGCGCGGCGAACAGCGCGGCGAAGGTCGTCATCAGGATCGGACGCAGCCGCAGCAGCGCCGCCTGGTGGATCGCTTCGCGCGCCGGCTTGCCTTGCGTGCGTTCGGCGTCGATCGCGAAGTCGATCATCATGATCGCGTTCTTCTTGACGATGCCGATCAGCAGGAT
>CAIMXF010000620.1 GCA_903845345.1 uncultured beta proteobacterium
GGATCGTCGTTGAACGCCTTCATCACGTCGATGTGCTTCAGGCCGTTGATCGGGTCGCCGCCGATGCCCACTGCCGAAGACTGGCCCAGGCCGATCTCGGTCAGCTGCGCCACGGCTTCGTACGTCAGCGTGCCGGAGCGGCTCACGACGCCGATGCGTCCCTTGCGGTGGATGTGGCCCGGCATGATGCCGATCTTGATCTCTTCCGGCGTGATCAGGCCCGGGCAGTTCGGGCCCAGCAGCAGCGTCTTCTTGCCGCCCGCCGCTTCCTTCGCCTTCATCCTGTTGCGCACCATCAGCATGTCACGCACGGGGATGCCTTCGGTGATCGCGACGACCAGGTCCAGGTCGGCCTCGACGGCCTCCCAGATCGCCGCGGCGGCGCCCGCGGGCGGCACGTAGATGACGGACACGGTGGCCCCGGTTTCCGACCTGGCTTCCTTGACGGACGCGAAGATGGGGATGTCCGAGAACTTCTCGCCAGCCTTCTTGGGGTTCACGCCGGCGACGAACGCGGCGCGGCCGTTGGCGTACGCCTGGCAGCCCAGCGTGTGGTACTGGCCGGTCTTGCCCGTGATGCCCTGGGTGATGACCTTGGTGTCTTTGTTGATGAAGATCGACATTGATTTGATCCTTGACTGGGCTTGTTCAGGCGACGGCGGAGACGATCTTCGTCGCGGCTTCGGCCATCGTGTCGGCGGCGATGATGGGCAGGCCGGATTCGGCCAGCATCTTCTTGCCCAGGTCCTCGTTCGTGCCCTTCATGCGCACGACCAGCGGCACCTGCAGGTTCACGGCCTTGCAGGCGGTGATGACGCCTTCGGCGATGGTGTCGCACTTCATGATGCCGCCGAAGATGTTGACGAGGATGCCCTTGACGTGCGGGTTCTTCAGCATGATCTTGAAGGCCTCGGTGACCTTCTCGGCCGTGGCGCCGCCGCCGACGTCCAGGAAGTTCGCCGGCTCGCCGCCGAACAGCTTGATCGTGTCCATCGTTGCCATGGCGAGGCCGGCGCCGTTGACCAGGCAGCCGATGTTGCCGTCCAGGCTGATGTAGGCGAGGTCGAACTTCGAGGCTTCGATCTCGGCCGGATCTTCTTCGTCGAGGTCGCGATAGGCGACGATCTCGGGGTGGCGGAACAGCGAGTTCGCGTCGAAGTTGAACTTGGCGTCGAGGGCGACCAGGTTGCCCTTGCTGTCGCAGTTCAGCGGGTTGATCTCGACCAGCGAGGCGTCGGTGTCCATGTAGCACTGGTAGAGCTTCTGGAACAGGTCGACCGCTTGCGCGTGCGAGCCTTCGGGCAGGCCGATGGAGGTCGCGATCTTCCTGGCCTGCTCGGCGCCGAGGCCGGTCAGCGGGTCGATGAAGTCGGTGATGATCTTCTCGGGCGTGGAGTGGGCCACTTCCTCGATGTCCATGCCGCCTTCGCTCGACGCGATGAAGGCGACCTTCTGCGTGGCGCGGTCGGTGACCAGCGACACGTAGTATTCCTTCTTGATGTCGGCGCCTTCCTCGATGTACAGGCGGCGCACCTTCTGGCCTTCGGGGCCGGTCTGGTGGGTCTTCAACTGCATGCCGAGGATCTCGCCGGCCAGCTTCTTCAGGTCGTCGAGCGAGCGCGCGAGCTTGACGCCGCCACCCTTGCCGCGGCCGCCGGCGTGGATCTGGGCCTTGACGACCCAGACGCTGCCGCCGAGTTTCTGAGCGGCTTCCACCGCCTCCTGCACCGTGAACGCGGGGTAGCCGCGCGGCACGGGCACGCCGAACTGGCGCAGGAGTTCCTTGCCTTGGTATTCGTGGATCTTCATGGAAGCGTCTTCTTGAAGTGGTCGACTAAAGGGAGTGTCCGGGGTGCTGCGGGACGCAACAGGCGCTCGGGCTTGTCAATTGAGCGCGCGGCGAAACGACAGGGGGCAGCGGACGGGATTCGCGCAAGCGGGGATTTTGCGATGGATTGCAACAGCCGGGAGATATCCGCAGGGCGCGGATGCTGGAAAACCCGGTGTGTCTCGGACTTTATCATGGTGCACCGCACCATGTCGGCGCGCGGTCCCGGTCACCGACTGCGCAGCCGGGACGTCGGCAGTGCGTGGCGTTGCGCGTGACGCCAGGACGCCGCGCCCTTCAGTCGCCTTCCTCGCCGCCGACCACCCGGCGCACGACGTCCGCAGCGAACCCGCGCGCGGCCAGGAAGCGCGCCTGCTTCGCGCGCAGCCGCGCGTCGGTCGCGACCTCGCCGAACTTGCGTTGCCACAACGCCTGTGCGCGGGCGAACTCCGTCTCGCGAAGCGTCGCGGCCTGCTCGGGCTCCAGTGCGAGCCCGTGGCGCGAGAGCTCCAGCTTGATCCGCAACGTGCCCTGCTTGCGCGAGCGCGCGTTGACGCGGCTCTCGACGAAGCGGGTCTCGCTGAGGTAGTTGTTGGCGGCCAGCCAGTCGAGCAACTGGTCGACGGCAGCCTCCGGGTCGGCGTGTTCGAGGTCGTCGGCGGTGTCGGCAGCGTCGGTGCCGGCAGCATCGGCGACGGGCCGCGGCGCTGCGAACTCAACTGCGCCGAGATCGCCTTCATCGATGCTGCCGACATCCGCGCTGTCTCCGCGGGCGAAGACGTCCCCGCTGTCCCCACTTTCTGCGCTTTCGGAATCCCGAGCGCGGGTTCGATCCGAGCGCTCCGCAGCCCCCGGGCCGACCGTTTCGGTGACCGCACCCGTGCCTTCGACCGCGGCACGGATGCGGCCGCGCAGGGGAGTCGACAGCGCCGCCCCATCGGCGAAGCTCAAGGTGTCCAGTGCTGTCCGCGTGGGTGTTGGCGCCGGCGCTGGCGTTGGCGTTGGCGTTGGCGTTGGCGTTGGCGTTGGCATCGGGATCGGCATCGGCATCGGCGCGCGCGCTGGGCGCGCGGCGCGAGTGCGCTGGGCGTGCGGGTCCGTGCCGCGCCCGCCATCGGGCGCGAATGCCGGCGCCGGCGTCAGCGGCGCGAACGCGTCGTCGATGCCGTTCGACGTCTGCTCGCGCAAGGCCGCGGCCAGTTCTTGCGCCGCCTGCTGGGCGGCCGCCTGCAGCGCCGCGTCCTCGCGGGCGCGCCTGCGCAGCGCATCCAGCAGCTTGGCGCGCAACTCCTGCCGGCTGTGCTCGCGCCGGGACAGGAAGCCGATCGCCTGGATCTTCAAGCTGAGGCGCGGGCGAGCCCGCCGAGGGGCACGCGGTTCGCGGGGCTTGTCAGAAAGCGACATGTCGAATGGCGACGAGCGGAAGGAGCACCTGTGGCTGTGGCTGCGGCGGTGGCTGCACCTGCAACGGCAACTGCGATTGCGATTGCGATTGCGATTGCGATTGCGATTGCGATTGCGATTGCGATTGCGATTTGAATGGTGAGAGACGCCGCAGTGCCGCTCGCCAGCCAACGAGACACCCGGGCTGCCAAATCGGCCGCGCCGTGGCGACAACATCCGGCGAACGGCGCAGCCGCCGCTTGCGCCTCGTCTCAACGAAACATGGCCTGCCAAGCCGCTCGCGCACTCGTCAGGCCATGCTCTTCCATCGGGGAGGGCCTCAGATCATTCGGCGGCGGCGGCCTTGCCCTTCTTGGCGGGCGCGGCGGCCTCGGGCACCGGCACCAGCGGCACGCCCAGCGATTCGCGCACCTTGTTCTCGATCTCGACGGCCAGCGCCGGGTTCTCCTTCAGGAATTCACGGCAGTTGTCCTTGCCCTGGCCGATCTTCTCGCCGTTGTAGGCGTACCAGGCACCGGACTTCTCGACGACCTTGGCGATGACGCCCATGTCGATGATCTCGCCTTCGCGGCTGATGCCTTCGCCGTACAGGATGTCGAACTCGGCTTCCTTGAACGGGGGCGACACCTTGTTCTTGACGACCTTGACCTTGGTCTCGTTGCCGACCACTTCCTCGCCACGCTTGATGGAGCCGATGCGACGGATGTCCAGGCGCACGGAGGCGTAGAACTTCAGCGCGTTGCCACCGGTGGTGGTTTCGGGGCTGCCGAACATGACGCCGATCTTCATGCGGATCTGGTTGATGAAGATCACCATCGTGTTGCTCTTCTTGATGGTGCCGGTGAGCTTGCGCAGCGCCTGGCTCATCAGACGGGCTTGCAGGCCGGGCAGCGAATCGCCCATCTCGCCTTCGAGTTCGGCCTTGGGCGTGAGCGCCGCCACCGAGTCGATGACGATCAGGTCGACCGAACCGGAGCGCACCAGCGCGTCGACGATCTCGAGGGCCTGCTCGCCGGTGTCCGGCTGCGAGATCAGCAGTTCCTGCAGGTTGACGCCCAGCTTCTGCGCGTAGTTGATGTCGAGCGCGTGTTCCGCGTCGATGAAGGCGCAGACGCCGCCGACCTTCTGCATCTCGGCCGCCACTTGCAGCGTCAACGTGGTCTTGCCAGACGATTCCGGGCCGTAGATCTCGATCACGCGGCCGCGCGGCAGGCCGCCGACGCCCAGCGCGATGTCCAGGCCCAGCGAGCCGGTGGACACGACCTGGATGTCCTCGATGGCCTCGCCCGCGCCCAGGCGCATGATGGAGCCCTTGCCGAACTGCTTCTCGATCTGGGCCAGCGCGGCCTGAAGGGCCTTGGCCTTCTCGGCGTTCAACGCGGGGGTCAGGGTGACCGGCGCGGCGTTGACCGCCTGGTTGGCGGCGGGGTTGGCGTTCTTCGAGGCGTTCTTGGTGGGGGCGTCCATGCGGATTCTCCGTGTTGGGTTTGCGCTGCTGGGATTATGACCATTAGCTGGATATCTGTACAGCTATTGAGGAAAGATTATTCGCGGGCTGAAGCTCGCTGCGTGAGCCAGCAACAACGCCGCGACAAAAATCAATATAGAGCGCCATCGATGCCGCGCCGGGCGGCGAATCGCCCGAAAATGGCCGTCAGCGTCAAATCCATCGATAACGAGCCCAAAGGGCCAGGAGACAGTCGAATGCGCCTACTGATCGCCGAAGACGACCAGGTCCTCGCGGACGGCCTGCTGCGCTCGCTGCGTGGTTCGGGCTACGCCGTCGACCAGGTGTCCAGCGGCACCGAGGCCGACGCCGCCCTCGCCTCGCACGAGTTCGACCTGCTGATCCTCGACCTCGGACTGCCGCGCCTGCACGGCCTGGAGGTGCTGCGCAAGCTGCGCGCGCGCGGCTCGACGCTGCCGGTGCTGATCCTGACCGCGGCCGACTCGGTCGACCAGCGCGTCAAGGGCCTCGACCTCGGCGCCGACGATTTCATGGCCAAGCCGTTCTCGCTGCAGGAACTCGAGGCCCGCGTGCGCGCGCTCACGCGGCGCGGGCTCGGCACGGCCTCCAGCGTGATCCGCCACGGCCCGCTCACCTTCGACGCCACCGGCCGCGTCGCCTACATCAACGAACAGATGATCGAGCTGTCGGCGCGCGAGATCAGCCTGCTCGAGGTGCTGCTCCAGCGCGCCGGGCGCCTCGTCAGCAAGGACCAGCTCGTGACCCGCCTGTGCGAATGGGGCGAGGAAGTGAGCAACAACGCGATCGAGGTCTACATCCACCGGCTGCGCAAGAAGATCGAGCAGGGCCCGATCCGCATCGCCACCGTGCGCGGCCTCGGCTACTGCCTGGAGAAGATCGCGGCCTGACCGTCGCGACGCCGCCAGCCCGCTCGTGCGCGCCTCGCAGGCGCCGCGGCAGTTCGTGAACAAGTGCGCATCGTGTGCCCGTTCGACAACGCGCGGCGCCGAAGATCGTGCGCCCGGCACGAACCGGTCTTTCTGCGGCGCAGCGGTCGTGCGCGACCTCCGACACTGGCTTCCAACGCGACACGAAAGCCCTGGAAATGAACGCCGACGCCTGGAACCATCTTGCCGACTGCAGCCGGGTGCTGGTGCACCACGCGTCGCGCCTGATGGGTGTGCTGACGCATCCCACGCAGTCGAGCGACGAGCTGCAGGTGGTGCCGATCGCCGCCGAGGCCGCGTTCGCGGTCACGCGGCTGCTCGAGGCGATGAACGCCGCTCCCGAACTCGCGGCGCACGTGCGCACCATCCAGCGCTTCGACATCGCGCTGGCCGCCTGGCGCCGCAGCGTCATCGACGCGAGCCCGCTGGCCCAGCGCTACCAGACGGCGCTGCTGCAGCAGGCCGCGCAGGTGGTGACCGCGTGCCTGCACGTGGGCGCGCTGTCCGACAGCGAGTCGGCGCGCACGCTCATCACGCGGCGCGACGTCGGCGGCCACGCGAGCCCGCCGCCCCCGTGAGATCGACGGGCCTCCTGGCCGGTCGCTTATGCTGACCGCCCAAGATGTCCGACAGACATGAACAGCGCTCTCTCTTCGGCGAGATCCTCGACTGGATGCTCGCGCCGCTGCTTTTGCTGTGGCCGATGAGCGTGGCGTTGACGTGGCTCGTCGCGCAAGGCATCGCCAACCGGCCGTACGACCGCGAGCTCGGGCAGCTGGCGTTCAGCGTCGCGCGCGAGATGCGCGCCGACCCCGCGTTCGACCGCGGCCTCGCGGGCCGCCACGGCCTGCGCCTGGCCGAGCCGACCGCGGCACTGCTGCGCAGCGACGACGTCGACCGCGTCTGGTACCAGGTGCGCAGCGCGCAGGGCGAGCTCGCCAGCGGCGACGCCGAACTCGGCGCGCCGCCGGAGGACCGCGCACCGGCCGACGAGGTGCAGTTCCGCGACGACACCGTCCACAACGACGCGGTGCGCGTCGCCTACCTGTGGGTGGGCACGCCCGCGGGCGCCAACTCGGGGGTCGTGGTGCAGGTGGCCGAGACCTTCGACAAGCGCTCGCGCCTGGCCACCGAGATCATCAAGGGCGTGATCCTGCCGCAGTTCGTCATCCTGCCGCTGGCGGTGCTGCTGGTGTGGTTCGCGCTGGCGCGCGGCATCGCGCC
>CAIMXF010000621.1 GCA_903845345.1 uncultured beta proteobacterium
CTAGTTGGCGGCGCCCATGTCCAAGCCGGCGTGCTCGGCCTGCTTGTCCGCGTGATAGCTGGAGCGCACCATCGCGCCGACGGCGGCATGGCTGAAGCCCATCTCGATGGCCTTCTGCTCGAACATCCTGAACGTGTCGGGGTGCACGTACCGCGCCACCGGCAGGTGGTGGCCGGACGGCGCGAGGTACTGGCCGATGGTGATCATGTCGATGTGGTGCGCGCGCATGTCGGCCATCACCTGCAGGATCTCCTCGTCGGTCTCGCCCAGGCCCACCATGATGCCGCTCTTGGTGGGCACGTCGGGGTGCGCCGCCTTGAACTTCTTGAGCAGGTTCAGGCTGAACTGGTAGTCGCTGCCGGGGCGGGCCTGCTTGTACAGGCGCGGCGCCGTCTCGAGGTTGTGGTTCATCACATCCGGCGGCGCGGCCTTCAGGATCTCCAGCGCACGGTCGTCGCGGCCGCGGAAGTCGGGCACCAGCACCTCGATGCGCGTCTCGGGCGAGAGCTCGCGGATCTGGCGGATGCATTCGACGAAGTGGCCGGCGCCGCCGTCGCGCAGGTCGTCGCGGTCGACGCTGGTGATCACGACGTACTTGAGCTTCAGCGCGGCGATCGTGCGCGCGAGGTTCTTCGGCTCGTCGACGTCGAGCGGATCCGGGCGGCCGTGGCCGACGTCGCAGAACGGGCAGCGCCGCGTGCACTTGTCGCCCATGATCATGAACGTGGCCGTGCCCTTGCCGAAGCACTCGCCGATGTTCGGGCAGGACGCCTCCTCGCAGACCGTATGCAGGCTGTGCTCGCGCAGGATCTTCTTGATCTCGTAGAAACGGCTGCTCGGAAGCGCCGCGCGCACCCGGATCCAGTCCGGCTTCTTCAGTTGCTCGGCGGGGACGATCTTGATCGGGATGCGCGAGGTCTTGGCCTGGGCCTTCTGCTTGGCGCTGGCGTCGTAGGCTGGCGTGGGGACGGCGTTCGGGGTGGCTTCGGTGGACATTCGAGTGCGGCGCCGACCTCGAAGGACGACGCGAAATGTGTCGAGCACGACGCTCGGATGAGGGCTGCGGCGCCGGGGTCGAGGCGTCCTTGTTCTCAGCGCGTGAACTGCGCGGCGAGGCGGCGGCCCAGCAGGTCGGCCACCATTGCCCAGTCGGCAACCACACCCAGTGTAGCGAGATCGACGGTTTTCAACCCGGCATAACCGCACGGGTTGATCCGCTCGAAGGGTTGCAGATCCATCGCGACGTTCAGCGCGACGCCGTGATACGTGCAGTGGTTGCTCACTTTTACACCCAAGGCCGCGATCTTCCCGAGTCCCTGGAACGGATCCCAGGCCGGTCGATCGTTGCCCAGCACCGCGTGCCCGAACGGATCGGCCAGCTTCACGTAGATGCCCGGCGCCCCCGCCACCCGATGGCCGGTGACGTCGAAATCGGCGAGCGTGCGCAGCACCGCCTGTTCCAGCCTGAAGACGAATTCCTTGACGTAGATGCCCTGGCGGCGAAGATCGACCAGCGGATAGGCGACCACCTGGCCGGGCCCGTGGTACGTCACCTGGCCGCCGCGGTTGGTCTGGATCACGGGCACGTCGCCGGCATCGAGCAGGTGCTCGGCCTTGCCGGCCAGGCCTTGCGTGAAGACGGCCGGATGCTCGACGACCCAGATCTCGTCGGCGGTCTCGGGACCGCGACCCGCGGTGAACGCCTTCATGGCGTCGACGGTCGGCTCGTAAGCGCAGCGGCCGAGAGGCCGCAGCAGCGGCGGGAGGGGTTGGCCTTCGGCGGCCGCGGTGGTCATTCGGCGAGGTCCCAGGGGGCGCCGAGATAGCGCCAATGCCAGATTTTAGGACGGCGGCCTTCGAGCCGCTCAGGCCGGGGTGATCTGCTTGAGCTTGAGCAGCCGCTTGAAGTCGCGCGAACCCTTGAACGACTCGAACTCGGCGTCGATCGCTTCGCGGTCGACGCTCTCGAGCCGGCGCGCAAGGCAGGCGAGCACGAAGGCGTGTTCGTCGCCGTACTTGTTCACCGACCAGCCGATGCCGCCCGAGTTGGGGCAGCCGGGCCAGAACGCGATCCAGCGCCAGTCCGGATATTCCTTTTCCTCGCGCCGCCGCACCGCGTGGACCAGGCGCACGCCGACGACGCCGGACGTGTTGCGGCTGGTCATCCGGTTCTTCATGCCGATCGGTGGCGGCAGTTCGGCCAGGGTCACCTTGACCCATTTCTTCGCCGCGGCCTCAGCCTTGGTCCAGCTGCCGAACTGCTTCAGCGTGAAGTTCTTCTGATGTAGCTTTTTCTGCCGAACGATGCGCGCCATCACGCACTTTTCGGTCTCGTTTCTGGTGAGATGCATGAAGCCTCTGAGAGTCGCTTCCCCACCTGTCCATCACAGAACGATCTTGACCATCGGATGCGCGGTCAATGTCCGGTACAACTCATCCAGCTGCGGACGGCTGGTGGCTGTAACCGTGATCGTGATGCCCAGGTAATTACCCCCCTTGCTGGGTCTGGTCTCCACCGTGGTGTGGTCGAAATCCGGATCGAACTGCCTGGCCACCTGCACGATCGCGTCGACGAACCCTTCGGCGTGCGGGCCCATCACCTTGATGGGGAACTCGCTCGGATAGACGATCAGCGATTGGTCGTGCGGAATTTCTTGCATGGCGGCTGAACCGTTCAAATGGATTGCGACCGAATCGCACGTTGGTAAGCCTCGTGTAGACGGGCATAAACCGGACCCGGCCGACCGCGCAACGCGCCGTGACCGACCTGTTCGCCGTCGATGCGCGTGACGGCGATGATTTCCTTGGAGGCGGAGCTGAGAAGCACCTCGTCGGCCGAGCGCACGTCAGCCTCGCTCACCGGGCGCAGGTTGAACGCCGTGCCCGTCTCCTCGCACAGCTCTCGCAGCAGCTCGATGCGCACGCCGGCGAGCACGTGGTCGCCCGGCGCCGGGCCGAGCAGCGCGCCCTCGTGCACGACCCACACGTTGCTCGAAGCGCCTTCGGTCAGCCACGGGCCGCCCGGCACGTCGTCGTGCAGCAGGATGGTCTCGTCGGCGTCCTGGTCGGCCGAGATCTTGCGCGCGAGCACGTTGCCCAGCAGCGAGGTGCTCTTGATGTCGCCGCGCTGCCAGCGGAAGTCGCGCGCGGTGATGCAGGCCAGGCCCTGCACGCGCTGCGCCGGCGTGGGGAACAAGCGCTCGCTCGTCGTCACGAAGACCGTCGGCCTCAGGCCCAGCGGCATCAGGTGCGATCGCGGCGCGACGCCGCGCGTGACCTGCAGGTAGACGAGCTGGTCGGCGGCCGGGAAGGCGGCGATCACCTTGCGCAGCCGCGAGAGCCAGGCCTCGCGGTCGAGGTCGGCCTCGATCTCCAGCTTGCCCAGGCTGCGTTCGAAGCGCGCCATGTGATCGTCGAAGCGGAACATCCGGCGCCCGTACACCGGGATCGACTCGTAGGCGCCATCGCCGAACAGGAAGCCGCGATCCATCACCGAGACCTTGGCCTGGTTCAACGGCAGGAATTCCCCGTCGAGATAGCACAGCGTGTCGGGCAAGGCAGTCATGGTCGAAAGCTTCTGGGCGAACCGCGCGCCGGCGGCGCGACGGCACTGGAAACCCGCGTGCGGATCGTGTCAAGTTGACGAATCCGCTCCTCAGGTCGCAAGACTACTTGATCCAGAGCCGGATGGCATCCCATGCGCGGCCGAACAGGCCGGCCTGGGGCACGTCCTCGAGGACGGTGAGGGGTATCGTGGCCATCGTGGTTCCGGCGGCCGTGGCCACGTTGAGCGAGCCGACGCGCTGGCCCTTCGCCAGTGGCGCGACGAGCGGGTCGGTGCGCTGGACCGTCGTCTTCAGATGCTCGCCCTCGCCCTTGGGCACGGCGACGTAGATGGCGTCCGGGCTGCCCAGCGACACCTGCGCCTGCTTGCCCTTCCACACCGGCACCGGGGCGCCCACGGCCTTGCCGGCCTCGACCAGTCGCAGGTCGTCGAACGCCGTGTAGCCCCAATTGAGGAGCTTCTGCGCCTCGTCGGCGCGCGCCTCCCTGGCCGCGGTGCCCATCACGATGGCGATCAGGCGGCGCTTGCCGTTCGGAAAGTCGCGCTGCGCGCTGGCCAGCAGGCAGTAGCCCGCGGCCTCGGTGTAGCCGGTCTTCATGCCGTCGACGCTCGGGTCGCGCCGCAGCAGGATGTTGCGGTTGTCCTGGTGGATGTTGTTGAACTTGAAGTCGCGCTGCGAGTAGTAGTGGTAGTACTCGGGGAAGTCGCGAATGACGCGTTCGGCGATCGTCACCAGGTCGCGCGGCGTGCTGCGATGGCCGGCCTCGGCGAGGCCCGACGCGTTCTTGAACGTGGTGTTCTTCAGGCCCCAGGCCTGGGCCTGGCGGTTCATCATGCCGACGAACCCGTCGACGCTCCCACCCACGCCCTCGGCCAGCGCCACGGCGGCGTCGTTGCCGGAATCGACGATCAGGCCCTGCAACAGTTCGTCGACCGTGGGCCGCATCGTGGTGTCGATGAACATCAGCGAGCCGCCGCCCTTGCGCTCGGCCCAGGCGCGCTGCGAGACCGGCATCTTCTGGGCCAGCGAGAGCTTGTGCTCGTTCAGCGCCTCGAAGACGAGGTAGGCCGTCATCAACTTGGTCAGCGACGCCGGATCGGTGGGGGTGTCGGCGCCGCGCTCGGCCAGCACCTGGCCGGCGTTCATGTCGACGAGCAGGTACTCGCGCGCCGCGATCTCGGGAGCGGGCAGCGCCTGGCCGAAGGCGGCCAAACCGGCGCTGGCCAGGCTCAGCAATGCAAGGAGCTTTTTCACGGGAAGGCCGATGTCACTCGGCAAAATTTCGGAAGACCAGCGACTTCAGCAGCACCAGCTGGCCATGGAAGAAATGCCCCGCGCCGGGCACGACGACGACCGGCAGCGCCTGCGGACGCGCCCAGTCCATCGAGGCCGACAACGGGACGACATCGTCGGCCTCGCCGTGGATCAGCAGCGTCTCGGCGCTGACGGGCGGGGCGTCGTGCCTGGCGGTGGACGGGGCGACGAGCACCAGCCTGCCGGGCTTGTCGGCGTCGGGAAGTCTCGCGGCCGCGCTCGCCGCGATGAAGCCGCCGAAGGAAAATCCGCCGAGCACCAGCGGCTCGCCAGCCACGCGATGCGCCGCGATCACCGCGAGCGCGTCGTCGACCTCGCCGCGGCCCTCGTCCCAGGCTCCGGCGGAGCCGCCGACGCCGCGGTAGTTGAAGCGCACCACCCGCCAGCCGCGCTGCACGAGCGCGCGGGCGACGGTGGTGACGACCTTGTTGTCCATCGTGCCGCCCTGCAGCGGGTGCGGATGGCAGACCACGGCCAGTCCGCGTTCGGGCAGGTCGGTGGTGGTATCGACGGCGACGCTCAATGGGCCGACGGGCCCGGCGATCTCGCCGCGCTTCGTGAAGGTGTTCATTGCAACGGAGATTCAGCGGCCGACGTCCGGCGGCAGCAGCAGGCGCTCGACCGGCTTGCCGCCGACGAGGTGCGAGTCGACGATCTCGTCGATGTCGCTCTTGTCGACGAACGTGTACCAGGTCTCGTCCGGGTAGACCACCGCGACCGGGCCGCCGGCGCAGCGGTCGAGGCACCCGGCCTTGTTGACGCGGATGCCGCCCGGCCCGGCGAGGCCGGCCGACTTGATGCGCGACTTGCAGTGGTCGAACCCGGCCTGCGCACCGACCAGCGAGCAGCTGTCCTCGCCGGGCTTGCGCTCGTTGAGGCAAAAGAAGATGTGGTGCTTGTAGTACATGCCCTGCATTGTAGGAAGGCTGGAGCAGCCGAGCTGCGGAAACCGGCCCTGGCCGTGGCGGGGTGGGTCAGGCCCGCGATGGCGGATCGCTGTCGACGAGGCGCCGGAACAGCGCGACGAGGGCCGCGAACGGCCACAGCCAGCCGACCCATTGCGCGAGCCCGTGGAAGTGGATGAACCGGCCCTGCTCCCACTGCTGCAGGCTGTCGGCGTAGTACGGATCGGACGGCGCCTGGGCGACCAGCGCGACGTTGACCGACAGCGCCACCAGGCCCAGGGCGGCGGCGGGGCGGTGCCCGATGAAGACGCAGGCGAGCGCCAGCAACGCGCCAAGGGCCAGGCCCATGGGCACCGTCGACGTCACCCAGCCGAGCGCGTGTACCGGCCCGAAGTTGAGCGCAGCCGAGAGCGTGTTGGCGGCCAGTCCCACCACGACGGCGGCCACCACCACCGCCGCGCGGCGCCAGCCGCGCCGGGTGATCGCGAACGCGACCAGGCACGGGCCCAGCAGCCCGAGCGCCACGGCAAAGCCTTCGGCCGCCTTGGACATCGTGCCGGTGTTCTCGCCGAGGCTGGCCCACAGCCATTCGAACCAGGGCGCCAGTGGGTGGTCGCTCAGAAGGTCGTACGCCTCCTCCTGCAAGCGTTCCCAGGTGATGCCCAGGCCGAACGGCACGTTGCGCGGATACAGGAAGCCGATCGGCCACAGCACCAGCAGCGCGATCGTGGCGCCGCTGCGCGGCACGAACCAGTTCTCGCGCAAGGCCGCCCAGCGGCCGCCTGCGCCCGCCGAATGGATCGCCACGGCCAGGCTCACGCCTGCGGCGGCGCCCAGCGAGTTCAGCGCCCAGTCCATCAGCGACGAATAGCGCCCTGGCAGGAAGTGCTGCGTGAATTCCATCGTCCAGGACAACGCCGACGGAAAGACAAGCCCGATCAGCCCGGCCGCGAGCGGCCGCCGCCCGCGCCGCAGCGCGCTGGCGTACACCAGCGCTCCCAGCGGCATGTAGCCGACGAAGTTGGACCAGTCGTCGAAACCGCCGTGATAACGCGGCCAGCGCAGCACCAGCAACGCCGAGAGCGGCTGGCCCGCCGGCCAGAACCAACCCGAGAACGGGTACAGGCTCGCGTAGATGACCAGTCCGGCGAAGACGACGGTCAGCGTCAGCGCGGAACTCTCGCGCGGATGCTCGGGCACGCTGGCCGGCAGGCGCGGGATGCGCGCGGGGGCGCGTGCGGGCCGGGCCATCGTCTAGCCTGCGGCCCCGTCGCTCAGAACGGACGCACGACGACCAGGATGACGATGCCCGCGAACAGCAGCACCGCCATCTCGTTGAACACCCGGAACCAGCGCTCGCGCCGGCGGTTCTCGAGCTTCTCGAAGCTGCGCAGCATGCCGCGGCACATGTGGTGGTAGCCGATCGCCACGACCACCAGCGCCAGCTTGGCATGCAGCCAGTACTGGCCGTGCAGCACGCCGGGCTCCAGCGCGACCAGCGCGATCCCCAGGGCGATCGCCACCACCATCAGCAGGCTCGCGAAGCGGTACAGCTTGCGCGCCATCAGCAGCAGGCGCTCGCGTTCGGCGTGGCTGTCGCTGGGCACCTGCGTCAGGTTGACGAAGATCCGCGGCAAGTAGAACAGCCCGGCGAACCAGCTGGACACGAAGACGATGTGCAGGGCCTTGACCCAGGGAATGAGACCGATCATCGGCCCATTATGTGCGGCGATCCTGGCAGTTCCCTGGCGCCGCAGTCCCGGAAACATGGCTCGTGCGTCGCAAAAGAAAGAGCCCCGGTATCCACGAAGTGGACGACCGAGGCTGCAAAGCCTTGACGCTGTCATCACGCAAGGCACCTGCTCAGGGAGGAAAAGCAGGGGACAATACGCTCACGCACATCGTCCGAAACGGAATGTAGCAGATCAACAGGCTTGCGCGACAGCAAAAACGAGCGTCGCAGCGGGCCAGATGCGTAGTTTTGACGTAAAAAGGGTCCTCTGACTGTGTCGCACCTGCCTCCATTTCCCGCCAGCCGTCCGCGCCGCATGCGGCGCGACGCCTTCAGCCGCGAACTGATGCGCGAGCACCGGCTCAGCCCCGGAAACTTCATCCTCCCGGTGTTCGTGATCGACGGCCGCAACCAGGTGCAGGACATCCCCAGCATGCCCGGCGTGCAGCGCATGACCATCGACCGCCTGCTGGGCGTGGCCGAGCAATGCGTGGCGCTGGGCGTGCCCGCGCTCGCGCTGTTTCCGGCCATCGAGGCGTCGCTGAAGACGCCCGACGGCGCCGAGGCGCTGAATCCCGACGGCCTGGTCCCGCGCACGGTGCGCGCGCTGAAGAAGCAGTTTCCCGAACTGGGCGTGATGACCGACGTCGCGCTGGACCCGTTCACGTCGCACGGCCAGGACGGCCTGCTCGACGAGACCGGCTACATCGTCAACGACACCACCGTCGCCATGCTCACGCGCCAGGCGCGCGTGCAGGCCGAGGCCGGTGTCGACATCGTGGCCCCCAGCGACATGATGGACGGCCGCATCGGCGCGATCCGCGCGATGCTGGAGTCCGACGGCCACCTGCACACGCGCATCATGGCCTACAGCGCCAAGTACGCAAGCGCGTTCTACGGCCCGTTCCGCGATGCCGTCGGCTCGTCCGCGACCCTCGGCAAGAGCAACAAGAAGGTCTACCAGATGGACCCGGCCAACTCCGACGAGGCCTTGCGCGAAGTGGCGCTCGACATCGCCGAAGGCGCCGACATGGTGATGGTCAAGCCCGGCATGCCGTACCTCGACATCGTGCGCCGCGTGAAGGACGAGTTCCGCATGCCGACCTACGTCTACCAGGTCAGCGGCGAGTATTCGATGCTCAAGGGCGCGGCCATCAACGGCTGGATGGACGGCGAAGCCGTGATGATGGAGTCGCTGCTGGCGTTCCTTCGCGCCGGGGCGGACGGCGTGCTGACCTATTTCGCGCTGGAAGCAGCGCGGGTGCTCAAGCGCGGCGGCTGAGCCGCCGCGACACAGGCACGGGAGGCTTCTCAGCGGCGGCGCGGGCGCAAAGCCAGGGCCAGCGCGCCGAGGCCAGCGCCGAGGAGGGCGAACGGTGCGGGCTCCGGCACCGTGGACACCGAACTCTGCGGCACCCCGTAGAACCACGCCGTGCCGGAATCCGCCTGGGTATAGCCGGCGGCATCCACCAGATCGCTGCCCGTGTAATTGCCGCAGCCGTAGCCCGGAGTCGAGCACGGATAGAAGCTGGGGTGCGCCGGGTCGTTGACGTTGAAAGCGACCACCAGGTCGTTGGTATAGCCGCCGACGATGTCCGAGTCGTTGGCGGTGCCGCCGAACTCCAGGTAGCCGCCTTGATAGGTGAATCCTAGCGGGGAGCCGACCGTGATGCCCGTCAGGTAGTTGACGGTGATGTCGGAAATGTCGTTGTCGTAGGTCAGCGTCGGGTCGTAATTCAGCGTGATCGACCCCGTGATCAGCGAGATGGGGGCGTGGACGTGCCGTAGATGTCGACGAAGCCGCTGAGGCTGAACGTGATCGTCTCGTCGATCGTTGCGGCGAAGGCCGGTGCCGCGAGCAAGCCGAGTGCGGCAAAGGCTGCGAGTCTGTTCATGTGTGTACCCTCCGTCGACGCACCGTGCGCCGGGCCACAGAGCTTGGCAGCGTCGCCCGAACGGCGAAAGTGCGCAAATTAGGGGGGAGGGTATCTGACGCGGCCTGCCGCACCGTCAGGCGTACGGATCGGCGAAGCCCAGCCTTGCGAGCACCTCGGTCTCGCGCGCCTCCATGCACGCGGCCTCGGGGCCGTCGTCCTCGTGATCGTAGCCCTGAGCGTGCAGCGTGCCGTGCACCAGCAGGTGCGCGTAGTGGGCGACGAGGGCTATCTTCTGGTCCATGGCCTCGCGCGCGACCACCGGCGCGCACAGCACCAGGTCGGCTTCGATCTCGGGCTCCTTCACGTAGTCGAAGGTCAGGACGTTGGTGGCGTAGTCCTTGTGGCGGTACTCGCGATTGAGCGCCCGTCCCTCCTCCTCGCCGACGATGCGCACGGTGATCGCGGCGGGCAGCTCGAGGCCGGCGCGGATCCAGCGCGCGACCTGGTGGCGCGGCAGCAGCGCGCGGTGCGTCGCGTCTGCAAACTGCAGGCTCAGCTGCAGGTCGGGCAACGGGGTACGGGCCATCAGGGACGTCCTCCGCGGCTGCTGCGCTTGCCTTCCTGGAACGTGGCCGATGCCGGCGCAGCGCGTTCGGGGCGCTCGGGCGGCGTGCTCGTCCCGTCTTGCGACGCGGCCGCCTCGTAGGCTTCCACGATGCGTGCCACCAGCGGATGGCGCACGACGTCGGGCGAGCCGAACTGCGTCGTGGCGATGCCGGCGACGTTGCGCAGGATCTCGGACGCGTCGGCCAGCCCGCTGCGCGCGCCGCGCGGCAGGTCGACCTGCGTCAGGTCGCCGGTGACGACCGCCTTGGTGCCGAAGCCGATGCGCGTGAGAAACATCTTCATCTGCTCGGGGGTGGTGTTCTGCGCCTCGTCGAGGATCACGAACGCGTGGTTGAGCGTGCGCCCGCGCATGAAGGCGAGCGGCGCGATCTCGATGGCGCCGCGCTCGAACGCCTTGGTCACGCGCTCGAAACCCATCAGGTCGTGCAGCGCGTCGTACAGCGGGCGCAGGTACGGATCGACCTTCTGCGACAGGTCCCCCGGCAGGAAGCCGAGCCGCTCGCCGGCCTCCACCGCGGGACGCGTCAGAACGATGCGCTGCACGCTCGCGCGCTCGAGCGCGTCGACCGCGCACGCCACCGCGAGAAAGGTCTTGCCGGTGCCGGCCGGGCCCAGGCCCAGCGTGATGTCGTGCGACAGGATCTGCCGCAGGTACTGCACCTGGTTGGGCGTGCGGCCGATCAGGTTGGCGCGCCGCGTGTGCAGCACGATCTCGCCGCCGGCCACGGCTTCCGAGGGGGCCACCGGCCTGGCGTGGCCCTGGATCACGTCGCGCTGCGCCTCGTGGAGCAGCAGCTGCAGCTGTTCCTCGTCGATCGGGCGGCCGCTGCGCTCGTACAGCGCCTCGATCAGCGCCAGTGCGCGCGGCGCCTGCAGCTTGCCGCCCTCGACGCGGAAGTGTTCCTGGCGCCGCGAGATGGCGACGTTGAGCCCCTGCTCGATCGCGCGCAGGTTCTCGTCGAGGACGCCGCACACATGGGCAAGGCGCTCGTTGTCGGGTGGGGAGAAGGCGCGGCGGACGATCACGTGGGACTTCGGTTGACTGCGTTTGAACGCGCCGATTGTCGGTCAACACATAATCTCCGCATGATCGGTCGTCTCACGGGCATCGTCGCGGAAAAAACGCCCCCGCAGGTTCTGCTGGACGTGCAAGGCGTCGGCTACGAGGTCGACGTGCCCATGAGCACGTTCTGCAACCTGCCGGGCCTGGGCGAACGCGTGACGCTGCTCACCCACTTCGTGGTGCGCGAGGACGCGCAGCAGCTGTTCGCGTTCCTCACCGACGAGGAGCGCGCCACCTTCCGTCTGTTGATCAAGATCTCCGGCGTCGGCCCGCGCACCGCGCTGGGCATCCTGTCCGGGCTGTCGGTGAGCGACCTCGCCGGCGCGGTTGCGCGCCAGGAAGGCGGGCGGCTGCAGAAGGTGCCGGGCATCGGCAAGAAGACCGCCGAGCGCCTGCTGCTCGAACTCAAGGGCAAGCTCGGCCCCGAGCTCGCCGCCAGCGGCGCGACCATCGCCAGCGACGCCCAGGGCGACATCGTGCAGGCGCTGATCGCGCTCGGCTACAACGAGAAGGAAGCGGCGATGGCGATCAAGGGGCTGCCCAAGGACGTGGCCGTGAGCGACGGCATCAAGCTGGCGATGAAGGCGTTGTCGTAGCGCTTCAGTTCTGGCGCGCCGTGGCTTTCACATCCACCGTCTCGCGCTTGCCCTTCGCGTCCTCGACGACCAACCTGATCGGCACCACGTCGCCGGCCTTGACCGGCGCCTTCAGGCCCGTGAGCATGATGTGCAGCCCGTTGGGCTTGAGTTCGACCGGCTGGCCGGCGGGCAGCGCCAGGGTGTCGACGGCGCGCATCTTCATCAGGTCGCCGTCCATCTTCATCTCGTGCACGTCCACCGACGCCGCCACCGGCGAACTCGCGGACACCAGCTTGCCGCCCTTGGCCGACGTGATCGTCAGGTAGGCGGCGGTGGTGGTCTGCTGGGCGACGGTGGTGCGAATCCAGGGCTTGTCGACGGTGACCTGGGCATGGGCGGCGGCGCCGGCGAAGACCGCGGCGGCGAGGAAGAGGGGTGGCTTGTTCATGGCGTGGATCGTACGTGAGCCGGGTTCGAGCGGCCGCGCCGCCGAATGTTCCCGCCGCCGGCAATCGTGGCACGTCATAATCACTGCATGTCCATACAGACCGACGATTTCAACGGCGCCGGTGCTCGCGATCCGCGTCCGGCGCGCGTCGTCGCCGCCAGCCCGTCGTCGCCCAACGAAGAGGTGATGGAGCGGGCGCTGCGCCCCAAGCGTCTGGACGACTACGTCGGCCAGGTCAAGGCGCGCGAGCAGCTCGACATCTTCATCGGCGCCGCGCGCAAGCGCTCCGAATCGCTCGACCACGTGCTGCTGTTCGGCCCGCCGGGCCTGGGCAAGACCACGCTGAGCCACATCATCGCGGCCGAACTGGGCGTCAACCTGCGCCAGACCTCCGGCCCGGTGCTGGAAAAGCCCAAGGATCTCGCCGCCATCCTCACCGGCCTCGAGCGCAACGACGTGCTGTTCATCGACGAGATCCATCGGCTGTCGCCGGTCGTCGAGGAAATCCTGTACCCGGCGCTGGAAGACTTCCAGATCGACATCATGATCGGCGACGGCCCGGCCGCGCGCTCGATCAAGCTCGACCTGCAGCCGTTCACGCTGGTGGGCGCCACCACGCGCGCCGGCATGCTCACCAATCCGCTGCGCGATCGCTTCGGCATCGTCGCGCGGCTGGAGTTCTACACGTCCGACGAGCTGGCCTTGATCGTCACGCGCTCGGCCGGCCTGCTGGGCGTGCCGATCGATCCCGACGGCGCGCTCGAGCTCGCGCGCCGCTCGCGCGGCACGCCGCGCATCGCCAACCGCCTGCTGCGCCGGGTGCGCGACTACGCCGACGTCAAGGCCCAGGGCCGGATCACCGTGCCGGTGGCCAACCTGGCGCTGGCGATGCTCGACGTCGATCCGCAAGGCTTCGACCTGATGGACCGCAAGCTGCTCGAGGCCATCGTCCACCGCTTCGACGGCGGCCCGGTGGGCCTGGACAACGTCGCCGCCGCCATCGGCGAGGAGCCGGGCACGATCGAGGATGTCATCGAGCCCTACCTGATCCAGCAGGGCTACCTGCAGCGCACGCCGCGCGGACGCATCGCGACGGTGGCGGCCTACCGACACCTGGGGCTGGCGCCGCCGGCGCGCAGCGGCAGCGACCTGTTCGGGACGCCGCCGGAGTTCTGACGCCTCAGTCGGTACGTGCGGCCAGCGCGGCCGCAACAGGCATCTTGTCGGCCGATTCGTCCAGCGTCGGCGCATCGAGATCGAGGTGGCTGGTGTCGTTCCAGCCGACGAGCGTCAAACCCGAGGGGGTATGCAGCAGGCGGTTGATCGAGGCGTTGTCGAGTTGCCAGATGCGCGGCGCGTCGAGCGGCACGCGGGTGGCGGCACGGTAGAGGCAGTCCATCACGCCGCCGTGCGCCACCAGCACCACCGTCTTGCCGACGTGGCGTCGGGCGATGCGCAGCGTCGCCTCGATGCAGCGCGCATAGAAGACCGTCAGCGACTCGCCGTCGCCGGGCGCGAAGTCGGGGTCGCGGCTCTTCCAGCGCGCGGACAGCTCGGGCCAGCGTTCGGCCACCTCGGAGTGCGTCATGCCCTGGAAGCTGCCGAAGCTGCGTTCGCGCAGGCCGGCGTCGAGTTCGAGCGGGATGCGGTTGAAGCTCGCGATCGCCTGGGCGGTCGCCTGCGCGCGCGCGAGGTCGCTGCTCACGACCACCTCGGGGTGATCCTCCGCAAGCCAGTGGGCGGTGCGCCGCGCCTGCTCCCGGCCGCGGTCGTTGAGAGGGATGTCCAGCTGGCCCTGCAGGCGGGCCTCGACGTTCCAGGCGGTCTCGCCGTGTCGTACCGCGATCAGTCGCGTCGCTTCCGCGTGGCTCATTCGACAGGTCTCATCAGTGTTCAGGCGCCCCAGACGATCGGTTGCTTCTCGGCCAGCGCGCGTTTGAGCATCTCGACCATCGGCCACACGCGCTGGCGCAGGCCCACGCGATCGGCGTGACCGCCGGAGTCGTCATCGGCCCCCGAAGGATTCTCGGCGGCGACCGCCGACTCCAGCGCCGCGATGGCCGCCGACATCTGGTCGACCTCGATGATGCCCTGCGCCGATGCCGGCTTGCCGATCAGCGACAGCACGCGCTCGCCCACCGGCTGCGTCATGATCAGGTCGCCGGTGGCCTTGCTCTTGAACTTGTAGATCACGGTGTCTCCCTCCAAATGAAAGGCGGCCAAGGGAAAGCCTTGGCCACGATTGTCCGCGTTTTGCAGGCGGCGGTTCGACACGAACCGTCGCGCGTTCGGGGGATGCTTCAGCGATTGCGGCGGATGCGCACCACCTCGACCAGCGCGATGACAGCCGCGCCGACGGCGGCGGCGATCAGCAGCGACTTGATGGGCTCGTCCGAGACGTAGCCGCGGGTCGATTCGACGGCTTGCTGGCCACGATCCTTCAGGGCGGCGGCGCGTTCGCGGGCGGAGGCGTAGCTGTCGCTGGCGTAGTCGCGCGCGCTCTGGGCGTAGCGCGACAGCGCGGGCTTGGCGTCGCCGTAGGCGCTGGTCAGGCCGTCGACGGCACTGCCGATGGCGGCCTGGGCGTCGCGTTCGGCGGCCTTGAGCGACGCGGCGGCGCGGTTGAAGTGTTCCGTGGTGGAAGCCGAGGCGTTGGACAGCGAGGTTTCGGACATGTTGTGACTCCTGGATGGTTGGATTCGTTGCCGTCGCCGGTGGTTGATCGGTCTGGCTACGAAAGGACGTTTTCAGTGTGCGCGACAAGCCTGTGGTTGCCGGTAGGGGCGGAGCGTGCCTGCGTGTCGGGCAGGCACCGTCAGCGGCGTAGGACGGGAACTACAGGGCAACCAGCATGCGCGCTCGCGCCCGTCTCGAAGACCAAGACCGCACCGCCGACGCATGAATCAGTGCGGCAGTTCGCCCGGTTCGCGCGTGCTCAGCGCGATGCAGTACGCGACGAGCTGGTCGATGTCGCGCGACTTGTCGAACACGCGGTCGGCGCCGATGGCCATGCAGCGCGCCTGCATTTCGTCGGTGGCGTAATTGCTGAGCACGACCAGCGCCGCCTCGGGACGCTTGCGGCGCGCCGCCGCGATCACGCCGAGGCCCGACCCGGTGCGCAGGAAGATGTCGATGATCACGAGGTCGCAGCGATCGCCGGCGGCGTCCAGCCAGTCGATCGCCACGCTCTCGTCGGCCGCGGTGCCCACCACGTGCACCGGCGCGAGCTCCTCCAGCGCGGCGATCAGGCTCTCGAGGACGATGACGTTGTCCTCCACGACGTAGACATCCAGCGAGCGCGCCGGTGCGCCGGCGTCGCGCCTGCGGGCTCGCGGGGCGGCGCCTGCGGCGTTGGCGGTCGCGCCCCGGGCGTTCATGGCTGGCTCGCTCGTCGAGCGGCGTCGTCGCTGCGCGCCAGCCAGTCGGCGCGCTCGATCAAGGCCTTGCCGTCGGCTTCGTCGAGGCAGTCGTCGAGATCGCGACCGTTCGCCACGCAATGCTGAACCTCGACCCGAGCGACCTGCGGCGGCGCGCTCGCCTGCGCAGCGGGTTCCTGCGATCCGGCGGTGACGAGGAACAGCGCGGAGACCACCGAAGTGACGACGGGCAGCGCGTTGCGGAGGGAGAAGGTGGACATCGGACGAAGCTTTCGCGGAAATCGGGAGACGACGCCTGAAGGATGCGCGAAATGTCCGGCGCTGGATGCCGGCGGGTGTCCCGATGCCCTGTAGTGCCTGTCCTACGCCAGGCCGCGTGTGGTCGTGCGAGGATCAGGAGGCAGGGTGGCGCCGTCGCCGCCGAAGAAAGGATTCCCGATGAACCCGTCCGCCCCATCGCCGCCGCCGCCGTCCGACCCCGCGAGCGCGCGCGAGACGCCCCCGCGCGCGGAGGACGCGCACCGCGAGGATCTCGATCTCGAAGAAGACATCGCGCCCAACCTGGGCGGCGAGGACCAGATGCAGGACGCCTGAGGCGGCTTCAGCGGCGGCCGTCACCCGCTGGCGTCCTCGCAGGCGTCAGAGCCGTCGCTGCGACGCCGGCAGGCTAAACCAGGACTCGAGCGCGCGCTCTTCCATCCACGGCCCCAGGCGCCGGCCCTGCAGGCCGTCGCAGCCCGCGGCCATCAGCGCCGCGCATTGCGGTTCGGTGTCGGCGCCCATCGCGTGCACTTCGAGCTGCATCGCGTGCACCAGCTGCACCAGCGCCGGCACCCAGCGCGACTCGGCGCCCGCGCCCGCGCAGGCCTGCGAAAGCGCGGGGTCGAGCTTGACGCCCGCGAACGGCACGCGTTGCAGCGCGGCGAGCGAGCTGGTGCCCACGCCGAAGCCGTCGAGCATCACGCGGATGCCCTGGCGCGCCAGCGAGCGCACCGCCGCCAGCGCGGCCTCCGGCTCGGCCAGCAGCGCGGACTCGGCGACGTCGATCTCGAGATCGGACGGTGCGCAGCCGGCGGCTTCCAGCGCGGCGGCCACGCGGCGGGCGTAGCCTGGCTGCGTCAGCTGCCAGTCGGAGACGTTGATGTTCAGGCGCAGCGGATGGCCCGCGTCGCGCCAGCGGCGCTGCTGAAGCAGGCCGTGCTCCAGCGCCCAGTCGTCGAGCGCGCCGACCAGGCCGCGTTCCTCGGCGACGCCCATGAACTGGCTCGCGGCAACCTCGCCGAGCTCGCGGTCGCGCCAGCGCAGGTTCACTTCCAGCGCGACGGCCAGGCCGGTGCGGGTGTCGAAGCGCGGCTGCGCGGCGAGACGGAAGCGGCCTTCCTCGGCGGCGCGCAGCAGGCCGGCCTCGACGCGGTCGCGCTTGCGCTGCCACGACTCGAAGCCGAACTTGTGCACCGCGAACGATGAGCGGCTCGCCTGTTGCGCGCGGTGCATCGCGATCTCGACATGGCGCAGGATGTCGTCGGCCGACAGCCCGGCGCCCGGATAGGTGCCGATGCCGATCGCCACCGGCACGCCGTCGGCGCGCTCCTGGGTGTCGATCAGCCGGCGCGCCGCGGCCTCGGCGGCGGCCTCGCTGGCGTAGTCGATCAGCACGCCGAA
>CAIMXF010000622.1 GCA_903845345.1 uncultured beta proteobacterium
TGCGGCGTCGTGCCCGTGCCCGAGAAGGACCTGCCGGTGGTGCTGCCGGAAGACCTGATCCCGGACGGCTCCGGCAACCCGCTCAACAAGCACGCGGCCTTCCTGAACGTCGCCTGCCCCAGGTGTGGCAAGCCGGCCAGGCGCGAGACGGACACGATGGACACGTTCGTCGATTCGTCGTGGTACTTCATGCGCTATTGCGATCCGAAGAACTCGGAGCAGATGGTCGGTGCGGGCACCGACTACTGGATGCCGATGGACCAGTACATCGGCGGCATCGAGCACGCGATCCTGCACCTGCTGTACGCGCGCTTCTGGACCAAGGTGATGCGCGACCTCAAGCTGATCAAGTTCAGCGAGCCGTTCAAGAACCTGCTGACGCAGGGCATGGTGCTCAAGGGCGCGTACTTCCAGAAGCCGGCCGACGCCGGCAAGAACTACTACTGGGAGCAGGACGTCGAGACCGTCTTCAACGACAAGGGCGTCGTCCAGGGCTACCGGCTCAAGGCCGACGGCACGCCGGTCGAGTACGAGATGACGACGATGTCGAAGTCGAAGAACAACGGCATCGACCCGCAAGCCCTGATCGACCGCTACGGTGCCGACACCGCCCGCCTGTTCGTGATGTTCGCATCGCCGCCCGAGCAGACGCTGGAATGGAACGACTCCGGCGTCGAAGGCGCGCACCGCTTCCTCAAGCGCGTGTGGGCGTTCGGCGTGAAGAACGGCGAGGCGGTCAAGGCCGCGTCCGACAGCGTCGCCGGGCTCGATCTGAGCGCGCCCGCGAAGGCGCTGCGCCGCGAGGTGCACGTGCTGCTCAAGCAGGTCACGTACGACTACGAGCGCATGCAGTACAACACCGTCGTCTCCGGCGCCATGAAGCTGCTCAACGCGCTCGAGGGTTTCGCGACGGACGGCAGCGCCGGCTCCGCAGCCGTGCTGCGCGAGGGCTTCTCGGTGCTGCTGCGCGCGCTGTACCCGGCCTGCCCGCACATCACGCAAGGCCTGTGGACGGATCTCGGCTACGCCGCCCAGGGCAAGCAGTTGCTCGACGCCGGCTGGCCGACGGTCGACGACGCAGCGCTGGTGCAGGACGAGATCGAACTCGTGCTGCAGGTGCTGGGCAAGACGCGCGGCAGCGTGCTCGTGCCCGCGAGCGCCGACAAGGCGGCCATCGAGTCGCTCGCGCTGGCGTCGCCCGAGGCGGTGCGATGGATGGAAGGCAAGCCGGCGAAGAAGGTCGTCGTCGTGCCGGGCCGTCTCGTCAACATCGTCGTGTGAGATGACGACCCCCGCTCACTTCGTTCGCCGCCCCCCGACGGGGGCTGGGCAGCTCGCTCCGGAGCGGCCGCGCGCTCGCTGCCTGGCGCCGCGGCGGCTGGCCCTCGCCGCGCTCGCGGTCGCCGCCGCGGCCTCGCTGGCCGCCTGCGGATTCCACCGGCGCATCGCGCAACCGCTGAACTACGAACGCATCGCGCTGTCCGGCTTCGCCGACCGCTCGACGATGGCCGACGAGATCCGGCGCGCGTTGCCGTCGACCGCGCACATCGTGCCGGTGCCCGAGTCGCAGGTGGTCATCGAGGCCATCGAGGACACGCAGCACACGACGGTCGAGGCCTCGACCGCGTTCGGCCAGGTGCGCGAGCTCGAGCTGCACGTCAAGCTGCGCTACCGCGTGCTCGACCCGAAGGGCATCGAGTTGCTGCCGCTGGCCGACATCGAGCGCTTTCGCGACATGACCTACGACGAGAAGGACGCGCTCGCCAAGGACACCGAGATGAAGGCGCTGTACCGCGACATGCAGTCCGACATGGCCTACCAGCTGGTGCGCGTGCTGTCGGCCGTGGGCAAGCCCACCGGGCCGGCGGCGCAGGCGCAGGCCGCGCACGCGGCGTCGGCGGCGTTCGCGCCGGCGTCGGCGGCATCGTCGGTGTCGGCGGTCGAATGGGCCGCGTCGCAGGCCGCAGGCCGCTGAACGCGCGACATGCAAGTCCGTCCCGAACAACTCGCCGACCATCTCGCACGCGGCCTGCGCGACGTCTACGTGGTGCACGGCGACGAGCCGCTGCGCGCGCAGGAGGCCGCCGACGCGATCCGCGCCGCGGTGCGCGCGGGTGGCGTGAGCGAGCGCAAGGTGTTCGTCGTCAGCGGCGCGCATTTCGACTGGAGCAGCGTGCTCGGGGCGTCGCAGTCCATGGGCTTGTTCGCCGACCGGCAGCTGATCGAGATCCGCATCCCGTCGGGCAAGCCCGGCAAGGACGGCGGCGAGGCGCTGCAGCAGCTCGCCACCGAAGCCGGCGCGGACAGCCGCCTGCTGGTGCACCTGCCCAAGCTCGACTGGCAGCAGCAGAAGGCGGCGTGGTTCAACGCGCTCGACGGCGCGGGCGTGAGCGTCGCGGCCGACGTCATCGAGCGCAACGCGCTGCCCGCGTGGCTCGCCAAGCGCTTCGCGCTGCAGGGCCAGCGCGTGGAGGCCGGCGCCACCGGCGAGGCCACGCTGGCCTTCATGGCCGACCGCGTCGAGGGCAACCTGCTGGCCGCGCACCAGGAGATCCAGAAGCTGGGCCTGCTGTATCCGCCCGGCGAGATCACGTTCGCGCAGGTCGAGGACGCGGTGCTCGACGTCGCCCGCCACGACGTCTCGCGCCTGTGCGACGCCGTGATGGCCGTGCAGGTGCCGCGCGCGCTGCGCATGCTCGACGGCCTGCAGGCCGAGGGCGAAGCGGCGGTGTTCGTGCATTACAAGCTGTCCGACGACATCCGCGCGCTCAAGCGCATCCAGGACGCCATGGCCGACGGCAAGCCGATGCCGATGGCCCTGCGCGAGGCGCGCATCTGGGGCGCGCGCGAGCGGCTGTTCGAGCGTGCGCTGCCGCGGCTGTCGGGCCCGATGGCCGCGCGACTGGTCAGCGCGGCGAGCGAGTGCGACGGCGTGCTCAAGGGCCTGCGCCACCCGCAATGGCCCGCCGAGCCATGGGACGCGCTGCGCCGCCTCGTGCTGATGATGCTGCAGGCGCTGCGGCCCGAAGGCGCGCAGGCCGGGCTCGTGCTGCGCACCTGACGCGCACGGCGCTTGCGCCTTCCAGGTGCGCCA
>CAIMXF010000623.1 GCA_903845345.1 uncultured beta proteobacterium
CAGCGCGGGCGCGGGCGCGTCGTGCAACTCCCCGCGCAGGAGGTCGAGGGCCCAGTCGACGAGCGTCTCGGTGTCCGCGCGCGGCACCAGCACGGCCGCGCTGACGGCAAGCCTCAGCCCGTGGAACTCGCGCTCGCCCACCAGGTAGGCGAAGGGCTCTCCCGCGGCGCGCCGCGTGGCGAGCGCCTGGAAGGCGGCCGCGCAGGCGTCGGTCAGCGCAGCGTCGCCGTGCGCCAGCAGCCAGGCGCGCGACTGCCCCAGCACGTGGGACAGCAGCAGGTGCGCGTCGAGGCGCTCGACGCCCAGCGCGCGGGCCGATTGCAGTGCCGCGTCGACCGTCGTCACGCCCCCGACTCCAGCGCGGCGAGTTGCTCCTGCGCGCGCGCCGCGCGCAGCGCGCCCACGACGTCGCCGAGGTCGCCCTCCATCACCGCGCCCAGCTTGTAGAGCGTGAGGTTGATGCGGTGGTCGGTCAGCCGGCCCTGCGGGAAGTTGTAGGTGCGGATGCGGTCGGAGCTGTCGCCCGAGCCGATCAGGCTCTTGCGTTCGGCGGCGTCGCGCGCCTCGCGTTCCGCGCGCTCGCGGCCTTGCAGCCGCGCGAGCAGCACGGTCATCGCCTTGGCCTTGTTGCGGTGTTGCGAGCGGTCGTCCTGGCATTCGGCGACGATGCCGGTTGGAATGTGCGTGATGCGCACGGCGCTGTCGGTCTTGTTGATGTGCTGGCCCCCGGCGCCGCTGGCGCGGAAGGTGTCGATGCGCAGCTCGGACGGATTGAGCGTGACGTCGGCGGCGGGGTCGGGCTCGGCCAGCACGGCCACCGTGCAGGCGCTCGAGTGGACGCGGCCCTGCGTCTCGGTGGCCGGCACGCGCTGCACGCGGTGACCGCCCGACTCGAAGCGCAACTGGCCGTAGACGCCCTCGGTGGCGGCGGCCAGGCCGCGTGCGCCGGACGGATTCTCCAGCCGCACCACCACCTCCTTGAACCCGCCGAGGTCGGACGGGCTCTCGCTCATCACTTCGCTGCGCCAGCCCTGGCGTTCGGCATAGCGCAGGTACATGCGCAGCAGGTCGGCCGCGAACAGCGCCGACTCCTCGCCGCCGCTGCCGGCGCGGATCTCGACGAAGGCGGGACGCGCATCGTCCGGGTCGCGCGGCAGCAGCGTGGCCTGCAGCGTGGCTTCCAGCGACGCAAGATCGGCGTCGCAGGCGGCGATCTCATCGCGTGCCATCGCCGTCATCTCGGGGTCGTCGTCGCCCGCATCCAGCATCTCCCGGGCGGTGGCGCGGTCGGCCTCGCGCTGCGTGAAGCGGCGGTACAGTTCCACGATCTCCGAGGCCTCGGCCTGTTCCCGCGACAACTCGCGGAACCTGTTCATGTCGGCGGTGGACGCCGGGTCGGCCAGGCGCGCGTCGAGCTCCTGCAGGCGCATGCCCAGGCGTTCGAACTGGTGGCGGAGCGTGTCTTTCATGGGCGGATCGGCAAGGTGAAGCGGGCGGGGAGCCGATGCGTATCGGCTCGCGTGGAGGACGTCGTCGCGACGCCCCGACGGCTTCGCGTCGCTACAGGCCCGGGTCGGCCGGATCGCGCGGGGATTGGCGCAGGAACAGCCGCGTGACCGCGTCCGTCACGCGATGGCGCTGCTCGCCTTCGCTGGTGCGCAGCTCGGTGAGCGCGCCGTGCAGCATCTTCTGCGTGAGCGCACGGCTCATCGCCTCGAGCACCGCGTCGACCGGGTCGCCCTTGGCCAGCGCCTTGCGCGCGCGCTGCAGCTCGGCGCTGCGCCAGTCGTCGGCCTGGCGGGTGAGCGCCTGGATCAGCGGCACGGTGGCGCGCTGGTCGAGCCAGTGCGAGAAGCCCAGCACGCCGGCGTCGATGATCGCCTCGGCCTGCTCGACCGCCGCCTGGCGCTTCGCGCCCGCGCTGCGCACGAGCTCGGACAGATCGTCGACGGTGTAGAGATAGACGTCGCGCTGCTGCGCCACTTCAGGTTCGATGTCGCGCGGCACGGCCAGGTCGACCATGAACATCGGGCGGCGCTTGCGGGTCTTCAGCGCGCGCTCGACGGCGCCCAGGCCGATGATGGGCAAGGTGCTGGCGGTGCAGGACACGACGATGTCGAACTCGTGCAGCCGCGTGGGCACGTCGGCCAGGCGCAGCGCCTGCGCGCCCAGGCGCACGGCCAGCTTCTCGCCGCGCTCCAGCGTGCGGTTGGCCACGGCCATCACC
>CAIMXF010000624.1 GCA_903845345.1 uncultured beta proteobacterium
CGACGTGTTCTGGTGCACCGCCGACATCGGCTGGGTCACCGGCCACACCTACATCGCGTACGGTCCGCTGGCGCTGGGCGGCACCGAGATCGTGTTCGAGGGCGTGCCCACGTATCCGGACGCCGGCCGCTTCTGGAAGATGATCCAGGATCACAAGGTCTCGAAGTTCTACACCGCGCCCACGGCCATCCGCTCGCTGATCAAGGCGGCCGAGGCCAACGACAAGGTGCACCCGAAGTCCTACGACCTCACGAGCCTGAAGATCCTCGGCTCGGTCGGCGAGCCGATCAACCCGGCCGCGTGGGAGTGGTACCACCAGCACGTGGGCGGCGGGCGCTGCCCGATCGTCGACACCTTCTGGCAGACCGAGACCGGCGGCCACATGATCACGCCGCTGCCGGGCGCCACGCCGCTGGTGCCGGGCTCGTGCACGCTGCCGTTCCCCGGCATCGCCGCGGCCATCGTCGACGAGCTGGGCAACGACGTGCCCGACGGCACCGGCGGGCTGCTGGTGGTCAAGAAGCCGTGGCCCTCGATGATCCGCACGATCTTCGGCGATCCTGAGCGCTTCAAGAAGAGCTACTACCCGCCTGAGCTCAAGGGCTACTACCTCGCGGGCGACGGCTCCATCCGCGACGCGAAGACGGGCTACTTCACCATCACGGGCCGCATCGACGACGTGCTCAACGTGTCCGGCCACCGCATGGGCACGATGGAGATCGAGTCGGCGCTGGTGTCGTGCACCGAGCTGGTGGCCGAGGCCGCGGTCGTCGGCCGCCCCGACGACACCACCGGCGAGGCGATCTGCGCCTTCGTCGTGTTGAAGCGCTCGCGCCCCACCGGCGACGAGGCCAAGGCCATCGCCAAGCAGCTGCGCGACTGGGTCGGCAAGGAGATCGGCCCGATCGCCAAGCCCAGGGACATCCGCTTCGGCGACAACCTGCCCAAGACGCGCTCCGGCAAGATCATGCGGCGCCTGCTGCGCGACATCGCCAAGGGCCAGAAGGTGACGCAGGACACCAGCACGCTCGAGAACCCGGCCATCCTGGATCAGCTCGCCGAGAACAATTGACGCTTGCGGGCCTTCGGGCTCGCCCCGCGGCCGCCTGCGGGCGGCTTTGCGCGGACGTTGCTGCTACATTGGACCGATTCGTCCTTTCAACGTGTTCCCGGACGCATCCGCCCGACGCGCGCAGCCTGGCCCCGCCAGGTTCCGCGCGCGGGTCGCGGCCGGGCAGGGGTATTGCATGTTCTTCGTCGTCCTTGGCGTCATCCTGATCGTCTGCAACCTGATGGACTGGGGTCCGATGGGCCACTGGAACTGGGAGCTGACCGGCGACCTGTGGAAGTTCGTCTCGCCGTTCGTGATCGCCACCGTCTGGTGGATCTGGTCGGACGCCACCGGCTGGACCAAGCGCAAGGCGATGAACCGCGACGCCGAACGCAAGCGCGACCGCCTCGACCGCAACATCGACGCGATGGGTCTCGGCCACCTTCACAAGCACCGCGACGGCAAGACGCGGCCCAAGCAATAGGCCGCGCATCGGCGATGCCGCTGAAGATCGTCGCCTGCGAGGAGCTGCGCGTCGGCCGGCCGCTGGTGGTCGACGCCGACTCGCCCGGAGGCCGCTACGCGACCGTGTTCGAGGACGACGGCGAGACCGGCTTCTTCTACGCGGTCGACACCGACGTCGAGGACGCCCATCCCGTGCAGGATGCGCTGCTGGTCTATGTCGCGGCCGACGTCACCGACGCCGAGTTGTCGTCGACGCTGGAGATCGGCTGGTCGGACGATGGCCTCAAGGCCTTGCTGCTGATCAACGACGAGCCCCACGCGGCGTTCGACTTCGCGCGCCGCCAGGGCTGGTGCCAGCTGGCGCGGCCCGAGACGGCGGTGAACAAGGCGTGGTCCAAGTCCCCGCGCGGCTGGAGCGAGGACGTCGAGGCGTTGTTCGACTGAGCCGGCCTCAGCGCCCGGCGAGCTGTTGCTGGCAGGCGGGCGGCAGTTGCTGGACGATGCAACGCGTCGCGTCGCCGATGATTTCCGACCCGCACGGCGTGGCCTGGCGCACGCAGACCGGGTCGCGATGCGCGCCGGCGCTGGCGGTCATGTCGACGTAGCAGTGCGCGGACAGCCGGCTGTGATAGCAGCGCTTCATCGACTCATCGATCTGCGGCACGCAGACCGACACGGTGTGTTTGGCGCTTTGCCGGCAGCTCGGGTCGAGATTGTTGTAGCCCGGCAGGGTGCTGACGTCGATCCCGCTCATGTCGGTCTGGATGGCGCTGCTGCTCGCGCTGCCCGCGGCGCAGGCGTGATCCTGGTAGCTCACCGAGCCGTCGGCCTGCTTGCACTTGAACCCCTGGGCGTGTGCCAAACACGGCATGCAGGCGACAACGCAGGCGAGCAACGCCCGTTCGAATGACTTCACCAAGTGGCGCTCCCTGAATGTTTCTGCCAGGTTACGAGCGTATCGCAATCCGGTGACGATTCAGCGGGCGGGCCCGCGCTCGCGAGCGCGCAGGCGGCGCGCAGCGGACGTATTTCGCATGTCGAGCCTCGGCGGTTCAGGCGGCCGCGTCCGGATGCCGCGCGCGCCACGCGCGCAACGCCTGCCGATGCGCGTCCATCGCCAGGTCGTGCAGGTCGAAGATGCACGGGTCGCAGCCGTTGCCGCAGCACAGCTCGAAGTCGGGCTGGGGCGGGGCGACGGGCATCGGGTCGGCGTCGGAGGGCGACAGCGAGGGCGAGGGCGGTTGCTCGGGCGGCGTCATGGGTCGATTGTCCAAAGAAAAGGGCACCCGCGGGTGCCCCGGTGTCTTCGGTGCGACGGCGTCACTCGAACTTGTCGAGCACCGCCCCGAAGCTCGCGCTCGACGAATGGTTCGCGAACTTGGCCATCACGCCGCGGGTGTAGCGCGGTGCAGGCTTCTGCCAGGCGGCGCGGCGCCTGGCTATTTCCTCGTCGGGCACGTTGAGCTGCAGCAGCAGCTTGTGGGCGTCGATGGTGATCGAGTCGCCTTCCTGCACCAGCGCGATCGCGCCGCCCTCGTAAGCCTCGGGCGCGACGTGGCCCACCACCATGCCCCAGGTGCCGCCCGAGAAGCGGCCGTCGGTGATCAGGCCGACGGACTCGCCCAGGCCCTGGCCGATCAGCGCGCCGGTCGGCGCCAGCATCTCGGGCATGCCGGGGCCGCCCTTGGGGCCGAGGTAGCGCAGGATCATCACGTCGCCGGCGACGATCCTGCCGGCCATGATGGCGGCCAGCGCGGTCTGCTCGTCCTCGAACACGCGCGCCGGGCCGGTCATCACGGGGCTCTTCAGGCCGGTGATCTTGGCGACGCAGCCTTCGGTTGCGAGGTTGCCGCGCAGGATCGCGAGGTGGCCGTCGGGGTAGATCGCGTTGGCGACGGTGCGGATCACCTTCTGGTCGGCGCGCGGCACGGACGGCACGTCGGCCAGCGTCTGGGCGATGGTCTTGCCGGTGATGGTGATGCAGTCGCCGTGCAGCAGGCCGGCGTCCAGCAGCAGCTTCATCACCTGGGGGATGCCGCCGGCGCGGTGCAGGTCGATGGCCAGGAACTCGCCGCTGGGCTTGAGGTCGCACAGCACCGGCGTGACCTTGCGGATGCGCTCGAAGTCGTCGATCGTCCACTCGACTTCCGCCGCGTGCGCGATCGCCAGGAAGTGCAGCACCGCGTTGGTGGAGCCGCCGGTGGCCATGATGACGGCGACCGCGTTCTCGATCGCCTTGCGGGTGACGATGTCGCGCGGCTTCAGGTCGGCCTTGACCGCCTCCACCAGCACCCGCGCCGACTCGCGCGTGTTCTCGATCTTCTCGCCCTCGACGTTGGCCATCGTCGACGAGTAGGGCAGCGACATGCCCAGCGCCTCGAACGACGACGACATGGTGTTGGCCGTGTACATGCCGCCGCACGAACCCGGGCCGGGGATGGCGCGGCGCTCGATCTGGCAGAAGTCTTCCTCGCTCATCTTGCCGGCCGAGAACTGGCCCACGGCCTCGAACACGCTGACGATGTTGAGATCCTTGCCCTTGTAGTGGCCCGGCAGGATGGTGCCGCCGTAGACGTAGATGGCCGGCACGTTGGCGCGCAGCATGCCCATCATGCCGCCGGGCATGTTCTTGTCGCAGCCGCCGATCACCATCACGCCGTCCATCCATTGGCCGCCCACGCAGGTCTCCACGCAGTCGGAGATCACCTCGCGCGAGACCAGGCTGTACTTCATGCCCTCGGTGCCCATCGCCATGCCGTCCGAGATGGTGGGCGTGCCGAACAGCTGCGCGTTGGCGCCGAACTCCTTCAGGCTGGCCACCGCGGCATCGGCCAGCGGCTGCAGGCCGGAGTTGCAGGGCGTGATCGTGGAGTGGCCGTTGGCCACGCCGATCATCGGCTTGCCGAAGTCAGATTCCTCGTAGCCCATCGCGTAGTACATCGAGCGGTTGGGGGCGCGGGAGACGCCTTCGGTGATGTTCTTGGAGCGGCGGTTGGCAGCGGACATGGGCGGTCTCCTGGCGTTGTCGGGTTTCGGTCTGGCCCGCAGTATCGGCCTCGCTAAAAAGCGTGTCCAATAGATTCATCGTGCTCGATTGATATGTCCGGTGAATCAATGAACGACACCCTGTTCGACCTGCGGCAACTGCGCCAGTTCGCCGTCCTCGCCGAGGAGTGCCACTTCGGCCGCGCCGCGGCGCGCCTGGCGATGACGCAGCCGCCGCTGACCCAGGCCATCCAGCGGCTGGAG
>CAIMXF010000625.1 GCA_903845345.1 uncultured beta proteobacterium
GGTCCAGATCTCGGGCGTGAGCATCATGCCGCCTCGCCAGCGCCGCGGGCGCGCCGGGCCGGCGTTGTAGGCCGCGGCGGCCATCGGGTCGGAGCCGCCGAAGCTGTCGAGCACCAGCCTCAGGTAGAAGCTGCCGATGCGCAGGTTGGTGGACGAGTCGGTGATGAGGTCGGGCCGGTACGCGATGCCGGCCTTCCTGGCGGCCCATTTGGCGGTGGCGGGCATCAGCTGCATCAGGCCGTTGGCGCCCACGGCCGAGCGCATGTTGCCCATGAATCGCGTCTCCTGGCGGATCAGGCCGAACACGAAGGCGGGGTCGAGGCCGGCGTTGGTGGCGGCCTCGACGATGTCGCGGCGGAACGGCATGGGGTATCGCTGCGCGATGTCGATCTCGCCCCTGGTGCGCTCGCTGGTGTTGATGCACAGCTGCCAGTCGCTCTGGTCGCAGGCCCATTGCGCCGCCGCGAGCAGCTCGCGGTCGTTCATGCCGCGCAGCGTGAAGTTCCATTCGCGGCGGCCCTCGTCGCGCATGTCGAGCGCGCTCAGCGCGAGCGCGCGCTGCAGGCCGGGATTCGCGTGCGCCAGCCCGCGCTCGAGCGGCGTCAGCGGAACGGGACGTGCCGGCAGCACGAACTGCCCGCCGAGATCCTCGGCGCTGAGCAGCCCGTAGAAGCTGAGGTTGGCCGACAGCGCCTTGAGCTGGCGCCTGGCGTCGGCGATGGCCGCCTCGCTGCCGGCGCCGCGCGCATCGAGCGCCAGCGAGAGCTCGGCCTGCGCGCGCCAGTACGTCCAGTTGTCCTGCGCTCGCAGCGTCGGGCTCATCGCGTCGATGGCGCGCGCGACGTCCTTCCAGCGCTGCGATCCGCTGCCCGCGCGCAACGCGGCGCGCGCGTGCCATTCGAGCACCTCGTCGCCCCAGTCGGGCGGCCCGGGCTTCTCGCCCCTGCGCGGCTTGCGGGCGGCCCATGCGTTGTCGGCCCACGCGACGGCGTCGGGCAGCAGCGACTGCGCGCCGTGGCGGGCGATCTCGGCCCACAGCCACGCCGCGTTGTCCGCGCCGAGCGTCGACTGCCAGCGCTCCTGCAACTGCAGCGCCGCGGCGGCGGGATCGTTCGCGGCCATGCGCGCCAGCGCGATCGCGATCATGTCGTTGCGGCGCGAGGTGCTGATGTCGGACTTGCGCGTGACGAAGCGCGCCGGATTCTCCAGCAGCGTGCCCATCTCCTTCGACGCCGGCTTGCCGAGGATCTGCGCCGCGCCGCGCAGCGCACGTTCGGCGCTCCTGGCCGGCAGGCCGGTGGCCTGGCGCATGCGGCGCCACACGTCGGCGTCGTTGAACACCTTGTCGTCGTAGAGCGTCTGCGCCATCAGCTGGCAGCCGCCGTCGATGTCCTTGACGGCCAGCCATGCCGCGAGCGCCGCATCGTGTACTTCCTGGCCGGCGAGATGGTCGATCAACGTCGCGTAGCACGTGACGCTGCGGTCGTCGTTCATGCGAAAGCGCGGATAGTCGCGCTTGAACGCGTCCCAGTCGTGGCGATGGCCCGCTTCCAGCAGCCAGTCGTTGCGCAGCCGGTCTTCCACGTAGGTGCCGGGCCAGCGCGCGTAGAACTGCTCGACCTCGTCGGAGCTCACTTCGGCCAGGCGGTTGACGATCTCCCAGTAGTCGACCCAGGGCGCCAGCGGCAGGCGGTTGGCCAACGCGGTGGCGCGCAGCTCCGCGAGCCGCGCACGGTCGTGGCGGACGAAGGCGTCGCGCGCATCGCGGATGACGTCCTCGCCGGCATGCGTTGCATTGCCCGTGGGGGCATCGGCCGGCGTCGGGGGAGGCAGCGCGGCGCCCTCCGGCGTCACGTCGGCCTCGGTCGACAGGGTCAGCACCACGGCGGACGCGGAAGGCGCGGAGGCCGGCTCGGCGGCGGACTGGGGGAAGGCGGCGCCGCCGGTCAGCAGCGCGAGGGCGGCCAGCGCGAGGGGCGCGAGCGCGGAAAGACGGGCATCGGACATGTTCGGCCAATATACCGAAGGAAGACGGCGCGACGCCGCTGGTGCGGGAGCGTGGCGTGGCCGCGTCGCGCGCCCGCGTCAGTCGCGCGACGTGCGGTAGTCTTCCTCGAACGGCAGGAATTCCCTTTCCTCCAGCGCGTCGCGGATCCACGCCGCCGTGCCCTTGGCGACGACGGCGCGCGCCATGTAGGCGGCGACGTCGGCCGGCACCGGCAAGGCGTACGTGCGGATGCGCATCAGCACCGGCGCGAAGTAGGCGTCGGCGATCGAGTAGTCCCCGAACAGGAACGGGCCGCCGGATTCGGCGAGCGCGTCCTGCCAGAGCTCGACGATGCGCGCCAGGTCGGCGCGCGCCGCCGCGTTCCCGGCAAGCACGCGCGCGCCGACCTCGGGCAGCGACGCCTCGATGTTCATGCCGAACGCGCTGCGCAACGCGCCGAAGCCGCTGTGCATCTCGGCGCAGACGCTGCGGGCGCGCGCGCGGCGGCGCGCGTCGCGCGGCCACATGGGCTTGCCGGGAAACTTCTCGGCCACGGTTTCGGCGATCGCCAGCGTGTCCCACACCGCGAAGCCGTCGTCCTCCACCAGGATCGGCACCTTGCCGGCGGGCGACAGCGCGGCCACCGTGGCCTTGAACGCCGAGTCGGGCGCGAAGCTGTCGAAGCGGACCAGGACCTCCTCGAACGGGATGTCGAACTGCGTGAGCATGACCCACGGACGCATCGACCAGGACGAGTAGTTCTTGTTGCCGATCAGCAGCTTCATGCGGAGCTCCGGGCGCGACGGGCGCGGGGTGGGTGGCGATTGATCCACTGTAGCGGGTGCGATGCCGATTCACGATGCGGAATGCGCATCGGGCCGATGCGAGCCGGGCATCCGGCTTGGTCTCGAAAGACCACGGACCGGCGCCGCCGAATCGAGGGCCCCGCCATCGGGGGGGTGGCCGGCCCCCCCTTTTGGGGAAGCGTCGGCGGTCGAGTTCGGCGAAACTTCTTTCATCGGGCCGTTGCGCTATCCCTAGTTCACGGTCCGGTTGCAGTTTGGCGCGATTCGACACGCCTTTGCCGCCTCCATCGGGCGGAACTGCTCGCCAATCCAGCATTTTTGCCCGCAGTCGAGCCGGGTGCGAAGAGCCGAAAATCCGCAGAAAAGACGGGCGTTCCGACGCACCGTCCGGACCCAGTCTCCCGTCGCCGGACTCCGTGCGACGCCAGGAGCCCGGGCCGTGCTGAGGTTCGGTGACGGGAAGACGACCGAGACGTCCGTCCCGCGACGAACCGGCCCCCGGAGGAAAGACATGTTCAAGCCACTCACCCGCTCCACCAAGAATCCGCATCGACCGAACGCCGGCTTCGCCGAGACCATGTTCGTGCACCAGTCCGAGGACGACGACTACAGCGGTTTCGCGCCCACCGAGATGTTCGAGGACGGCGAGCTCGCGCCGATCGCCGCCCAGCCGGGGAACGTCGCGCCGGCGACGCCGGATGCCGCCCACGCGGCAGCGTCCACGTCGCGCACGGCGCTCGAACGCGCGGCTACCGCGCCCGCGGCCGAGCCGGTGGTCGAACCGGTGCCGGCGCCGGCCGAGTCCAGCGACGAGCCGCTGATCCCGCAGTCCTGGGTCACCTCGCAATGGGTGGCGGCGCAGGAGGCCAAGGCGCACGAGGCGGCCAACCAGGCGCGTGCGGTGATCGCGGCGCAGCGCCGCGCCGAGGAGCAGGCCGAGTCGGCCCCGGCCGACGACGCGGCGCCCGCCGCGCCCAAGAAGGGCCTGGCCCGCCTGCGCGCCGCGTTCGAACGCCTGCTGCCCGGCGAATTCCGCAGCCTGCTGCCGTTGTTCATCGGCGTGACGGTGACGATGGCGCTGATCTCGGCCGTGCTGCCGCTGATCGACAAGCCCTGACCGTTCCGGTCAGTGGGCGCCACCGAGGGCGTGCATCGCCCGCAGGATCGCGAAGAGAACCCAGGCGCCAAACCACAGCAGGCGCCAGCGGCCCTGGCCGCTCAGGCCCACGAAGCGCACTCGCCATCGCCTGAACGGCTGTGCGCGCGGCGGGCGCTCGCGCATCGCGACCTCGACGGTCTGCAGCCGCAGCGCGGCGCGCATCGACTTCAAGCGCTGCACGAATGCGAGACGCGGCCCGAACGGCTGACCGGTCGGCGGCATCGCGCTGCTGCGCAGGAAGGCGTCGAACTCGAGTCGATCGACGGCCTCGCGCCATTGGAAGTGCCAGGCGACCAGCGATTCGAGGAAGGCCGCGACCCCCCAGACGCTGGCGATGACGGCCACGGCGCCCGGCACGATCAGCACCGCGGCCACCGCCTGCGCGATCGAGGTGGGCGCAGCTTCCGTCACTGCAAGCACGACGCAACCGACCGCGGCACTCGTGAGGGCCAGCAACCCCGCGACGATCCTGTAGCCGACGATCTGGTGCGCGAGGCGATGCCAGAGGTTCGTCGCGGGCAGGCCACGAAGCATCTGCATGCCTCGCCGCAGCCCGAACACGATTGCCGCGACAATCACGGCCCAGCAGGCAGCGGCCGGCAAGTCCGGCGCGAAGATGGCCATCGCAAGCCCCACCAGCACGTCGGTGCTCCCCGGCCCGCGCAGCTGGCGGATCGCCACCGGGTTCAGGCTCGCCGCCAGCGGCATCGTGTCGGCATCCTCGGCGAGGCGGCGCCAGCGCTCGACCCAGGCCATCGCCTCGACCGCCGCGGGCCGCATCACCAGCAGGCCCGGCCCGGGATGCGCCGCGTGCAGCCGGCGCAGCCGCAGGTTGCCGCTGAAATGCCGCGCGTAGACCAGGTCGCGCGACAACGCGAGCCGCGCCTCCATCTGGCGCAGCGCCCAGGGCGACAGCCAGCTCGACAGCCGCGCCGGGTGCCGATGCCAGTCGAACGCGCGGCCCGTCTCGAACAGCAGCGTCAGCGGCGGCGACTCGCCCTCGATGAACCAGCGCAGCAGCGCGAACTCGAGGGCCTGGCTGTCGTCCAGCGTGGCCTGCGCGCGCGCCTGCAGCAGCGCGCGCAGCGCCGGCAGGTGGGCCTCGTCGTTCGTGCCGGACGCCGACCCGGCGATCGCGTGGAAGCCGCGGAAGTGCGCGGCCAGCGGCGACTCCTGCCCGGTCGATTCGTCCGCGACGGGCGGCGCCGCGACCGTTTCCTGCGCCGCGATCTCTTCGTAGAGAGCCAGCGCGTCGGCCTCCTGCACGAGCGGCGACGGCGCGTCCGGCGACGTCGAGACCACGACTACCGGCGCTTCGTCCGCCGCCGCTTGGGCCGCCTCTTCCGCCGCCGCGGCCTCGCGCCGCCGCGCGATGGGCAGCGCCATCTCGTAGGCCTCGCGGATGCGCGCGAAGTCCTGCGGATGCGTCTCCGGCCGGAATTCCTTGATCAGCGCGGCGTAGCGGCGGCGCAGCGCGGCCACGCCGGCGTCCGGGCCCACGCCCAGGATCTCCCACGGGCTCATGCCGGCGCTACCAGACCGGGCCGCGTTCGAGGGTGTCGAGCGCGGTGGCGAACTGCTTGCGGGCCTCGGCGATCTCCTTGCCGTCCTGGCGCGCCAGGGCCGCCTCGAACTGGCCCAGCCAGCGGCCCACCGTCTCGCGCTCGTCGCCCAGCAGCTGCTCGTAGAGGCGGTTCGCGCGTTCGAGCACGAGGCGGTTCTGGTCCTGGTCGCGCGGATGCACCTTCAGCGCGGCGAGCTCCACGCGGCGGCGCGCGATCTCCTCGTCGCTGACGTCGCCCGCCAGCTTGCGGATCACCAGGTTCTTCTCGATCCCGTGGTCGGCCACCGCGATGTCGACGTCGAGGATGCCGTTGACGTCGTACGTGTAGCGCACCTCCGCCTTCACCGCGCCGGCCTTCAGCGGCGGGATCTTGAGCTCGACGCTGCCCAGCTCGATGTTCTGGCTGCAGTGGCGCGACTCGCCCTGGAAGATGGCCACCGACAGCGTGGTCTGGTTGTCGGCCACGGTCTGCACGGTCTTGACGCGGCTGGCCGGCACGACGGTGTTGCGTTCGATGACGGGCAGGAACACGTCGCCGATGTGGCCGCCGCGGCCGTCGTCCTCGGCGACGCGGATGCCCAGCGTGTGCGGGCAGACGTCGGTGAGCACCATCTCCTCGAACGCCTGGTCGCGGCTCGTCAGGCCGGCGCAGACCGCCACGCCGAGCGCGATGGTCTGGTCGGGATCGAGGTGGCGTGCTGGCAGGCGGCCGAACAGCTGCGAGACGAGGCGGCGCACCATCGGCATGCGGCTCGCGCCGCCCACCAGCGCGATCTCGTCGAGGTCGGCCACGCGCAGCCGCGCGTCGCGCAGCGCGCGCTCGATGGGCGCGCGCAGGCGCTCGAGCAGCGGCTCGCAGGCCTTCTCGAACTCGGCGGTGGTGACGGTGAGCTTGTCGAGCCCGAGGCCCTGCAGGTCGACATCGCAGCGGGTGCATGAGGCCAGCGCGCGCTTTGCCGACTCCGCGGCGTGGCGCAGCGCGCCGTTCTTCGCGGGCTCGGCCAGCGCCTTGTCGTCGAGGCCGGCCTTGCGGGCGAGCAGCTGGAGCATCGCCTCGGTGAAGTCGTCGCCGCCGAGGAACGAGTCGCCGCCGGTGGCGCGCACTTCCATGACGCCGGAAAAGCGCTCGAGGATGGAGACGTCGAAGGTGCCGCCGCCGAGATCGATGATGAGGAAGGTGGCGTCGGCGTCGCGCTCGTGGATGCCGTGGAACAGCGCCGCGGCCGTCGGCTCGTTGACCAGCCGCAGCACCTTCAGCCCCGCGAGCTCGCCGGCCAGGCGCGTGGCCTTGCGCTGCTGGTCGTTGAAGTAGGCCGGCACCGAGATGATGACGTCCTCGACCTTCTCGCCGGTGGCCTGCTCCGCATCGGCCTTCAGCGAGCGCAGCACCAGCGCGGACAGGTCCTCCGGCCGATAGCTCGTGCCGCCGAGCGTCAGCTTCTGGCCGCTGCCCATCAGGCGCTTGAACGAGGCGGCGCTGCGCTTCGGATGCGTGACCAGCCGCTCGCGCGCCGTCGCGCCCACCAGCACGCTGCCGTCGGCGTCGACCGACACCGCCGACGGCGTCAGCACCTGGCCGTGCACGTTGGCGATGGTCGTGGGAACGCCGTCCTTCAGCCACGCGATGAGGCTGTTGGTGGTGCCGAGGTCGATGCCGAAGATCACTGTGTCCCTCCCGGACGAATGCGCGCCTGCCAGGCTGTCTGGCGGCGATTTTAGGGTGCAGTACGCGCACGCGCGCCGAGCGCGGCGCCGCGGCGCCGCGGCCGGGCGACAATGCGCCATGCAAGTCAGCTCGTACCTCAAGGTCTCGGCGGTGGTCGCGGTGGCGACCA
>CAIMXF010000626.1 GCA_903845345.1 uncultured beta proteobacterium
GCCGCCGGCGACCAGCCGCGGCGTGATCTTGTCGAGCCCGAGCGCGCGGTATTCGCGATGCGCGACGGCGGCGACGATCGCGTCGGCGCGCGGCAGGTCGTCCCAGGCCGTCAGCTCGACGCCGTACTCGTGCTTCGCCTCCGCGCCATCAGCCTGCGGGTCGTGCACGAACACCTCGACGCCGTAGGACTTCAGCTCGTTGATGATGTCGACGACCTTGCTGTTGCGCAGGTCGGCACAGTCTTCCTTGAACGTCAGGCCCAGCACCGTCACCTTCGCGCCCTTGATCGCGCTGCCCGCGGCGATCATCTGCTTGACGGTCTGCTCGGCGATGAACTTGCCCATGCCGTCGTTGATGCGCCGGCCGGCCAGGATCACCTGCGGGTGATAGCCCAGCGTCTCGGCCTTGTGCGTGAGGTAATACGGATCGACGCCGATGCAATGGCCGCCCACGAGGCCTGGCTTGAACTTCAGGAAGTTCCACTTCGTGCCGGCCGCCTCGAGCACCTCGGAGGTGTCGATGCCCACCTTGTCGAAGATGATCGCAAGCTCGTTCATCAGCGCGATGTTCAAGTCGCGCTGCGTGTTCTCGATCACCTTGCAGGCCTCGGCCGCCTTGATGCTGGAGCAGCGATGCACGCCCGGCTTGACGATGCGTTCGTAGAGCGCGGCCACGCGCTCGAGCGTCTCGGGCGTGTCGCCGGCGACCACCTTGATGACGTTGGTCAGCATGTGCTCGCGGTCGCCCGGATTGATGCGCTCCGGGCTGTAGCCGACGAAGAAATCCTTCTTCCAGGTGCGGCCCGACGCGCGCTCCAACTCGGGAATGCAGACCTCCTCGGTCGCGCCCGGATAGACGGTCGACTCGTAGACGACGATCGCGCCCGGCTTCAGGTGCGGCCCGATCGCGCGGCTCGCGCCGATCAGCGGGCCGAAGTCCGGGATCTTGGCGTTGTCGACCGGCGTTGGCACGGCCACGATGACGACATCGGCCGCCGCCAGGTCGGCCGCGCTCGACGTGTACTCGGCGTGCGTGGCGGCACGCATGTCGGCATCGGGAATCTCGCGCGACGGGTCGGTGCCCGCCTGGCATTTGGCGACCTTGTCGACGGCGATGTCGAAGCCGATGGTGCGGGAGAGCTTGCCGAATTCGACAACGAGGGGGAGGCCGACATAGCCCAGGCCGACGACGGCGATAGTGGTCATTTCTTGTTCTTTTCGGGATGCAGATGATCAGTCGAAATGGATCGCCGCAGCGCACTGCAAGTAGTTGTCCGTGTAGGACGGCAAGAGCGCCCCGACATTGAGCGCGGCGTCCGCGCGGCGTACTTCGCGTCCGCCGCCGCAGCTCAGGTCGGTGGTGCGCGTCGGCTGGTAGTGGGCGGTGAGGTAGAAGCGCGAAGTCCTCGTCGAGCCGCTGACGACGGTCGTGGAACCGAAGAGCTGCAGGTTGGAGTACTTGCGCTGTGTGTAATCGACGGTCGCGTCCAGATTGACCTTGGCCGTCAACTCGTAAGTCACGTCGAGCAAGGCCACGTTGTTGATTGACGTGTCGTTGAGGTTGTTGGCATTGACCACGCCGACGCTGACCCCCGTAGAGGAAGTGTCCGCGTCCGAGCTGCGCTTCAGGCCGAGGTTGACGCCGAAGTGCGAGGGCGGCTTCCAAGACAAGTTCAGTGAGCCATTCGCGAAGTGGCGCGTGCCGCCCAGGGCGTCGTTGTCTTCCGACGTGATACCGGCGCTGGCGTCAATCGTGCTGCTACCGCTCGCCTTCCATTTCGTGGTGATGTCGGCGGACTTCGAGTTGAAGTTGGAACGAGCCTCGTTCAGCCCGCCCGTGGGGTAGTAGCCGTTGACATAGGACCCGACTAGCCCGAAATTCAGGTCGGGGCTCGTCGCGTAATGGGTGCCCGCATTGGCAGACCACTGGCGCTCGTTCTGGATCTTGAACGCCTCGTTGGAGAAGTTGCGCTCGTTCGCATCCATCCCACCGAATAATTGCCAGCGCGCGTCGCCGCCCAGTGCGATCTTCGCGAACACATGGTTGTCGGTCTGCAGGTTGCGCACATTGATCTCGGACGCCGCGGACGGGTTCGTCCCCGTCACTTCCGCCGTTTCGCCGGACACGTATTGCCGCCGGTGCGAATCGGCGCCGAACGCCCCGGAGAGATCTCCGACGGTGTTCCAGTCGAACTCCGCTGCCGCCTGGTAGCCGGTACCGTCCAGGGCATGCGTGTGTCTGTAGTGGTTGAAATCGACCGCGGCAGAACCAATGAAGGCGTCACGCCCCAACGACTGGTTGACGCTGGCGTTCAACTCCGTGGTGAAGAGCCAGTCAGCGACAGCCGGTGAGATCGACGGGTTGCTGTGATTGATGTTGCTTTGGTGTTCCGCCGTCTCGCTGGCGCCCAGCGTGAAGGGCTCCATATCGGCCCAGGCGCTTCCGGCAAACAGGCAAAAGCACAATGGCGACAGGATCGCCACGTTTTCTTTCTTCATTGATTTCCTTTTGCCGCCAAAGACGGCGTCGCGTCAACGCGCCTGCGGGAATGGGTCGCTCCCGAACGGATCCTTGTATCGACCCAGACGATCCATCAGCATCCACCACAAGAATTTCGAGCTCCGAACATAACGCATCAGATAGCGGCGCGGCTCCGTCGCGACTCGGTATGTCCATTCCAGACCTAGTCGTCGCAGCAGCACGGGTGCACGCTTGACGGCGCCTGCCTCGTAGTCGAGGGTCGCACCAATGCCCATCATCACCCGAACTTGCGGCAAACGATGGCGCACATTGGAAATCCAGATCTCCTGCTTGGGCGCCCCAAGGCCAACAAGCAGCACGGTTGCGCCGCAGGCGACGATCATGTCGACTACGGCATCGATCTCCGCAGCATCATTGACGAAATTCATGGACGGGCCGTGCGCGCCGACAACGAGTTCGCGGCCCGCTTTCCTATTCATGGCCTCGGCAGCCGTCTTGGCCACCCCTGGCCGGGCGCCAAGAAGAAAGATGCGCACGGCGGGATTGCTACCATGACGCGCACAGAACGCCGGCACGATGTCGGAGCCCGGCAGGCGATGCAGCACACGCCGGCCCAACAGGCGCATTGCGAGACGCACGTAATGGCTGTCCACAGTGATGATGTCAGCCGATTGATAGGCGTTGACGAACGCCGGGTTGTACTGCAGGTGGTACAGATGATCCGGGTTCACGGTGAAGACGACGCCCGCGCCGGCGTCCGTGCCCATCTGCTGCAACAACTCGTCCATAGACAGGTCGTCAGCCCAGACGTTGAGCAAAGGCTGACGTGGCCATCTCGATGATGGCTCAGGCGGATGGTGCGGCCGGGGAAGCCCGCCGCCGCGCTCCCCCAACTTCACGCTTGCCTGTTTTCGATTCATCGTCACCGCGTCTAGCTAACATCTTGTGGGCCCGGCAACTCGACGAGCGTCGAACACGGGCACGCCGCATTTTGCCACGCAGAGCAAACCGCCTGCCCGGCCTGAAAGTTGAAGTGCGCCGCGACTCCCTGCCCAGCTCGCCTGCCCCTGCCGTTCAAGGAATCGCCAGCATGTGGCAGCGAATTGCCTGATCTACTTGCGGTCGGTACGCACCCAATCCCGTTGGCGGCGCAAGATGAAGCGAACATACATCGGCAATTTGGACGCAATGTACCAAGGCACCGCAAGCAGTTCGTGCAGTCGAACAAGGTCGCGCCCACGGACATGCCAGGCGGCCAGGATCGTGGCCAGGAATATCGCCAGCAGCGAAGAGGCCAGCAGCGGCACGAGCGCCGCACCACCCAAAAGCCAAGCCGCCAGAGCGAGTGCCCACGTCAGTGCGAGCAGGCCGGCCAGCAGCGCGAGCGGAGGCACGGCCAGATCGAGCGCCAAGCCGAACAGTTGCCTGTCCCGACGCGCGACCGCGAGGCGCAACATCGCGGGCACCTCGCGGAGAATCATCTCGAGATGCCCGTGCTCCCAGCGCGTACGTTGGGTTCCCGAAGCGGCTGAAGACTCGGGAAAGAAGCTGATGACGAGCGCGCGATCACAAAACACGGGAGCCATGTTCCGGGACGCCAGGGCGATGCCCAACTTCATGTCCTCGACGATCGATGCGTTCGCCAGCGGTGCGTCACGCAGCATCTCCCAAGCGAACGCCATGCCGGTGCCCATCAATTGGCAGGGCATGCCGAGCCGGTGCCAGCCTGCAGGGCGCACCCAGTTCCGCACGCGCCACGCGAACTGGGCCAGACGACGCGAAAGCCCGGCGTCTGCAGGAGCATCCATCAGATAAAGCGCCTGCACAGGGCGTCCGGTATCCGCGAGGGTCCGCATCAAGGCGTCGAGCGCGCCTGGTGCCAGATCGCAGTCGGCATCGACGATCACCACGGCCCCCGGTGGCATCGCGCCCAGGTGATCGATGCCATGGGCGAGCGCGTAGCCCTTGCCACGCAGTTCGCTCGACCGCTCGATCACTTCGGCGCCTGCCGCGCGTGCCGCATCGGCGGTCGCGTCGGAACAGTTGTCGGCAACGACCAGCAGCCGGTCGCCTGCCGCGAGCTGCGCAAGCACGGCAACAAGCGTCCTGGCGATCCCGGCCTCCTCGTTATGCGCTGGAACTAGCACGGCGAGCGAAGGACGGGACGCAAGCGCCGGCGCCGGCACCGGGCGCGTCACATCGAAAATGTGCGCAACTACCTGCAAGGCAAACACCCCGACCGCGAGGAGGCTCGCCAGAATCAGCAACGACGCGAGGACAGCGAGCCCTTCGGCAACGACGGTCATGCGACGTCCCCGGATATGGCCGCGCCGAACAGTCGCTTCAGGCTGGCTGCCGAAGCATCGACCTGGTGACGCTCGGCGACACGCGCGTAGGCCAAGCTTCCGATCTCCAGCAGGCGCTCCGGGCTGGCTTCAAGACAAGACCGCATAGCCGCGGCCAACGCATCGATATCCCCGGCGGGAATCAGCCACCCCTCGCGGCCATCGCGGACGAGCTCGGGAATGCCCGCGATGAACGTGCTGATCACGGGTCGGCCCAGCGCCATCGCCTCCATGATGACGACGGGCAAGCCTTCGGCAAAACTGGGCAACACGAGTGCTCGAGACGACAGCAACTCCTCGCGCACCTCGGCGCTGCTGATCCAGCCCGTGATGCGCACGCGACCCGACAAGCCGCGGGCGGAGATCGCTTCTTCGATGACAGAGCGCATCTCGCCGTCGCCCGCCAATACGAGCTCGAAGTCGACGCCCTGGCGTGCCACTACCTCGGCGGCAGCGACAAGCAGCAACTGCCCTTTCTGCTCGCAGAGACGACCGACGCAAACCAGCCGCGCGACGGGCAACGGGCGCAGCTTTCTCTCGTCGGCAAAGAAATTCGCTTCCAGCCCGCAGTGCACCACCTCGATCTTGGGCCACTGCGACCCCGGCACCCATCGGCACAGCTGGCTGCGCCCGAACGAGCTGATCGCGACGACGAAAGCCGCGTGCGAGATCTTCGTGGCCAAGCCCAGCGCCTCGGGCTTGTCGAACTCCTCCGGGCCGTGTGCCGTGAAGCTGAAGCTCACCCCGCCCAATTCACGGGCCAGCATCGCCACTTCGGCTGAATTCGTACCGAAATGGGCATGCAGGTGGCGTATTCCCGCAATCTTGAGCCAGCGCGCCACGCGACTCGCTTCCAGCAGATAGATCAAGTGGTACGGGAACGGCCGCTCCGAACGACGCGACATGGACCACGCCACGCGCAGGCCACGCCACATGACGGCCGGCCGGCGAACCGCGTCGACGATGCCGTCCATCAACAGCGAGCCGACACCACCCTGCAGCACATAGCGCGTGCGTCCGCGCTCGACGACGTCTTCCGCGTCCGTCACTTCGGCGTCCCAGCCACGCAGTGCCACGCGTTCGACGGCAACGCCGATCCGCTCCAGCGCAGCGATCTCGCGGCGGATGAAGGTGTGGCTGACCTTCGGGTACTGGTTGACGAAGTAGGCCACCTTCATGGCGCCGACTCCAGCACCCGCGCGGGAATGCCCACAGCGGTCGCTCCCGCGGGCACGTCGTCCAGCACCACCGCGTTGGCACCGATGCGGGCGTGTTCGCCGATGACGACGCCGCCCAGGATCTTTGCTCCGGCTCCGATGTCGACGTGGCCGCCGATGCGCGGGACCCCGGCGCGACCGCCCTTGCCGATCGTGACCTGCTGGAAGACCAGGCAATTGACACCCAGCGTGGCGTCGGGGTGGATCACGATGCCGTTCGGATGCGGCAGCAGCAGGCCGCCGCCGAGTGCGCAGTTCAGTGGAATGTCGGCGCCAGTGACGACGCTCCAGAATCGATGCCGCAGCATCGCGATGCGGCGCGCGAGCGCATGCGCCGGCCCGCTGACGGCCGCATGGCGCTGGTAGGCACGGATGCTTGTCAACAGGGATCGGGACGGAGACCATTCCCCAAAGGCCTTGTGCTCCCGGGACCAGTCCGCGACCTCCGCTGACACGGGCTGAAGCGCAGTTTTTTTACTTGTATTCAATGATCGCACTCCGTTGCCCCATCAGGCGCCCGAACCAGAACCTGAGACCGCCCTGCGCCTCCGGAAACCGGCCCATCAGCAGGAACGCGGCGTGAGCCCAGGGAATCGGCGAGCCGGAGCGCGCCAACTTCGCCCCGATGCGCAGCCACTGCAGCGGGTAGATCGCAAACAGCAGCCATAGCCATGGTGACCCCAGCGTCGAGGTCAGCACCAGCACCAACGGCAGCGCCGCTCCCCAGACCAGTGCACGTCGCGCCTCGCTCGCAAAGTGCCGCTCAGGAGGCGCCCCGTGCAGGAACGCGCCCTCGGCGAACGCATACCCCGAGCGTTTGTTTCTGCGCCACCATTGCGACCAGCGGCTCATCGCAGCGTCGTGCCAGGTCATGTCGCGGTCGAGCCGCCAGATCTGCCAGCCCGCAGCGCGCAGACGCACGCAGAGTTCGGGCTCCTCACCGGCGATGAGATCGTCCCTGTAGCCTCCGACCGCAGCCAGCGCTTCCGCGCGGATCAGCGCATCGCCGCCGAACGAGCGCGCCACGCCCGGGGGGGTATTCCATTCGATGTCGCACAGTTGGTTGTAGATCGACGCAGCCGGGAAGCGTTCGCGCCGGCGCCCGCAGACCGCAGCCACCTCGGGATGGCTTCGAAGGAACGCGACAGCGTCGGCGCGCCAGTCCGGAAACAGCTCGCAATCGCCGTCGATGAAGGTGACGAACTCGATGTTCGGCACCAAGGCGATCAGCCGCTTGAACCCCTCGTTGCGCGCGCGGGCGGCCGTGAATCCGCGACTCATGTCCAACTGGAGCACGTCCGCTCCGAGCGCCCTCGCTCGGGCGACGGATCCGTCGGTGGAATCCGAATCGACATACACGCAAGTTCCCGCCGCGGCGCAGGACTGGAGGCAGCGGACCAGGCGATCGCCCTCGTTCCGGCCGATGACGACGACGCCCTGTCCCGGCGACTCCTGCAGCAACGTGACGTCGTCGCTCATCGACCGGTCAGAGGGAAGCCATTTGGCGTGTAGATGCGGGTCGGTGCGGCCTCCTGTTCGGTGCCTATAACGACGTTGCTCATCGACAGCCGCGCAATCGGCAGGGCCAGCAGCATGACCAGCAGGAATGGCATCGTCGAGAGCGTCGACGTCGTGAAGATCGTCAGCAGCAATGCGATGATCAGCGCGGCGAATACCCGCGCGAACCTTGTCTTGCCGACTTCAGCGATCAAGCCATCGCCCGGGCCGAGCACGCGAAAGAGGCGGTTGAGCACGAGCCCGTAAGGGAGCAGGTAGATCGCGAGACCGATGAGGCCGGTGTCCAGCGCAATCGCGATATAGCTGTTCACGAGGTCGATGATGCCCTCGCCTTGCTTGAGGTCCTGCATCCGTGCGCCGTAGTCGGGCACTCCCAGCCAGGGACTCTGCCGCAGCAACGCCAGTGCCGTGTCGAGCAGTTCGTTGCGATAGGCGATCGACGAGATGTCGGCTTCGCTGGATCCGAAGACCCCGGCGAGTGCCGTCATGATGGCCGCGTCCGCACCCAGGGCCTTCACCGCGATGGCGCTGGCGAGCAGCAGCAGCAGCAGCGTGACGAAGGCCCTGGCCGACATCTTGTGCACGCCAAGGAGGCACAGGCCGAAGACGATGGCCCCCAGCAGCGGTCCGCGTGAGAACGTGAAGAACAGGCAGGCCGCCATCAAGCCGTAGACGAGCAACACCGATTTGCGGCGCCACTCGTTGCCCACCAGGAAGGTCCAGACGCCCAGCGCAAAGATCATCTCGAAGGCGAGCACGATCGGTTGCGGCGACATCGCCTGCACGCGCACATGATCGCCGCGCATCAAGGTCATCGTCAGCTGCCACTTGTAGCCGTAGACCCATTGCAGTTCGCTGTACAGGTTGCGATGGACGAAGAACTCGGCGAACCCCACGCTGGCCGCGAATACGCAACCCATCGCGAGATGGGACAACACGAAGCGCAGATCAGTCTCCTGCCGAATGCCGCGCGAGACGACGTAATAGGGCAGCAGGATGTCGAGCGTGACTTCAACGACCGAACGCAGTGAGCTGGACAAGGTCGAGTGCGGCGCCATGAGCGCGATCCTTAACGCCGCGTAGCCAACGAGGGCCAGATCGACACCGGCAACCCAGCGTGGCCGCACGAACGTCCGGTCGCTCAGTAGCTTCAGCGCTGCGCCCGGAAGCAGCACGAGCGACAGCACCCGCAATCCGGACAACTCCAGCACGTAGTTGATGTCGCCGACCCCGCCGATGCCGTAGGCAAGCGGCGGCAGGATCAACGCCAGCAGCATGTAGGCCGCGATCTTTCCGCGCACCCCGCCCCCGAGGTACGACTGCGAGAACAACGCCACGGCTGCGAGCGCGACGACATAGATCAATTGGCTATGCGCAAGGAACGCAATGACCGTCGCTCCGATCGCCAGGAAAGCCGCGCGATGGTATTGCGTCCTGGAGAGCAGGGAGGCGAATGCCGGGCGCAGCCCGAAGAGCGCCAACAGGCCGATGATCAGCACTGGGAACAGCAGCTTGAGCGCGTAGACCACCAAAATTCCAATCAACGAGCCTTCGGGCTCGGCAAAGTTTCTTTCCGACCGGGATGTCGGACAACATCGACGGCGTGCACACGACCGAGCATGGCATCGGACGCCCGCGCGTCGAAACTTCGCGCCGTCCAGCCCGAAATGATACGCCGCGCCCTTGATCCGGCTCGCGACGCGCGAGCGGGGCAAACGGCACTCCAGCCCTCATGGACCTGCCGGCGTGCGTGCAGTCGGCGTGTACGCCCGCATGGAACACGAACCCAACATGTAGACTGCCGCTTCCCCGTTCCGCCGGCTCCGGCGCGACATCCCTAAGCACGCCGTCACGAATCCCATGGCTCCTGCTGATCCGACAGTCGCCGTCACCATCAATACGCCGCGGCGGCTGCGCGGCCTGGACTCGCTTCGCGGCATCGCCATCACGACCGTCATCCTCTTCCACGTGCAACTGCATTTCCCGGCGCCCGGTCTGCTGGGGCGGATCGCACTGCTAGGCTACAACGGCGTGCAATTGTTCTTCATCGTGAGCGGCCTCACGATGTGCTACATGTGGTCGGCACGCAAGGACGAGACCTGGGAAACGACCAAGTTCCTGATCCGCCGGTTGTGCCGCATCGCGCCGCCTTTCTGGTTCGCCATCGCGTTCTACATGCTGTGGCGCAAGACGAGCTATTCCAGCCTGGAGCCCGCAGGGGCTTTGGACGCGCTGGTGACGATCCTGCTGGCGCACGGCTTCGTGCCGCGCGACATCAATCTCGTCGTACCCGGCGGATGGAGCATCGCAGCCGAGGTCGAGTTCTACATCCTGTTCCCGCTCATGGTGAGCCGGCTCGGGAACGCGTCGCACCGCCTGTGGAGCGCGCTGGCGATCTACTTCGCATGCACGATCTGCGAAGTGCTGCTCGAGGGCGGCACGGGCATCGACAGCACGGTGCTGTACTACTCGCTGCTGACCCAGTTGCCGATCTTCGTGGCAGCGATGGCGCTGTTTGAAATGTTGTTCTCCGACGGCGTCCCGCCACCGCTGGCGACTCTGGCGATCGTCAGCGCGATCTGGGCGATCGCCGCGTTGGCCGGCCGGGCGCAAGAATGGCCGACACGGCCCGGCTTGTGGGCAGAGGTCGCGCTGATGTTGCTTTTCGCCGCAATCGCGCTCAAGCGCTTCGAGTGGACGTTTTTCGCGTTCCTGGGCCGCATCTCATACTCGGCGTACCTGTTCCATTTCGCCGTGATCGATCTGGTCGTGGCGTGGTTGCCACGAGGGTCAGATGGCGCGAACTTAGTGGATTTCAGCATCGCGCTGGCGATCATCGGCAGCGCCACGATCGTGGTGGCCTGGATATCGTCGCGAACCCTGGAAGCCTGGTCGGTCAGCCTCGGTCGCCATCTCGTGGCGCGACTGGACAAATCGACGCGTCGCCGGGTCGCGGCCTGAGGATCAGCGCGGCGTGGGGCTGCGCGGCGCGCCCCGAATGGGCCGGAAACGCCCGGCCATACGCAGGAACCGTTTCTCGAAGAACTCGTAGCTCAACGCGGCGAGGGCGAAACTGGCGAGCAGGTAGACCGCCAGGCGGACGACGAAACCGAGGCTCGCGGGCCATCCGCTCATGATCGGCTTCATCAGGTACCACACGGCGACCCGGATGGCTTCGTGGTACAGGTAGATGCCGTAGGAGATCTTGCCGACATAGACCAGTGCCGGTCGCTGCAGGAAGCGGCGCAGCGCACTCGCGCCCTGGACGCTCCACAGACGTGCGATCCAGAAGGCGAAGACCGGCACCAGGAGCGGGATGAACACGCTGCGCGTCAGGTTCTCGCTCCATCCCGGCTTGTACGGAAACACCGCCAGTCCCACGAGCAGCGCCCCGCCGATCGCGTCGACGAACTGGTTGAAACGGGCATGTGACACAAGTCGCGGCCTGTGGAACACCCACAAGGCCAGCGCTGAGGCCACCACCAGGCTGAAGCCACGAGTGAACAGCATCGCGTTCTTGTAGAGCCCGTCCGGCGCCGCGACGAAACTGGCAGTGACGGCCACTGCGAGGATGACGGCCACGGCCCTCAGCGCCTTCGGGCGGCCGTGCAGTGCGAGGAAGACCACGGGCCACACGAGGTAGTACTGCTGCTCCACGGCCAGCGACCACAGGTGGATGGTGAGATCCTGTCCGTTCCACACGCCGCCCTGCGGCACGAAATTGATCGCGTATCCCCAGAGCGCAGCGGTCAGCCCCGCGGCATTCCAGCCGCCGTTCTCGCTCCTGACGCTTCCTGGCCAGTACCAGATCAGCACCGTGATGAAGGTCGCGTACAGCAGATAGGCGGGCATCAGGCGCAGCGCACGCCGGGCCATGAACGGCGCATAGGCGATCGCGCCCGTTGCCGACGACTCCATCGCCAACAGCGTGGTGATGAGGAAGCCGCTCAGCACGAAGAAGAGGTCAACACCGACCCATCCCGACTTGAAACCCGGAACGCCGGCATGCACGAACATCACGCCGACGATCGCCAGCGCGCGCAATCCATCCAGAGCGTTCCGGTGGGGACTCCCTGTGGAGTCCCGTCTCGACGCGGACCCGCGGCTCGTCTCCATCAGGCGCGCGCGAGCAGCCGCTTCTTCCAATCATGCAATTGCAGATGGATCGAGCGCTTGTAGAAGTCGTGGAAGGCGCCGCGCCACAGCCCCGGAGCGGCCACGCCGAACTTGCGGAAGAGCTTGTGCAGTTGATAGTGGTAGGTGAACGGGGCCTCGTCCGCGGCGAAGTGCATCATGCAGGCCCGGATGACTTCGCCGGTGTCCTGGGCGACGAACTCGCAGATGCCCTTCGAGGCATCCATCCTGATCGTGCCGGGCTTCGCACTGACATGGCGCGAGAAGAAGTCCGACTTCGGCATCGGCGGGAGATCGGACATCGTCATGACGTAGTCCATCACATCCTCGTCCGCGTAGGGGATGCCGCCCATGATCTCCTTGTGGCGCGCGGTGACCTCGCGCGCAGCGTCGAAGATCCCGGTGCACGCGGGCTTGCGGAAGAACGCGTGTCCGGCCCCGTCGATCACCACCAGCGTCGGCTTGCCCAGTTGGCGCAGCATCTCGGCGCGGTCCATTCCGAACGCGCTCTTGCCGTCCGACTCGTAGCGCCCCGTGGCGGTGTACGGGTGCCGGCGCCACGCTTCCACGTACGGCATCACCGACTTGAAGACCAGCACGTCGGAGTCGAAGAACATCGTTTCCTCGAACGGCGAGTAACGGTCGAGGTAGACCTTGTGGACGAAGCCGCGCAAGCCCGCCGCCTCCTCGACGACGTGGTCGAAATAAGGCTCGACGAACGGCCGTACGCGCGCCGAGCACGCCACCGCGATCGGCACGCCGGGGTTGCTCACGCGCACGGACAGCGCGAGTCCGATCGCCTTCTGGTAATCGTTGGGCGTCGCCAGGGTCAGGATGCCAAAAGAAGGAACGGGTCGGCTCATGAGTACATCAATGCAAGAAATGTGCGGGCAGCAGCCATGCCAGCGCGACGGAGATCAGCCACCCGATGAAGGCGCCCGCCAGCAGCGCGGGCGCAAGCATCATCTCCGATCGCCACGTGAACGCGTGATGCTTCGCCTTGAACCACCAGGCGAGCGGCCACGACCCATACTGGCTCAGCGCGATGCCCCAGACGGCACCCGGAGTTCCGAAGAAGTGATTGCCGACCACCATCCCCAGGCCCAGCGCGATGAGCCGGATGAGGTTCGCGAAGGCGATGTACTTGGGCTCGCCGGTGGCCTGGTAGCACTGTTCCACCATCTGGTAGCGCATGCCGACCGCGCCGATGGCGAGCACCGTCATGATCCAGCCCGCCCCTTGATAGCGCGTGTCGTAGAGGACGTGGATGATCGCAGGTCCCGCAGTCATCAGGATCGCCGCGAGAAGTACGACGAGGCCGTCGTAGAGCCACTGGAACTTCTGCAGGGTGGTCGCGAGGTCGTGCGGCCGCTCGCGATGCACTTCCGCGATGGCCGGGTAAGCGACGCTGGTGCACAGCGTATTGGCGACAACTTGCAGCGTGTTGACCAACATGAACGCGACCGAGTAGAGCCCGAAGGAATGCTTGTCGATCATGCCGCCGAGAATCAGCCGGTCGCCGTTGATCGCTGCGAAGCCGAGCATCGAGGACATCAGGATCCACTTGCCGCTGCCCAGCAGTTCCGTGACCGCGTCGGGCACCATCCGCAATTTCTCCCGATGCCCGGGCAGCACGAGGTGCCCCATGCCGCAACGCACGGCACCGGCGACGATGGCGCCGGCCACGAGCGCCCAGATCGAGTGGAAAAACCACGCGACGGCGATCATCGCCACCGCGGCGACAAGGGGGCTGACGATGTCGATCTTCGTCAACAGGCGCATCTGCATGTCGCGCTTGGCCACGCCGATGCGGATGGACTCGAAGCCGGCCAGGATGGCCACCAGCGCGAACGCCGCGACGATCCAGGGCAGCCGCGGGTCGCCATAGACGGTTTTGGCGGACGACAGGCCCCAGTGCGCCGCAAGCGCGATGACGATGCCGGCGATCACGCTGACGGCGCCCAGCCCGAGCCCGCGGATGACCTGGATCGTCCAGGCGGTATCGAGGAGGTCGGGGTCGCTCCCGCGCCGGCTCTGAACGACGCTGCGGTTGATGCCGAGGTCGCTGAACAGCGCCATGCCAATCACCAGGATGTAGACGACCGACATCAAGCCGAATGCGTCCGGCGAGAGCAGGCGTGCCAGCACCACGTTGGTGACCAGTCGCACGCTCTGCGTGGCGAAGTGCCCGATGAGAACCCAGGAGCCCGCCTTCGCGACACGATGGCGCAAGGCCACCGGCGCGGCCGTCGCGGCGGTCATTCGAAGGCGCCGAACGGGGTGGTCGGCGGCAGGTTGGGCTCACTCATGCGAGGATCGGCGGGGCGCTCGAAAGGGGTTCTTCGGGATCAGGAATGACAAAAGGCGACCGAAGCCGCCTTGGCGCCAAACATGGGCAAGCCTGTCTCCCGGAGGGCAGTCCAGTCTAGCTGATCGGTGGGGCGCTCCACGTAGGAGGAAGCGCCCTTCGAACTCGAAACCGCGTGCTGCGGGTCAGCAGCCCGTCCACCAGCAAGCCGTGCCGTCCCGAGTCTGCAAGACGGCCTTCCACTTCGGATTCGCGTTATCGGCCAGCGTCTCCTTCGCGCCCCAGAAGCCGTACTTGGATGGCGGCGAAACGTGGTTGTAGAACGAGAAGACCTGGCCGCCCGCCGCCTTCCAGTCGGCGAGATCCTGCGAATAGGCCACGCCCATACGTGCGTCGCGATTGGCTGCGAGTACCAGGTTGTAGAACTTCGTGTCCGTGTCGCCTTGGTAGGGCAGCAAGTGCTGGCCGCCTTCATAGGCCCACATCGGCAGTCCATAGGTGTCGGCCACGGCCTTCGTCGTCGTCATCCAGCCCTTGGACATGCCGCGGGCACCGCCAGGAAATTTAGATAGCGCGGCCAATGGCGCCGTCATGGGCGCGCCGCTGGGGTCGGCACCATTGATCTCCTCGAACAGCTTGCTCAGACCGCCGTCAGCGTCCGTGTACCACGTCTGGATCGTGGGCCGGTAGTTCGGGTTGCCGATGTAATAGCCGAAGTAAGGCGCGATCGCGACGGCATCGAAGAACCTGGCACAGGGTTTACCGAGCTCGGCAGCCGCGTAGGTGCATGCCAGCGTCTGCTGGGTCATGTTAGCGAGCGACGCCTGGGTGTTGGCGATACACGTGACGCGCGACGCGTCGGCACCGAACTCCTGCTTGGCGATCGTGCAAACCTGCGCCAGTCGGCGCGCATACCAGTTCAGCTCGAGGTAGTAGACATTGGCGCCCTGCGCGACTTGGGTCGGCCAATAGGCCTTGCCCTGCGCGAGCATCCAGTTGGTCGCCGGAAAGGCGTAGTTCCACGCTTCGTTCGAATACTCCAGGTTCAGGTGGAGCGAGGGCGAGAGGCGCTGGTGCACGAGGCGAGCGAACTGATGCACGTAGTCGTCCGTCGCATGCGGCGGAATGTTCATCCACGGATCGGCGCCGGCGGCATTGGAGAGATCGACCATCGTCTCGACCGAGGTACCGTTGACGCCGTTCCAGTTGCGGTCCGTCGGGAGCGAGCGATCAGCCCAATCGGTGATCATCGTCGAATTGGTCTTCATCCAGTCCATGAAGCGCAGCGTGCGGAACCCCTTCAGGTCGGAGATGAACTGCGGGAACCAGGGTTGGGTGGACGGGAACGATTCGAACGCGACGTACGCGCCCTTGGAGCCGCCACACGCCGCCGCGCTGGCGGCATAGGTCGTGAAGTCGTTCGCGCAGGCGCCGCCCGGCGGGTAGACGCGAATGTTGCGCAGGTAGTTGGTCGGCGTCGTGGCGGTGACCGTCACGAAGAAACCACCCTTGGCCGCCGTGAACTGGACAACGTCGCGCCCCGGCGTCGATGCCGAAGCAACCTTGGCGGCGCCGCCCGACGTGTAGGTGAGCGTCCCCTGCCCGTCATAGCGGACGACGTACTGCCCATCAGGAAGACCGCCTGCGGTGATCGTCGTCGTTACGTACCTATACTTCACAGTGGTATCCGTGCTGGCGGGCAGGCTCTTTATCCAGCCTTGCGAGTCGAGGTCGAGCTTGGACTCCTCAAGCGTCTCCCAACCGCTCGCGCCCGTGGCGAAGTTGTTGCAGTTCGAGCCTGGCTTGTTCGCGCATTGGGTCAGCCAGGCGCCCGAAACCTTCATCAGGTCGATCGACGGGAATTCCGGTGAGTACGGGCTCAAGCCACCGACATTCATTCCCGCACCAGAGCGCGCGGCGCTCGTTGAAGCCTTGGGGGTCGAGACTGGAGCCGACGTCGTGGGCGACGTGGCTGCCACGATGGTCGTGGTCGACTCCGTCGGCGCCGTAACGGGTCCGCCGACGGTCGAACTCGTCTGGAGCAGCGTGGTGGTGGACGTAGACGAGTTGGTCGTCGTCGGGGTATCGGTCGTCGACTTGACCGGTGTGATCGCGATGACGTCCAAAGTCAGGCCGGCGGCTGCAGAATCGGCGCTCGAGGCGTTGGCGCTGCTGTCGCTGGCCGTACTCGTCGACTGTGACGTGGTCGACGACGTGGAAGGGGTCGACGTGACAGCGGACTGCGTCGCAATGTTGTCATCGCTGTTGCTGCTGCCGCCGCCGCACCCGCTCAGTGCGGCGCCCGCCGCCAAGGCAATCGCGGAAGCGCGGATCGAGTCGAGAAGATTCAAAGCCATTTGGGATACCGAGGTCGAGAAAGGCCGCAGCCGATCCTCGTCAACGGCGAATCCCGATGACACGTGCTGCGATGCCCGGTCTATCGGCAAGCCGACCCAAGTAAGTGAATGCAAACAGCAAGGGATTGCAACGACACATCCGCCGATCCAACGGGAGGTTCGGTGGCTGCCGGCGACAAGCGCCGGCTCGGTTCGCGTAAGTTCTATTGCGTTGGGCTGCGCAATGGACTCGACCATACCGGTGGCGGGTATCGTGCACAACGCCGCGGTTGTGACGAAAAGCGTTCCGGCAAGCCGCAAGATCAAACCGCTTTTCATGCACTTTTCCCCGCGCTGGCTAAGCCAGTCCGACGAGTTGCTTTCTCGCGACGGATGTCAGCGCATGCACAATGTCACGAATAAAGTCGTTTTGAACCCGGAACCCGGCCTCGAAATCCCTGTCGATGGAAGAGACGCGAAACAGCAGCCCGTCAACGATCTCGCCATGCAGTCCGTGACGGATTTCCGAGATCTTGCGATCCCACCCGCCCAGACTTTGCTGATCGCCGACGATCGTCCAGTAAGTGACGGGCTCATAACGCGTGTCGCTGAATTGCGTGTCCAGTCGGCGCACGCGAATCGTTCCCTCGGGCAGCGAGATCTGGCCGATCCGGTTGTTCGTGACGCGGAAGCCCTGCGCCGGATAGCAGACTTCCGGATAGTGCAGCTGCACGTCGTCGTCCGCCTGGTCGGCGCCATAGGCGATCGACAGCATGATGCGATGTCCGGCGTCGTCGACATAGACGCGATCCAGCATCTGGCTATAGAGCTTGTCGAGCATTGCCTCGGTCTGCGGATCGACGATGCCACCGATCGCGCTATTGTCGAGCCGCCAGTTTCCGAACGCTGTCGGTACCAGATCCGCCAGCTTGAACGGCCCCCGCAGCAACGCCATGCGCTTGGTGGGCACCATGGCCTGGCCCGAAACGGCTGCCGCCGCCATCAGCACAGCTGCGATCGCCGCGCGGCGTGTGAGCACTCGATCAGGCATTCCGCAGCCTTGCATCCGGCTTGGCAGCCAGCCACCGAAGGCCGCTGTCGGTGGCAATGATGAACATCAACGCCGTCATGAAGAGAACCATTCCGGCGAATCCGTGCAGGAAGCCCTGGCCGGCCTCGTCGCCGAAGTGATAGGTGATCAGCGCCAGCACCATGACTCGAATCACGTTGGCGGCGAACGAGATCGGTACGATCAGGATTGCCAACGCGACATTTCGAAGCAGCGACGTATGTCGCACGACGTTCAGGTAGAGCAGCCCCATGGCCTCGAGCGAAAACAGCGTGTGCAGCCCGGCGCATGCATCCGCCACCAGCAACTGGTACTGGCCGATCTGCAGGATGACGCCGGTGCGCGCGATCGGGTAGCCCACCGCGAAGAGCACCGACGTGGCGACGCTGGAGACGGCGAGCTTGAGCGGCTGCGTGACCGCGTCGACCATCGTGGCCGGCAGCGGAATCAGGAAGATCATGAAGAACAGAGGGAATGCGGCCGCCCGAAGTTGCCTCGAGCCGCGCAGCAGCGCGACGAGGCCGGGCAGCAGGAAGATGACGGACAGGGTCTGTGCGCTCAGGATGCGCTGCGAGCGCCCGAGCACGTAAAGCAGCAACGCGATGGCGACGAGCACCCAACCGAGGGCGGGACGCGGCGACCCGGCTTCGGTGTCGTCGATGCGACCCCAGGCGCGCCACACGAGCCATGCACAGATGGCCAGCACGATCGGGCCCTGGCTCTGCTCTTCGGTCGACCAGATGTTGCTGGCCAGGTCCCAGATCGTGGGGACATAGAGCGCCAAAATCCCCAGCACACAGATCCACCACGGGATGGTTCGCGGTGCCGAAAGTCTTTCAACGACGCTCATCGCAGCATCACAGCTCGTTCATGATCACGCCGGCCAGCCGCACTTGGCCCGCCTGAAGCGAGCCCACCAGTTCCTGCAGTCGTCCCACCTTGTTGGCGTCCTTGCGCGTGATGACCAGCGCCGAACCGCAGCGCGACGCGATCACGACACCGTCGCTGCCGAAGCAGGACGCCGGCGTGTCGACGATGACGTGGTCGAATTTGATCGAGACCTCGCGCAGAAGCATGCCGAACGACGGTCCTTCGACCAGTTCCAGCGGATTGGGTGGCTGGACGCCGACGGGAATGACGTACAGGTTCGGAACGCCCGGCACCGACTTCACGATGCCCTTGCCGCCACGGCCCGACAGCACACCCGATAGGCCGGCGCCGCTCGCCACGCCGAACACCTGATCCATGCGCGCGCCACGCATGTCGGCGTCGATCACGACCACCTTGCCGCCGAGCTGAGCCAACGCAACGGCCAGATTGGCGCAGAAATAGGTCTTGCCGTCGCTGCTGTCCGGGCTGACCACCGCCAGCGGCCGTCGCTGGCCCTTCTCCGACTGCGTCCGCATCAGGATCTGGCTGCGGATGGCGCGGAACGCCTCGGCCTGATGGCCGAACGGCTGGTTGAGCATCACCAGTTCCGGCGCCGCCTTGCGAGTTTCCTCATCCGCGTACGCGTACTTGAACTGCTGCGCCAGCGCCTGCAGCACGTCCTCGGTGTCGGCCAGGCCCAAAGCAATCGCGGCCTCGCCGAAGCGCAGGTCGTTCTCACGCTGATAGCGTCCGATGCGATCGAGGTCGTCGGCCGACAGGTTGCGGGCGTCCTGGATCAGTTCGCCGATCGCCTTGGTTTTCGTCCCGCCCTCGACGGCCTGCGCGTCCCCGATCGAGAGGTCGGGGCCTTCCAACTTGACATTCATGCTTGCCCTTTGTCTGGTGCCGGCAGGCGGCGTCCGGAGACGACGCGATCCTGTATCAGAGCCATCTGGCCCCTGAGGCGACGGTTCATGTTGGGGCTGGGCATGATGCCGATGACGGGCAGGCCCAGAAAGTCGAACGCGTCGGACGTGGTGCGAATGCGTTTGTCCATCTGCTCGAGCAATAGCGCCGCCCCCAAACCCAGGCCGACTGCGGCAACGAAACCCATGAGCAACACTGTCAGCGTCTTCGGCGACGACGGCGTCGACGGCGTCGTCGCCTGGCTGATGACCGTCGCGTTGCTCTGGCGGTTCTGGCTTTCGAGGTTGGTCTGGCTGGCACGGCCGTAGACGGCGTCGTACGACCTCTGCGCGTTGTCCACATCGCGCTGCAGCACGGCAACCTGGTCGCGCGTTTCCTTGAGCCCCAGCACCTTGTTGCGCTGCGCATCCACCTCAGCCTGGATCTCCGCCTCGCGCGCATGGCTGACGCGCGCATCGACGCCGATGGCCCCGGTCACGTCACTTGTCGCGCGCGCGATCTTCGCCCGCAATTCGGCGACCGCGGAGCGAGCCTCCTGCACCTGAGGATGCTTGTCTCCGTAGCGCGACGTCAGGTCCTGCAGTTTCAGTTCTGCCGCCGACAGGTCGGCCTTGAGCGCACTGACCGTTCCGTTGCTCAGCACCTCCGACAGTTGCCCGGCACTGCCGATCTGACTTTGCCGGGTCGAAGCGTCGACGCGGGCCGTCTGAATCGCCACGAGTTCCTGTGTCAGCGAGGTCAAGCGGGCCATCTCGAGGTCGAACTTGTCGTCTGAACCGATGATGCCCTTTTCCTTCTGGAAGGCAGACAGCTTGTTCTGCGCCTCCTCGAGCGCGTCACGCGCAGCCTTCTGCTGGTCGGTGAAGAAACCGCTGTACTGCTTGGCCGGATCGACGCGCAGTTCGATCGACGTCTCCAGGTAGGCTTGCACATAAGCGTTCGCCGTGGTCGCCGCAAAGTGCGGGTCTGCCGAGTGGTATGCGATGTTGATCACATTGCTGCCGGCATACGTGACATGGGGATCGAGGCCATTCTCAACCAGTTCGGTCAGCCACTCCTGGATCGTCAGTCCGCTCTTCGCGTTCGCCCATGCCGAACGCATGTCCGCGAGATCTGCCAATTTGAGGTTCTGCACAACGCGCTGGGCGACACGATCGCTGCGAATGATATCGAGTTGCGTGTTGATCTGAGACGGCGTGGCGCCCCCGTACAGCATGGAGCTGACTGGGTCAGGCTTGATATCGATCAGCAGAGACGCCGTCGCGGTGTAGACACGCGTCGCGAAGATAAGATACAGGATCGCCGCAGCCAACACGACCCCGAACACGACGACCGCCGCCAGCCACCGCGCTCGCAGCACCGCCAGGAAATGGGAAAGATTCATGACTCGGCTCCCGCGGTCAGAACAGGCTCTCGCGGATGAAGACGACGTCGCCATCCTTGAGGGTGTCTTCCATGGCCGGCTCGAAAGTCTGCGTCTTGCCATCCGGGCCGCGGCGGGTCACCTTGATGCCCTTGAGCGTGCCGCGCGGGGTCGCGCCGCCGCCGGCAGCGACGGCCTGCATCACGGTCATGCCGCGCTCCAGGCGCATCGTGCCGGGGTGCTGGATCTCGCCGTACATGTAGATCTGCGGGGCGCGGTCGACCCAGATCGTGTCGCCCGGGGCGACGACGATGTCCTCGCCGGTGCCGCCCGCGGCGAACAGGCGCGGCAGGTCGACCTCGTGGCGGAACGGCTTGCCGTCGCGCGTGCCCGTGAGGACGATGGTGTCCGAACCCACGCCGGCCACGACGCCGCCGGCCAGCGCCAGCACTTCGGTCAGGCGCATGCCGGTGAGGTCGAGCGGGTAGCGGCCGGGCTTGCCGACCTGGCCGAGCACGTTGACCTGGTTCGCGCGCACCTGCGTCACGACGATGATGACCTGCGGATCCTTGACGAAGTCGCGGCGCTTCAGCTCGGAGGCGATGTGCTGCTCCGCGGCCGTGACCGTGAGGCCGGCCAGTTGCACGCGGCCCAGCAGCGGGTAGCTGATGGCCCCGGTTTCGTTGACGCGCGTCTCCAGGCTCAGGTCGGGGCTCTGGTAGACCGTGATGCGGATCGTGTCGCCCGCGCCGATGCGCGACTGGTCGACGTCGGCAGGCTTGACGACGGCCGCGGTCTTCGGTGCCGGGGCCTGCGCGTGCGCCAGGGGCACCGCGAGCATCAGCGCGGCGGAGCAGCCGAGCATCGCGACGCGCAGGACGCGGCGCGCGGCGGCGAGGGAGAACAGGTTCAGCATGGTCGTTCCTTCATTTCTTGGGCGCGTCGGTCGAGGTCTGCGCGGGCAACCGCACCTCCACCGACGACGCGGGCGTTGACGGCAGGCTGACGCGCACGCCCTGGGTCTGGGGCAACGAGACTTGCACGCTGGACGTCGTCGTGGTCGGCAGGGTCACCTGGACACCGGACGAGGCGTTGGCGGCCGGCAGCGTGACGTGCGTGCCGTTCGTCTCCGTGATCTGTTGCGTGGACTCGATGTCCTTGGTCGTCGCCAGCGCCGGGCTCGACGCGGCCAGCGCGGCGTACTGCGGGGCGTAGTCGATCTTGGCCGACGTCCGCAGCGCGGCCAGGTTGCCCTCGGTCACCTTGCGGCGCGCCTCGACCATCATGAACTGGCCGATGGCCTGCTTCGCGCGGTCGAAGGTCACCGGCGCATCCGTGCTCGACGTGACGTACGTGACGTGCACCTGGTCGCCGGCCGACGCGACGAGCCCGTGGCCGTCCCGGACGGCGGCGAGCTGCTTCAGGGAATTCAGCGGGATGCGCTCGGCCGGCTGCGTGGTCTGCTGCGCCCGCGGCGTCGCACCCTGCGCCTTGAACCAGGCCTCGACCTCGGCCGGCGGCTTGCCGCCCTCGACCATCGCGCGCAGCGCCGGGATCTTGTCTTCGGGAACCTTGGCCAGGTATTCCTGCAGCGTGTAGATGCGGCGATGCGAGAACAACGCGTCGTTGTCGTCGAAGTAGGCGTGCATGGCGGCTTCCGTGGGGGCCGGCACGGTCTGCGCGGCCTGTTCCACGTAGGCGCGCGCGAGCACCTCGCGTCGCGCGGCGTCCAGCGCCTGCTGCGCGCCGGGCTGCGTGTCCATCTTGATCTTCTCGGCCTTCTCGACGAGCAGTTGCTCGTCGATCAGCTGTTCGAGGATCTTGTGGCTGGCCGCGTCCTGCTGTTCGGGCCGCAGGCCGCGTTCGCGCTGCAGGCGGTAGTTGATCTGGTGCACCGTGATCTCGGTGCCGTCCACGCGGGCGGCCGACTGCGTCGCGTCCTTCTTGTGGCCGGTGCACGCGGCCAGCAGCAGTACCGAAGCGATCGCGGTGGCCGTCTGCGCGGCGTGGCGCATCGTGTTCTTGTTCGTCATGAGATCCACCCCCCGGCCTTGTCAGGCCTTTCGTCCGATTTTCACACGCGTCCGATCGGCTGATAGTCGATGCCGGCGTCCCGCACGACCTTGGGCTCGTACAGGTTGCGGCCGTCGAAGATCACCGGCGTCTTCAAGGTGCTCGCGATGCGCTCGAAGTCGGGGCTGCGGAACTCCTTCCATTCGGTCACGATCGCCAGCGCGTCGGCGCCCACGAGCGCGGCATCGGGGTTGTCGGCGTAGACGATGCGGGGCTCGTCGCCGAAGATGCGGCGCGCCTCGGTCATGGCCACCGGGTCGTAGGCGGTGACCGTCGCGCCGCGGGCGAGCAGCTCGCCGATCAGCACGCGGGCGCTGGCCTCGCGCATGTCGTCGGTGTTGGGCTTGAACGC
>CAIMXF010000627.1 GCA_903845345.1 uncultured beta proteobacterium
ACCCGGTCAGCCGACCCGTGTCCGAACAGGTCGCGGTCTGTTCCCCGCCCGCGTCCGCCCCGCTGGTGGCCGAGGTGGCGCCGCCGCCCAGGCCCATGCGCCCGCCGCGCGTGGCGCTGGCGCTGGGCGGCGGTGCCGCGCGCGGCTTCGCCCACATCGGCGTGATCGAGGTGCTTGAAGAGAACGGCATCCATCCGGATATCGTCACGGGCACGTCGGCCGGCAGCCTGGTGGCGGCAATGTATGCGTCGGGTCGCACGGGCAAGGAACTCGAGACGGTCGCGATCAACATGGACGAATCGGCGCTGACCGACTGGTCGTTCCCCGGCCGCGGCCTGATCCGCGGCGAGGCGCTCGCGCGCTACGTGCGCGAGCAGGTCGGCAACCGGTCATTCGACCAGCTGAAGATACCGCTGGGCATCGTCGCCACCGATCTCGACAGCGGCAAGCCCATCCTGTTCAGGCGCGGCGACGTCGGGACGGCCGTGCGCGCCTCGAGCGCCGTGCCGGCGGTGTTCGACCCGGTGAAGATCGGCACGCACGAATACGTCGACGGCGGCCTCACGTCGCCCGTGCCGGTGCGCGCCGCACGCGACATGGGCGCCGACGTGATCATCGCCGTCGACATCTCGCAGCTGCCCGACGGCGGCGACACCAGCAACGCGCTGCACATGCTGCTGCAGACCTTCTCCATCATGAGCCGCAGCATCAACGAGCTCGAGCTCAAGGAAGCCGAGATCGCGTTGCATCCCAGGCTGGTGGGCGTGGCCGGCACCGACTTCACCGTGCGCAAGAAGAACATCGAGGCCGGCCGCGAGGCCGCGCTGGCGATGCTGCCGCAGATCAAGGCGAAGGTGGCGATGCAGGTGCCGGTGGTGCGCTGAGTCGACAGGCCGCTGTCGTTCAGCCTGGCCGCACGCCTGCCATGGCGAGCAGCAGTCCTGCCAGGGCCGATGCCAGCACGACCTGGATCACGCCGCGCTTCCAGCGGAAGAGCGCGAGCGCGGCGGCGAGGCCGATCAGCAATGCGGCCGCGTCGAAGCCGCCCGTCGCGCCATGCGGCCAAAGGACATGGAGCGCGAAGAACAGCGCGAGGTTCGCGATCACGCCCACGACCGCCGCGGTGACGGCCGTCAACGGTGCGGTGAACTTCAGGTTGCCGTGCGTCGACTCGATGAACGGTGCGCCTGCCAGGATGAAGAAGAACGACGGCAGGAACGTGAAGAACGTGACGACCGCCGCGGCTGCCATGCCCGCCAGCGCCGGCGTGGTCGGACCGAAGAGGGCCTGCGTCCAGCCGCCCACGAAGCCGACGAAGGCCACCACCATGATCAGCGGGCCGGGCGTCGTCTCGCCCAGCGCCAGGCCGTCCATCATCTGCGATGCCGTGAGCCAGTGATAGTGGTCGACGCCGCCCTGGTTGACGTAGGGCAGCACCGCGTACGCGCCGCCGAACGTCAGCAGTGCCGCCTTGGTGAAGAACCAGGCCATCTGCGTCAGCGTGCCGTGCCAGCCGAACGTGGCTGCGAGTGCACCGATCGTCGTGGCCCAGAGCGCGCCGAAGGCGACGACCACCCTGGACAGGCGCGCCCACGTGAACCTCGCGTGGGAGGGAGTCGTGCTGCGGTCGTCGATGAGCGCAGTTGCCTCGGACGCACCCGGGCCGGGGGCGTGCGCGCCGGCCGCACCGAATCGTCGTGGCGCGAGACGCCCGCCGATGACGCCTGCAGCGCCGGCCCCGAGCACGATCAGGGGAAACGGCCAGTGCAGGGCAAAGATGGCGACGAACGCGGCCACGGCGATCGCCGACAGCCAGGCATTCCTCAGCGCGCGCGATCCGACGCGCCAGGCGGCGTGCACGACCAGCGCCGTCACCGCCGGCTTGATGCCGTAGAACAGTCCCGCGATCGCGGCGAGATGGCCGAAGGCCATGTAGACCCAGGACAGTCCGACCAGGATGAACAACGAGGGCAGCACGAACAGGCCGCCGCCACCAGGCCGCCCGTCGTCCGGTGCAGCAGCCAGCCAATGTAGGTGGCCAACTGCTGCGCTTCCGGCCCGGGCAGCAGCATGCAGTAGTTGAGGGCGTGCAGGAAGCGGCCTTCCGAGATCCAGCGGCGGCGTTCCACGAGTTCCTCGTGCATCAGCGCGATCTGCCCGGCCGGTCCGCCGAAACTGACGCAGCCGAGCTTCAGCCAGAACGAGAACGCCTCGCGGCGACTGGGCGGGGCCGGCAACGTTGACTGAGCGGGCAGGGCGGGGACATCCGATGGCATCGGCGGCATGCTACCCGTCGATCATGACGGCCGGTCGTCCGCGACGTGCCGGTCCGCCATGAAAAAACCCGGCCGAAGCCGGGTTTCGCGGAGCGCGTGGTGGAATCAGGCGGCGGTCTTCTTGGCAGCCTTGGTGGTGGTCTGCGTGGCCTTCACCGCGGTGTTGGACAGCGTCTGGAAGTTGGCTTCGGCGACGTCGGCGGCCTGCTTGGTGGCCTTCTGCACGCTTTCCATCGCATTGGTGGCGGCGGCGATGGCCGACTTGACCAGGGCGGCGGCGGACTCGGTGCCGGCCGGGGCGTTCTTGACGGCGCTGTCGACGGCACCGTTGAACTGGGCCGTGGCGGCGGCGACCTGCGCTTCGGCGACCTTGGTCACTTCGGCGTTGGTGGACGCGGCGATGTCGTACAGGTGGCGGCCGTAGGCGGCGGCCTTCTCGGCGGCGGGCTGCAGCAGCCCGGCTTGCAGGGCCAGCAGTTCCTGGGCATCCTTGGCGCCGAGGCTGGCAGCCGCGGTCGATTGGACTTCGGTCATCGACGCCTTGGCGACCTGCAGGTTCAGCTCGACGAGCTTCTCGACGCCTTCGAAGGCCTTGTTGGTCAGGTCGAACAGCGTTTCGAGGTTGGCCTTTTGCGCGGCGACGAGTTGTTCAGCGGTCAGCATGATGAATGGATCTCCTGGGTTTCGTAGTGGGAAACTGAGGTTGCATCGCGCCGCAAGATATTTGCTGCACCGCAACATGGAACGAAGTATAGGGCGGCGTCAGGCTTTTGCAAGCACCTTTGCTGCACCGCAACATCCTTTAGGGGCTTCCCTCCACCCGTCACCGTTTGTACACCCGCATGTGATTGCTTTCCACTTCGATCCGCACATCCTGCCCTTGCCTTCGGGTCATCGCTTTCCGATCGGAAAGTACGGCCTGCTGCGCCGTCGCGTGGAGGCCGACCCGCGCGGCATCGAGTTGCTCATCGGCGGGCCGGCCAGCGAAGGCGAACTGGCGTTGGCGCACGATCCGGGCTATATCGCCGACGTGCTCGGCGGCACGTTGAGCCCCGCGCGGCAGCGCGAGATCGGCTTCGAGTGGACGCCCGCGCTGGCGACGCGGGCCATCTGGTCGGTCGGCGCGACCATCGCCGCCGCGCGAACCGCCTTGTCGGAAGGCCCGCAGGGCGGCGTCAGCGCCAGCCTGGGCGGCGGCACGCACCACGCCAACGCGACGCAGGGCTCGGGCTACTGCGTGTTCAACGACGTGGCTGTCGCCGCGCGCCTGATGCAGGCCGAGTGGCACCGGCGCCATCGCGCGCTGCTGCAGGTGGCCGTGATCGACCTCGACGTCCACCAGGGCAACGGCACCGCGGTCA
>CAIMXF010000628.1 GCA_903845345.1 uncultured beta proteobacterium
CGGTGATCGAGCAGCCGTCCACCGGATGCGGGATCAGCGCGCAAAGCAGGTGCGTGGCCGTGTGGAAGCGCATGTGGGCGCGGCGTCGGTCGACGTCGATGCGCGCGTGCACCGTCGCGCCGACCGCGAACGCCGCGAGATCGGCAGCGTCGGCCAGCACGTGCACCACGTCGCCGGGCTGCTCGCCCTTGCGCGTGTCCGCGATCGCGACGACGCGGCCATCGGCCAGCACCAGCTCGCCGCGGTCGCCGGCCTGGCCGCCGCCGTGCGGATAGAAGACGGTGCGTGTGAGTTGCACGCCGCGCTCGTCGACGTGCGTGACGACGGCGTCGCAGTCGATCAGCGTGGCGTCGTGGCGGAACAGTTCCTCGGTCATCGCGGGGTCCCCTGCCGGTTCAAAGCAGCACGGTGCCGTCGACGCAGCCCGCCACGTCGCCGCCGATCCAGGTGCCGTGCTCGTCGCGCTGCACATGGATGCGGCCGGCGCGGCCCATCGCCGTGCCTTGCGCGGCCACGTAGCGCGCGGCCGCGCGATCGGTGTCGATCAGCCAGCGCGCGATGTTCGCGTTGAGGCTTCCGGTGACCGGATCCTCGTTGATGCCGATGGCCGCGGCGAAGAAGCGCACTTCGAAGTCCACGTCGCTGCCCGCCGGATGCGGGGCCACGACGCCGACCTTGCCGAGCTCCTTCAACGCCGCATGGTCGGGCTTGAGCGCCAGCACCGTGGCGGCGCTGTCCATGAGCAACACGAGCTGCGGAAAACCGTTGGACAGCCACGCCGCGTCGCGCACCCGCGCTGGGTCGAGGCCGAGCGCGGCGTACACGCGGTGCAGCAGCTCCGCGTCCACCCGTTCGACGCTGGTGGGCGGCGCCGCGAACGCGAGGCGATCCCCGCGCCGCAGCGGCACCAGGCCGATCTCGCATTCCTGCACGATGGTGTCGGCGCGCCTGGGCGTGCCGCCGGACTGGAGCCACACGTGGCACGAGCCCAGCGTCGGATGCCCGGCGAACGGCAGCTCGCCGCCGGGCGTGAAGATGCGCACGCGGTAGTCGGCCTCGGGGTGAATGGGCGGCAGCAGGAACGTGGTCTCGGAGAGATTGGTCCAGCGCGCGAACGCGGCCATGCGCTCGGTGGACAGGCCGCTGCCGTCATGCACGACCGCCAGCGGGTTGCCCAGCAAGGCCCTCGCGGTGAAGACGTCGACCTGGCTGAAATCGCGCCGGCGCGGGGTGTCGTTCTCGCTCATGGACAGGCCTCCCCGAATCAGGCCGCGACCGGCGACGGCTGCGACGCCAGGTGCGCCTTGACGACGTTGCCCAGGCGCGCGACGGCGTCGGCGATGTCGGCCGGCGCCAGCGTGACGAACGACAGCCGCATCGTGCGCGTGTCGGGATGGTCGGCATAGAACGCCGCGCCCGGCACGTAGGCGACGCCGGCCTCGACCGCCCTGGGCAGCAGCGCCATCGCATCGCAGCCCGCGGGCAGGCGCAGCCAGAAGAACATGCCGCCGCTCGGCTTGATCCATTCGCAGCCGGCCGGCATCGAGGCCTTGAGCGCGGCGTCCATCGCGTCGCGCTGCGTGCGGTAGCGGTCGCGGATCGTCGGGATGTGCTGCTCGAGGAAGCCGCCCTTGATCACCTCGTACACGACGCGCTGGCTGAACGAGCCGGTGTGCAGGTCGGCCGCCTGCTTGGACTGCAGCAGCTTCGGGTACAGCGTCTTCGGACACACCATGAAGCCCAGGCGCAGGCCGGGCGCGAGCACCTTGGAGAACGAGCCGAGGTACAGCACGCCGTCGGCCCAGCGCGAGGCCAGCGGCTTCGGCGGCTCGTCGTCGTACCAGAGCTCGCCGTACGGGTTGTCCTCGACCAGCGGCAGGCTGGCGCGCTGCGCGGCGGCGACGACCTGGTCGCGGCGCGCGGCCGGGATCACGCGGCCGGTCGGGTTCTGGAAGTTCGGCAGGACGTACATGAAGCGCGTGCCCTGCGGCAGTTGCGCGATGGCGTCCGGCAGCGGGCCGTCGGCGTCGCCGGCCACCGACGCGAACGTCGGCTCGTTCGGATTGAAGGCCTGCAGTGCGCCGAGGTAGGTGGGCGTCTCGACGGCCACGGTGTTGCCGGCGTCCAGCATCACCTTGCCGACGAGGTCGAGGCCTTGCTGCGAGCCGTTGGTGATCAGCACGCGATCGGCGGGGGCGTCGATGCCCTTGGCGCCCAGCATCGCCGAGACCCACTCGCGCAGCGGGCCGAAGCCCTCGCTGGCCGCGTATTGCAACGCCTCGCGCGGGTTGTCCGCCAGCACCCTGGCGGTGGCTTCGCGCATCGCGTCGACAGGAAACGTGTCGGCCGACGGCAGGCCGCCGGCCAGCGAGCGCACGCCCGGCAGCTCGGTGAGCTTGAGGATCTCGCGGATGACCGACGGGTTCATGCGCTCGCAGCGCCGTGCCAGTTGCCAGGGCGATTGGTTCGAGTCGGGGGAAGTGTTGGAGACGGTCATGGGAGAGCTTTCGGAGAAAGAACGGAACGGGAAATCAGGCGGCGGCGCGCGGCGCCCCGACCGACATGCGCCGGCCGAGGTACACGCACGCCATCACGGCGATGGAGAAGCCCAGCGTGGCCGGGCGCAGGCGTTCGCCGAGCACGGCCACGCTGAGCAGGATCGAGACGAAGGGCTGCAGCAGCTGCACCTGGCTCACGCGCAGCGTGCCGCCCCAGGCCATGCCGCGATACCAGGCGAAGAAGCCCATCCACATCGAGAACGTGGCGACGTAGGCGAAGCCGGCCCAGGCCGACGCGTGCACCGACGCCGTCGGCCACTGCGTGACGAGCACCGGCAGCGTGACGGGCAAGGCCAGCACCAGCACCCACGAGATGGTCTGTTCGGCCGTCAGGGCCTGCGGGCCGGACGACACGCGCGCCCCGCAGATGTAGCCGATCGCCGACGCGATCACCGCGCCGAGCAGCAGCAGGTCGCCCAGCTGCGGGCGTCCCGCGCCGCTCCAGGCCGCGAACGCGACGACCAGCGCCGCGCCCAGCAGCGCGAAGCCCCAGAAGCCGCGCGACGGCCGCTGGTGCAGCACGAGCGCGCCGACCGCGGCGGTGGCCAGCGGCATCAGCCCGGTGATGACCGATGCGTGCATCGCGTCGACGCGGCGCACCGCCAGGCCCAGCAGCAAGGGCCAGCCCAGCACGTTGCCGAGCGCCGACATCGCCAGCATCGCCCAGTGCGACCTGCGCGGCCACGGCGCGCGCGTGATCAGGAGGTAGGCCAGCGACAGCAGCCCCGCGACGCCCGCGCGGCCGATCGCCACGAACACGGGCGGCAGCTGCGGCGCCTCGTTGCTGCCGGAGGCCAGGCGCGTCATCGGGATCGTGCCCGCGAAGACGAGCATGCCCAGCACGCCCAGCCACAGGCCGAGCCGCGACCGGCGCGCGTGCGCGGCGGCCACGGCGGTCGCCGCGGCGGAACCGGGGATCGGCATCGGCAGGGCGGCTTGGGGCTCGAGGCGCATCGTGCGGCGCGCGCCGGGCTTCGGAACGAAGCGGAAGTAGCGGCGTGCGGAGCGGCCAGTCTAGGCCGATAATCAGTACACCAGCAGCACAGTCTCCGGGTGCAGTTCGGTGATCTGTACTGTTGCCCGCGGCAATACAGATCGCGGATTGCGCCGAGGACGCCCGCCATGCACGACGACGCCACGCTTCCGATCACCACCGCCGCCTCGCGCCCGCGCCGCGCCGCAACCTCGCCCGGCGGCCCGGCCGCCGTCGGGGTGGGCGCCGCGCTGCTGGCGCGCAGCGCGTCGCAGACGCTCGCCGAGCAGCTCGCCGGCCACTACGCCGCGCGCATCCGCCAGCGGCTGCTGATGCCGGGCGCGCGGCTGCCGTCGGTGCGCGAGAGCGCGCGCCGGCACCGGGTGAGTCCGTCCACCGTCGTCGCCGCGTACGACCGGCTGCTGGCACAAGGGCTGGTCGAGGCCAAGCGCCAGCGCGGCTTCTTCGTGCGCGACGGCGACATGCTGGCGCCGCGCGCGTCCGCCATCACGACCTCCGACACGCCCGCGGCGCC
>CAIMXF010000629.1 GCA_903845345.1 uncultured beta proteobacterium
ATGCGAGCTTGCTGGACGCCTGCCCGCAGCTCAAGGCGGTCTGCACCATGGCCGTCGGCTACAACAACGTCGACGTGCCCGCGTGCACGACGCGCGGCGTGGTCGTCGCCAACGCGCCTGGCGTGCTCACCGAGACGACGGCCGACTTCGGCTTCGCGCTGATGATGGCCACCGCGCGCCGCATCTCCGAGAGCGAACGCTTCCTGCGCGAGGGCCAGTGGAAGCACTGGGGCGTCGACATGTTCGCCGGCGGAGACGTGCACGGCGCCACGCTGGGCGTGCTGGGCATGGGCCGCATCGGCCAGGCCATCGCCAGGCGCGGCCACGGCGGCTTCGACATGAAAGTGGCTTATCACAATCGCAGCCATCTCGCGCCCGACATCGAGGCCTCGCTGGGCGCGACGTGGATGACGCTGCCCGACCTGCTGCGCGCGGTCGACCACCTCGTCATCGTCACGCCCTACAGCGCCGCGACGCACCACCTGATCGGCGCCGGCCAGCTCAAGCTGATGAAGCCGACGGCGACGCTCACCAACATCGCGCGCGGCGGCGTCGTCGACGACGCGGCGCTGGCCGAGGCGCTGGCCGCCGGCACGATCGCGGCCGCGGGCCTCGACGTGTTCGAAGGCGAGCCCACCGTGCATCCGGCGTTGCTGGCGCTGCGCAACGTGGTGCTGACGCCGCACATCGCGAGCGCCAGCCTGCCGACGCGGCGCGCGATGGCCGACCTGGCGGTCGACAACCTGCTGGCCGCACTCGGCGTCGGCCCGGATGCGGGCAGGCCACCGACGGCGCTCAATCCGGAAGTGCTCGCCTAGGCAAGCGAGACTTCCCAGAGAAAAGGCCGGCATTGCCGGCCTTTCGCATGGCGCGCGTGACGCGCGCGGGTCGTTGCGCTCAAGGCGCGGAAGCGGCGGACGCCGGCATCGAGGCCGACGGCGACGATGCGGTGATGCCGTCCGACGACGGCAGCGGCGACGCGATCGGGGTCGGGGCCAGCGCAGAGGCCGCGTCTGACGCCGCCGGCGCGACGACGGCCGCCGGCTCGGTGGACGCCGAGGTGGCTGCGGTCATCGGCAGCAGCGGCACGATCAGCAGCGCGACGATGTTGATGATCTTGATGAGTGGATTCACGGCCGGGCCGGCGGTGTCCTTGTACGGGTCGCCGACGGTGTCGCCGGTGACCGCGGCCTTGTGGGCCTCGCTGCCCTTGCCGCCGAAGTGGCCGTCCTCGATGTACTTCTTGGCGTTGTCCCACGCGCCGCCGCCCGTGCACATCGAGATGGCGACGAACAGGCCGGTGACGATGGTGCCCATCAGCATGCCGCCGAGCGCGGCCGGGCCGAGCAGCAGGCCGACCAGCACCGGCACCACGACCGGCAGCAGCGACGGCACGACCATCTCCTTGATGGCGGCGGTGGTCAGCATGTCGACGGCCTTGCCGTATTCGGGCTTGCCGCTGCCGTCCATGATGCCCTTGATGTCGCGGAACTGGCGACGCACTTCCTCCACCACGGCACCGGCGGCACGGCCCACGGCCTCCATCGCCATCGCGCCGAACAGGTAGGGGATCATGCCGCCGATGAACAGGCCGACGATCACCTTGTGGTCCGACAGGTCGAACGTGACGTGCATGCCGCGGCCCTCGAGCCCGTGCGTGTAGTCGGCGAACAGCACCAGCGCGGCCAGGCCGGCGGAGCCGATCGCGTAGCCCTTGGTGACGGCCTTGGTGGTGTTGCCGACGGCGTCCAGCGGGTCGGTGACGTCGCGTACGCTCTGCGGCAGTTCCGACATCTCGGCGATGCCGCCGGCGTTGTCGGTGATCGGGCCGTAGGCATCGAGCGCGACGACGATCCCGGCCATGCTCAGCATGGACGTGGCGGCGACGGCAATGCCGTACAGGCCGGCCAGCGAGAAGGCGACCCAGATCGCGATGCACACCAGCAGCACCGGGTAGGCGGTGGACTTCATCGACACGCCCAGGCCCGCGATGATGTTGGTGCCGTGGCCGGTGGTGGAGGCCTTGGCGATGTGCTGCACCGGGCCGTACTGCGTGCCGGTGTAGTACTCGGTGACCCACACCATCGCGCCGGTGAGGACGAGGCCGACGGTGCAGGCGCCGAACAGGCGCATGACCGAGTTGCCGCCCGCAAGCACGTCGTCAGGCATGACGACCTTGGTGACGACGAAGAACGCGATCAGCGACAGGATGCCCGCGACCGCCAGGCCCTTGTAGAGCGCCGGCATCACGTTGATCATCCCCGGCGACGCCTTCACGAAGGCGCAGCCGATGATGGAGGCGATGATCGACACGCCGCCCATCAGCAACGGGTAGACGATGGCGTTCATCGTCGCGCCGCCCAGCACGAGCACGCCCAGCGTCATCGTGGCGATCAGCGTGACGGCGTAGGTCTCGAACAGGTCGGCGGCCATGCCGGCGCAGTCGCCGACGTTGTCGCCCACGTTGTCGGCGATCACGGCCGGGTTGCGCGGGTCGTCTTCCGGAATGCCGGCCTCGACCTTGCCCACCAGGTCGGCGCCGACGTCGGCGCCCTTGGTGAAGATGCCGCCGCCCAGGCGCGCGAAGATGGAGATCAGCGACGAGCCGAAGGCCAGGCCGAG
>CAIMXF010000630.1 GCA_903845345.1 uncultured beta proteobacterium
CGCGGCGTGCTGATGCGCCGGCATGGTCTCGCCGAATTCCCCGCGCGATCCGCCTGAGCGGGCACGCATGATCCGCAAAGAGGTTTCCGTTGGCTGACCACAAGAAAGAGACAAGCATGAATTTCGACTACATCGTGGTGGGCGGAGGCTCGGGCGGTTGCGTGCTGGCGGCGCGGCTCAGCGAGGATCCTTCGGTGTCGGTGGCGCTGATCGAGGCCGGCCCGGCGGACAAGAACATCCTGATCCACGTGCCGGCGGGCCTCGCGCTGCTCGCGCAGACGCACACCGCCAACTGGAACTTCGACACCGTGCCGCAGAAGGGCCTCAACGGCCGCGTCGGCTGGCAGCCGCGCGGCAAGGTGCTCGGCGGCTCGAGCTCGGTCAACGCGATGATCTACATCCGCGGCCACAAGGCCGACTACGACCACTGGGCCGGCGAAGGCAACAAGGGCTGGTCCTACGACGACGTGCTGCCCTATTTCCGCCGCGCCGAGCACAACGAGCGCCTGAACGACGAGTACCACGGCAACGCCGGCCCGCTCAACGTGATGGACCTGCGCAGCCCCAACAAGTACCTGCAGGCCTTCATCGACGCCGGCCGCGAGGCGGGCTTTCCGATCACCGACGACTTCAACGGTGCCGAACAGGAAGGCATCGGCGCGTACCAGGTCACGCACAAGAACGGCGAGCGCTTCAGCGCGGCCAAGGCCTACCTCACGCCCAACCTCGGCCGCAAGAACCTCACGGTGTTCACCGAGTCGCACACCACGCGCATATTGTTCGAGGGCAAGCGCGCGACGGGCGTCGAGTTCCGCCGCGCCGGCCGCCTCTCGCAGATCGGCGCCAACCACGAGGTGCTGATGGCCGCCGGCGCGCTGCAGACGCCGCAGATCCTGATGCTGTCGGGCGTCGGCCCGGCCGCGGAACTGACGAAGTACGGCCTCGGCGTGATCCACGACCTGCCTGGCGTCGGCCGCAACCTGCACGACCACATCGACGCCGTGCAGGTGGTCGATGCGCCGCACCTGAAGGAGACCTTCGGCGTGTCGCTGTCAGGCATCGGCCGCGTGCTCAAGGCGATCCCGCAGTGGCGCAACCAGCGCAGCGGCATGCTCACCACCAACTTCGCCGAGGCCGGCGGATTCGTCAAGAGCCAGGCGTCCGAGCCGATCCCCGACCTGCAGCTGCACTTCGTGGTCGGCAAGCTGATCGACCACGGCCGCAAGACGGTGTTCGGCCACGGCTACTCGGCCCATGTGTGCGTGCTGCGCCCGCAAAGCCGCGGCAGCGTCACGCTGGCCAGCGCCGACCCGTTCGCGGCGCCGCGCATCGATCCGAACTTCTTCGACCACCCCGACGACATGCGGCGCCTCGTGCGCGGCTTCCGCCTGATGCGCGACCTGATGAACCAGCCCGCGCTGGCCAGGCTCGGCGGCCAGGAGCTCGCGCGTTCGGCGAGCGCCACCACCGACGAGCAGATCGAGCAGTTCATCCGCAACTACGGCGACACGATCTACCATCCGGTCGGCACCTGCCGCATGGGCCCGGGCGCGATGGACGTGGTCGGCGCCGACCTGCGCATCCACGGGCTCGAGGGCATCCGCGTGGTCGACGCGTCGATGATGCCGCGCATCATCGGCGGCAACACCAACGCGCCGACGATCATGGTGGCCGAGAAGGCGTCCGACATGATCAGGGCCGCGCGCCTGGCCGGCGCCGACACCACGCCGCAGACCGTGCGTGCGTTCGCCGACACCGAGGCCCCCGCCGTCGACTCGCTCGCCGCCTGACTGCCGACCACGCCGTGGCGTACGCGATCAAGGCCGGGCTCAACTTCAGGTTCTATCGGCAGGCCACGGACAAGACCGCGGGCCCGCCCGACGCGGCGGCGCAATTCCTCGAGCGCTTCTTCTGATTCGCGCGACTGCGCAGGCGCTTGTTTCGAGTACGCTTGCGGCCCGAAAAGGGAGAAATGCAATGTCAGGAACCTTGAAACGGCTGGCCCTCGCCGCCGTGACGAGCTGGGTCTGCGCCACCGCGGGCGCCGCACCGCTGCGCGCCGGTCATCCGTTGCTGGGAACGTGGGCATGGACGATGCCGGAAACCCGCTGCACCGAGCGCATGACGATGCGCGCCGACGGCACCAGCGGCACCACGAGCGGCGAGGAAGTCAGCGAATCGACGATCCGCCTCTCGGACCAACCCGACGCCGACGGCTTCTACGAATGGACCGACACCATCACGCGCAGCAACGGCAAGCCCGACTGCGGCGGCGAGGCCACGCCGATCGGCGACGTCGCGACGACGTATCCGAGGCTCAATGCCGCCGGCGACCAGCTGATGCTGTGCCTGACGAAGAAGGGGCCGTGCTTCGGCCCGTACGTTCGCCAGCGGCCCTGAGGCGCGGCATCGACGACGACGGGCAACTTCGATGGGGACGTCCGCTTCCGCCTGGCTGAATTTCCACGGACTCGAACCCGGCCCGAAGCGCGTCGAAGCGCTGTACAACGCCGTGCTGCAGTGGTTCTCGCCGGGCGGCCGCAGCGCCGACTTCGTCACGCTGCGCGGCAACGGGCACCGCGCCACCAATGCGCGCTTCAAGGGCGCCCATGCGACGCTGCTGAAGACGGACTTCGCGGGCCTGGCCGGATTCGAGCTGAACGTCGAAGGGCCGACGCGCCGCGCGACGAGGGCGTCGCGGCCATCGCGGTCGACCGGGCCAAGCGCGACACCCTGCTCCGCCGCCTGCGCACGGCCTGCGAGACCGACGACGACGCCGAACCCGTGGTGGGCCTCGAGGACTTCTTCGACGGCAACGGCGACGAATCGTCGCTCGCACCCAACGCCCTCGACACCGGGCGGCCGCCGCTGCTGCGCTGCCTGCGCATCCTGCGCGACGTCCGCGCGCGCCGCGACGTGCAGGACCTGCTCGTCGCGATGCGGCACCCGCCGGACCCCGGGCGCGAAACCGGCCGCTGGCCGCGCAGCGACAAGGTCTTCGTCGTCACCATGCGCGTCGCCGCGGCGGTCGAGGCGTGGACGCAGGCGCTGGTGCCGGACGAGGTCACCGGGCTGGGCGCATCCTGGTCGCTGGACTCGATCGCGACGCCGCGCGGCGCGCCGCTCCTGCAAGCCGGGATGGGCGTCCACCGGCTCTGGTGGGACTGAGAACCGGCCAACCGAAGGACGCCCCGCATGCTGATCTTCCACAACCCGTCGCACCACGCGCACAGCGGCCGCCACGAAATGTTCCGCGGCCGGCTCGTGCCGTGCCACGAGACGCCGGCGCGGCTGGACTTCGTGCTGGCCGAGTTGCAGCGTCGTCCGATGGGCGAACTGCGGGCGCCGGGCGCGCTGGACCGCGCGTTGGTCGAGCGCGTCCACGCGCCGGCCTACGTCGCCTTCCTGGAAACGGCGTGGACCGACTGGCTCGCGCTGGACCCGGACAACGCGGGGCTGGACGTGCTGCCGTCGACCTGGCCGGTGCGCGGCTTTCGCACGGACGTGGTGCCGGCCAACTTCGCCGCGCGCGTCGGCCTGTACTCGTTCGACGCCGGCTCGCCGATCACCGCCGGCACCTGGAACGCCGCCGCCGCCGGCGCCGCATGCGCGATCGACGCGGCACGCGTCGTCGCCGGCGGCACGCAGCGCGCCGCAATGGCGCTGACACGGCCGCCCGGCCATCACGCCGGCCCCGACTTCTTCGGCGGCTACTGCTTCCTGAACAACGCGGCGCTCGCCGCGCAGGCCTTGCGCGAGGCCGGTGCCGCGCGCGTCGCCGTGCTCGACGTCGACTACCACCACGGCAACGGCACCCAGACGATCTTTCACGAACGCGCGGACGTGCTGACCGTGTCGATCCACGGCGACCCAGCCACCGAATACCCGTTCTACCTGGGCCATGCCGACGAGCGCGGCGCGGGCGCAGGCCTGGGCTTCAACCTCAACCTGCCGTTGCCCGCGGCCACCGGCTTCGACACGTGGCTGGCCGCGCTGCGGCACGGCATCGAGGCGGTCGCGCGCTTCGGCGCCGACGCGCTCGTCGTGGCGCTCGGCGTCGATACCTTCGAAGGCGACCCGATCTCGCACTTCAGGCTCCAGCGCGCGGACTATCCGCGCATCGGCGCGGCCATCGCCGCCTGCGGCCTGCCCACCGTGTTCACGCTGGAGGGCGGATATGCCGTCGCCGAGATCGGCGAGAACGTGGTCGACGTGCTGGAAGGCTTCGAGGCTTGAGCCGGATCGCGACGCCGCGCTGTCTTCGCACGAGGCTGGAGCCGAACAGCGGCGCGAGCACCAACAGCACGACGAACAGGAAGCAGAGGGCGCGCGCGATTTCCGCGGCGCCCGCCTTCGATGCCCGTGAAGCCGAAGAGACCGGCGATCAGGCGATGACGGCGAATCCGAGAGCCTGCGAGGTGGCGTGATCATCGGGAAGTCCTGGATGTCGTCGCCGCAGCCCGTCTGCGGCGCACATCGGGGACACGACGGACGGCCCCGGTTTCTTCCCGCCCTTGCAATCCCTTGCCGGTCGGGCGGACGAACGACGCGTCAGCGCGGCTCGTTCAACGTTCGGGACATCCCGGCCGATCGAACAACGCCGCCAGGCCGCAGGCCGACATGAACATGCGGCGCTCGTCGTGGCCGACGCCGTCGACCGTCAGCACGCGGTGGCGCAGCCGATCGCCGTCGCGCGCCTGCAGCATGTGGAAGTAGTCGAGTCCGCGAACGTAGCGGTACGCGCCCTGGGCCTCGGCGGCGCACGACACGTCGAGCGCCGGGTGCTGCGGATCGGTGTCGGCGCTGCCCAGCAGGTAGGTGACGTCGCGCTGCACGTAGCGCTTCTCGAGCGCGGCCGCGTCCTGCGTGACGTAGGGCGGCACGTCGCCCTCGAAGCCGTACTTCCAGCGGTCGGCGTCGCGGCATTCGCCGACGGGCCGCGGGCGTTCGGGCGAGAACCACACGTAGGACGACGGGTTGGCGACGACGTAGCGCACGCCGATGCCACGCGCCTCCAGCGCGCCGGCGCCGTTGCCGACCACGGCGTAGCGCTGCACGATCTGCCCGCCGCCCGAGTGCCCGGCGATCACCACCTGGCGCAGCGCGGGGAAGGCCGACGCGTCGGCGAGCCGGGCCAGGATCGCGTCGAGGGCCGCGAACGAGCTCACCGGCACCGGCGCCTCGGCCGGCAGGCCGCCTTCCCAGCGCGCGCCGTGCCAGCGCAGCACCGCGCCGTCGAGGTCATGCGCCTGCACGTCGGTCCCGGTGAGGAACTGCGGCACCAGCAAGACCGTGTGCGGCGCATCGTCGCCGCCGGCCTTCGCCAACGCGTCGCGCGCGGTCGCGAAGTAGTTGGCCGCGTTGCGGTCCACGCCGTGGCTGACCAGCACCGCGCGCGTGGCCTCCGGCTGCGGCCGGTTCCAGTCGACGTTCGCGTACAGCGGCAACTCGCCGCTGCCGCTCGCGCCCGCCGCCACGACGACCCGCATCGGCGCCACGTCGGCGACCGCCGACTTGCCGGGGGCGGGCCTGGCCATCGCACCGGCGGCGAGCAGGCTGAACAGAACGCAGATCGCGCGGGTGGTGAGCGGGCGGATGGTCATGGGCTGTTGGCGCGTGCGGATCGACTCGACACGGCGCATTCTGCCCGCGCCGCGAGACTCGCGAGCCGGCTCGGCGGCCGCTCGTCAGATCCTGCGTACCTCGATGCCGCCCGCGCGCAGCGCGCGCGTCACGCGCGCGGGCGTCGCGCGCGGGACGGCCAGCAGGCTGGCCGCGGCCAGTGGCGCAATCAGGAACGGGGACGCGGCCATCAGCTTCTCGGGCGACGCCAGCACGACCGTCTCGGCCGCGCGCCCGTGCAACGCGCGCTTGACGGCGGCTTCCTCGGCGTCGCCGGTGCTCAGCCCGGCATCGGGGTGCACGCCGGTCGCGCCCAGGAAGAACAGGTCGGCGCGCAGCCGCGACGCCGCGGCGATCACGTCGGCGCCGACGTTGACCATCGAATGGCGGAACAGCCGGCCGCCCAGCATCCGGATCTCGATGCCCGCGTGCCGAGCGAGCTCGACGGCGACGGTGGGGCTGTGCGTGACGAAAGTCGCGCGCAGTCCCGGCGCGAGCTGGCGCGCCACCTGCAGCGCCGTGGTGCCGCCATCGAGGATCACGACCTGCCCGGGCTTGACCAGCGACGCCCCGAACCGGCCCAGCGCCACCTTGTCGGCGACCGCCACCCGCCCGCGCACGGCGAGATCGCCCATCGCCGCCGACGCCGGCAGCGCGCCGCCGTGCACGCGCTGCAGCCGCCCCTCGGCCGCGAGTTCGCGCAGGTCGCGGCGGATCGTGTCCTCCGACGTGCCGAGCTCCAGCGCCAGGGCCTTGGCAACGAGCTGGCCTTCCGCGGCGAGTCGCGCCAGGAGAAGCTTCTTGCGTTGGGTGGTCAGCATCTCCGTGGAGATTTGTCGGATGGCAAAGCTTGCACGATACTGCACGAAACTACGCAATCATGCCATGCCATCACCGAATGTCGATCCGCGTCCCTTCGTCGGCAATGACGACGTCCGCATCGTCGAGGAGCGCGTGCTCGCGCACGACTGGTACCTGCTGCGCAAGACGACGTTCGAGCACCGCCGCCGCGACGGCCGCCTGCAGGTCGTCAGCCGCGAGACCTACGACCGCGGCAACGGCGTCGCGCTGCTGCTGTTCAACGCGGCGCGCGGCACGGTCATCCTGATCCGCCAGTTCCGCTTCCCGTGCTACGTCAACGGGCTGGCCGACGGCATGCTGGTCGAGGCCTGCGCCGGGCAGCTCGACGGCAACGATCCGCTGGCCGCGATGCGGCGCGAGGCGATCGAGGAGACCGGCTACGCGGTGAAGGCGCCGCGCAAGGTGTTCGAGGCGTACATGAGCCCGGGCTCGATCACCGAGAAGCTGCACTTCTTCGTCGCCGCGTATGACGACGCCGACCGGCAAGGCGCCGGCGGCGGCGAGGAGCACGAGGGCGAGGACATCGAGGTGCTGGAACTGCCGCTCTCGCGCGCGCTCGCGATGATCGCCAGCGGCGAGATCCAGGACGGCAAGACCATCATGCTGCTGCAGCACGCGGCCATCGTCGGCCTCGACAAGCTCTAGCCGTTGACGCAGGCCTGGATCGCCGCGCTCACGGTGGCGACGGCCTTGCGCTGCGTCGCGCTGCCCAGCAGCGGCGAGCCGAGCGCGTGCTTCATCGTCGCCAGGCCGATCAGGTAGGACGCGATCAGCGCGGCGCGCAGCTCGGCGTCGCGTCCGCGCAGCAGGCGCGCGAGCGGCAGCACGAAGTCGGCGTGGAAGCGCTCTGACACGCGCGCCTGCGTGGCCGGGCTGCCCGAGGCGCGCAGCAGGATGCCCAGCGCGTCGAACTTCGCCTCGCGGCGTTCCTCGCTGCCGTCCATCACGAGCGTGGTGATGATCTCGCCGAAGCGGCTCATGTCCACGCCGTCGAAGTGATCCTTGATCGCGAAGGCGTCGACGATGGCCTCGTCGAACAGCTTTTCCTTGCCGCCGAAGTAGCGGTTGACCAGTGCGGCGTCGACGCCGGCATCGGCGGCGATGTCGCGCGTGCCGACGTTCTCGTAGGCGTCGAGCGAGAAGCGCACGCGCGCGGCGGCCAGGATGCGGGCTCGGGTGTCGCCGGCGTTGCGCGCCGGCTTCGCGGGCACGCTCATGGCGGTGGGCAGGTCGGGAACAGGACGCAGGACTTTCTGGCGGGCGGTCATCCGTGGGGCGGCTGGCTGAGGGCGATCGAGGCATTTTGTCAGCAGCTGGTGACATGCGCAAGGCGGCTGGTTCCAGGTTGCCCGGACCGCCACGCTTCGCCCACCGACGAAGCAATCGCGCCCGTGCATCGCTAGCATCGGCGCATGACCTCCGACGCTCCCATCGCTTCCACGGCCGACCGCGCCACGCCCTCCTTCGCCCTGGTCGTGCTCGCCACCTCGATGGCCTTCGTCGTCGGCCAGCTCGACGTCACCATCGTCAACGTGGCGCTGCCGGCGATGGGGCGCGATCTCGGCTCGGGCGTCGTCGGGCTGCAATGGGTGGTCGACGCCTACGCCGTCGCGTTCGCCGCGTTCATGCTGTCGGCCGGCGCGCTGGGCGACCGCTTCGGCGCGCGGCGCGCGTTCCAGTGGGGCATGGCCGTGTTCGGCGTCGCGTCGATCGCCTGCGCGGCGGCGCCGGGCATCCTCGCGCTCGACGCCGCGCGCGTGCTGCAGGGCCTGGGCGCGGCCGTGATGCTGCCCAACTCGCTCTCGTTGCTGAACCACGCGCTGGCGCACGAGCCCGCGCGGCGCGCGCGCGCGATCGGCTACTGGACGGCCGCCGGCGCGGTCTCCATCGCGCTCGGGCCGGTGCTGGGCGGGCTGCTCGTGGCGGGCATCGGCTGGCGCGCGATCTTCTGGGTCAACGTGCCGCTGTGCCTGATCGGTGGCTGGCTGTCGACGCGCCTGCACGAGACCGCCACCGGCGGCACGAAGCCGCCGCTGGACATCGCCGGCCAGGTGCTGGCCACGCTCGCGCTGAGCGCGCTGATCGGCACGCTGATCGAGGCCCGCGCGCTCGGCCTGCACGACCCGCGCATCTGGCTGGGCGCCACCGCGACGGTCGCGCTGGCCGCCGCGCTATGGGGGGTCGAGCGGCGCGCCGCCGCGCCGGTGATCGCCACCGACCTGTTCAGGTTGCGCGACTTCCGCAACGCCGTGTTCTTCGGCACCGTGGTCAACGGCACCTACTACGGCGCGATCTTCGTCATCGCGCTGTTCCTGCAGACGGCGCGCCACTACACGCCGATGCAGGCCGGCCTCGCCTTCCTGCCGCTGACCGCCGGCTTCTTCCTGTCCAACGTGCTCAGCGGCAGGGCCATCACGCGCTGGGGCACGCGCAGGCCGATGATCGTCGGCGCGCTGGTCGACCTCGCGGGCTTCGGCGTGCTGGCGCTCGCCTCGGCCACCGAAAGCCTGCCGCCGATGCTCGTCGGCTTCCTGCTGATTCCCGCCGGCATGGGCCTGGCCGTGCCGGCGATGACGACGACGGTGCTGTCGTCGGTCGACAAGCGCCGCTCGTCGCTGGCGGCGGCGCTGCTGAACACGGCGCGGCAGTCGGCTGGCGCGATAGGGGTGGCTGTATTCGGCGCGCTGGCGCACGGCGACGCCGCGCAGATCGGCTCGGGGCTGCGCGTCACCTGCATCGCGGCGATGGTCGCGCTCGCGTGCGCGGCGGTCGCGGCGGCGCGGCTGCAGGGCGTGGCGCCGCAGCGTTGAGGCCGTCGGCCGGGAGGGTCCAGGGTTAGGCCCGACGGCCGAGCAGGCCACCGATGATGGACACTTCGGCATGGCCGTCCCCAGTTCGTCTTTCCCCGCATGAACCTGAACACCCGGATCGCCATCGGTTTCGTCGTCGTCATCGTCCTCGGCCTGGCCATGCGCACCCACCCGGACAACAGCCGCGCGGTGATGGAACGCAGCGTCTCGGCGATCGCGGCCAGGCTGCCCATCCGCGTCGACGCGATGACGACGCAGACCGGCGTCGAGCTCGGCGACCATCTGCTCCGGAGCACCTATCGGATCGACGCGACCTACGCGACCGATCCGGAGACGGTCGCGGCGTTCCGCGCGGGCGTGCTGAAGCAGGCGTGTGCCGGCACCGACCTGCGCGAGATCCTCGCGATGGGCTATGCGCTCGACAACCTCTACACGATGCCGCAAGGCGTCGGCCAGTTCAGGGTGCTGATCAAGCCGGGCGATTGCGGCTGAGCGTCATGCGGGCGTCATGCGTGCGTCATGCGTGCGCCGTTAGAGTCGCGGGATGAGACGCATCGTCGAACCTCGCATCCGTCGCTGGTCGACCGAACGCCTGATCCGGCTCGCGCTGGCGTCTGGCTCGACCCACCGCGGCTGGGCCGCCGTCGCCCTGCTCCATCGGCGCGGCTCGCCGGAGATGCTGGCACACATCCACGCACTGGCGCGCAGCCCCGGCGCGCGTCGACGCGTGCTGGCGATGGACATCGCCGCGCAACTGCGCTCCCCTGGCCACGCGCACGACTACGAGAGCGACCCCTACGCGCTCGACCAGACGCAGGCCGTGCTGATGGCCGGTCTGGATGACCGCCACCCGCGCGTGCTGCAGGCCGCGATCACGGGCCTGGGCCATCGCGCCGCGCCGGCCGCGCTGCCCGCGCTGCTCGGCCATCTCGACAACGCCGACAGCGGCGTGCGCCTGGCCCTCGCGTTCACGCTGAGCCGCCATGCCGACGCCAGCGCCATCGACGCCCTGATGCGCCTGGCAAGCGATCGCGACGACGACGTGCGCGACTGGGCGACGTTCGGCCTCGGCGCCATCAGCGACGCCGACGGCGCGGAGATCCGCGCACTGCTGTGGGCCAACGCCCACGACCCGAACCGCGACGTGCGCGGCGAGGCCGTGGTCGGCCTGGCGCGCCGCAGCGACGCGCGCGTCATCGAGCTCCTGAAGACCCGGCTGCTCGACGACGACTGCCGCGTCTACGAACTCGAGGCCGCCGGGGAGATGCCGCGGCCCGAGCTGCTGGAGCCGCTGCAACGCCTGCGAGCAGACGCCGAGCGGCTGCACGACATCGATCCGACCTGGCACCGCCGCCTGCTGGACGCGATCGACGCCTGCGAGCTGGTCGCCGACGCGGCGTCCTGACGGCGCGGCGCGAACCTCACGCCGCTTCGTCGTCCTCGGTCACGAGCACGTCCGCCCGCTGCGGCGACGCGTCCTCGTCCATTTCCTCGCCCAGGAAGCCGCCGCTCTGGTGCGTCCACAGGCGCGCGTAGAGCCCGCCCCTGGCCAGCAGCGAGCGATGGTCGCCCTCCTCCACGATGCGGCCCTTGTCGAGGACGACCAGGCGATCCATCGCGGCGATGGTCGACAGCCGGTGCGCGATCGCGATCACGGTCTTGCCTTCCATCAGGCTGTACAGGCTGGCCTGGATCGCGGCCTCGACCTCGGAGTCGAGCGCGCTCGTGGCCTCGTCGAGCAGCAGGATGGGCGCGTCCTTGAGCATCACGCGCGCGATGGCGATGCGCTGGCGCTGGCCGCCCGACAGCTTGACGCCGCGCTCGCCCACGTGGGCGTCGTAGCCCTTGCGGCCCTTGGCGTCGGCCAGGCCCGCGATGAACTCGGCGGCCTCGGCGCGGACGGCCGCGGCGATCATCTCGGCGTCGCTGGCCTCGGGGCGGCCGTACAGGATGTTGTCGCGCACCGAGCGGTGCAGCAGCGAGGTGTCCTGCGTCACCATGCCGATGTGCGCGCGCAGGCTGTTCTGGGTGACCCGGGACACGTCCTGGCCGTCGATCAGCAGCCGGCCCGACTCGATGTCGTAGAAGCGCAGCAGCAGGTTCACGAGCGTCGACTTGCCCGCGCCGGAGCGTCCGACCAGTCCGATCTTCTCGCCCGGCTTGATCGTGAGCGAGAAGTGCTCGATGACTTGGCGCTTGCCGCCGTACGCGAAGCCGACGTCGTCGAAGCGCACCTCGCCGCGCGGCACGGCGAGTTCCGGCGCGCGCGGCGCATCGACGATCGCGTGCGGCCGCGACAGCGTGTTCATGCCGTCGGTGACGGTGCCGATGTTCTCGAACAGCGCAGCCAGCTCCCACATGATCCAGTGCGAGATGCCGTTCAGCCGCAGCGCCAGCGCGGTGGACGCCGCGACCGCGCCGACGCCGACCTTGCCCTGCGTCCACAGCCACAGCGTGACGCCCGCCGTGCTCATGATCAGCGCCATGCTCAGCACGTGGTTCGTGATCTCGATGCCGGTGATGAAGCGCCCCTGCTGGTAGGCGGTCACGATGAACTCCTGCATCGCCTGCTTCGCGTAGCTCGCCTCGCGGCGCGCGTGCGAGAACAGCTTCACGGTGGAGATGTTGGTGTACGCGTCGGTGATGCGACCCGTCATCAGCGAGCGCGCATCGGCCTGCAGCGCGCCGACGCGGCCCAGGCGCGGCACGAAGTAGCGCAGCGCGCAGGCGTAAAGCGCGAGCCAGGCCAGGAACGGGGCCAGCAGCCAGGCGTCGAAGCTGCCGACGACGGCGATCATCGTGACGAAGTAGATGACCACGAAGACGAGGATGTCGGTGAGCGTGGTGATGACGTCGCGCACGCCGAGCGCGGTCTGCATCACCTTGGCAGCCACGCGGCCGGCGAATTCGTCCTGGTAGAAGCTCATGCTCTGCGCGAGCATCATGCGGTGGAAGTTCCAGCGCAGCCGCATCGGGAAGTTGCCGAACAGCGTCTGGTACTTCAACGCGGCCTGCACCGTCACCAGCAGCGGGCTCAGCGTGAGCAGGCCCGCCAGCAGCAGCAGCTTGTGGCGCTCCTGCGTCCACAGCTGCGCGGGCTGCACGTGGCTGAGCCAGTCGACCACGTGGCCCATCACCGCGAACAGCAGCGCCTCGAACGCGCCGATGGTGGCGGTCAGCAGCGTCATGCCCGCCACGAAGCGGCGCACGCCGGCGGAAGCCGCCCAGATGAACGGGAACACGCCCTCGGGCGGCGGCGGCGGCTCGCCTTCCGGATAGGGGTCGACGAGTCTTTCGAAGTAACCGAACAATCGGGGCTCCTGGGCTGGCGCCCGGGCCGAACCCCGCGCGCAACCCGCAAGGCTACGCGAAAACAGGCGGCTCCGTGACACATTGAGCACTCGTTTCCAGTCGGACTCCGGATAACGGCTGCCTGCATCGGCCATCATGGGCCGTCTCCATTTGTAACGTGCCAAGCTCGACAGTGCGCGCAAAATGGCGGCGACGCGAGAAAAGGGACGGCCGAACGAGGGTTCGCGCCGCCCGCCAGCCCGAGAGGCCATGGTACAGAACAGCGACATCGTCTACAGCGCCACGCAGCACATCGACCGCCTCATGCGCCGCGTCGTGCTGCTCATGTTCGGCGCGGGCGTGCTGTCGGTGCTGGCGATCTGGCGCCTGGAAGCCATCGACGGCAGGATCGACCCGATCGACCGCGTCGGCTACCCCGGGATGGTGCTGGTTTTCAGCGCCAGCTTTCTCGCGCTATGGCGGTTTCCGAAGGTGCTGGTGTACGTGCGCTGGATCGGTTTCATGAGCATCACGCTCGTGCTGCTGGTCGACCTCTGGCAACAGATGCGCGTGCACGCGCCGCTGATCGGCGACTACGACTCGCTGACACTGTGGAACTGGCTGCCGCTGTGCTACGCGATGGCGTTCTTCGTGCTGGCGCCGCGCCATGCCTTCATGGCTGCGGCAGCCATCCTCGTGTTCTTCGCATGCTGCGCGGTGATGCGCGGCAGCGCGGGAACGCCGTGGGCGGCGCAGGATCGCGCCCTGATGATCAACACGCTGATCGCGCACGCGGTGCTCGTCGTCTGCCTGACCGGCATGGTGTGGCTCAAGCACGTCGTCACCGTGCAGGGCGAACAGGCCACGCGGCTGAAGCTGCTCGCGGCCACCGACCCGCTCACCGGACTGGCCAACCGCCGACTCACGCTGCAACTGCTCGACCAGCTCGCGCGCGACGCGCCGCTCGAGCTCGCGCCCGTGGTGATGCTGTGCGACCTGGACCACTTCAAGCACGTCAACGACGGCTGGGGCCACGCGATGGGCGACCAGGTGCTGGTGGCCGTCGCGAGCGCCCTGCGCGCGAGCACGCGCGACGCCGACACCGTCGCCCGCTGGGGCGGCGAGGAGTTCCTGATCGTGCTGCCCTCCACCCGCGGGCTCGAGATCACCGAGCTGGCCGAACGGCTGCGCGTGCGCGTGGAGTCGCTGCAGGTGGCAGACCGCCACCAGTGCCCGGTGCCGGTGACGCTGAGCATCGGCATCGCGCGCCTGGCCGCCAGGGAAACCGGCTCCAGCTGGCTCAAGCGCGCAGACGAGGCGCTCTACCGGGCCAAGAACGACGGGCGCAACTGCTGCCGCATCGCGGAGCCGCCGGAGTCCTGACTAGGGCCTGTTCACACTAAATGCGTGCCCGCGTGGCCCAGCAGAAAGCCCGCCTTCAAGGCGCGAGCGCGCAGTCGTGGTGGCCCCACGACAAGCGATCGCAACGCCGAAGGCAGGCTTTCTGCTCGGCCACCC
>CAIMXF010000631.1 GCA_903845345.1 uncultured beta proteobacterium
CGCTTCTACTACGGCTTCTCGCAGGCCTGGCGCGAGAAGATGCGTGACGAGGCGATGCTCAACCTCGTCACGACCAACCCGCACTCGCCGCCGCAGTTCCGCGCAGACGGCGCGTCGATCAACAGCGACGGCTTCCACGAGGCGTTCGACACCAGGCCGGGCGACAAGATGTGGAAGGCGCCGGCCGACCGCATCAGGTTATGGTGAGCCCCCACGCTCGCTGGCGCTCGGGAAGCATCCGGCTTGCAGGCCGGATGCCGTTTCGGCGGGGCCTCGCTGCGCGAGTCCTTTGCCGCCTTCACTCCCCCGAGGGGGCGCTCCGCGACGCGCCCGGCAGAGCCGGATCGCGCGCTCCCTTGAACTTCAGGGATCCGCTTGAGCGGCAGCGCCGGCAAGGGGTGTGTGTGTTCTGTTTCTGCTTTCGCTTGAACGAGGTCGAACTTCAGGGCTCCGCCTGAGCGGCAGCGCCGGGACGGTTGCGTTTGTTCCGTTTCTTCTTTCGCTTGATGAACGAGGTTTTGCCATGACCCCTCCGAACTTCCGCCGCGCCGCCGTGGCGATCGGTGCCACGCTGGCCTGCGCCGCCTTCGCGCCGACGCAGGCCCAGACGACCACCACGACGGTCAAGACCACCACCACGCAGTCCACTGCCGCGACCCGGCCCGGCTCGGGCATCGACAAGTCGGGCATGGACACCTCCGTGCGTCCGCAGGACGACCTGTTCCTCGCCGTGAACGGCAACTGGGTCAAGAACACCGAGATCCCGGCCGACAAGTCGCGCTGGGGCACCTTCGACGCGCTGCGCGACCGCACCGACCACCAGGTGCGCGACCTGGTCGAGGGCCTGCAGGCCACGCATCCGGCCGACGGCAGCAATGCGCAGAAGGTCAACGACTACTTCCGCAGCTACGTCGACGTGGCCGCGATCGACAAGGCCGGCCTCGACCCGATCGCCGCGTCGCTGCAGGACGTCGACAGCATCAAGGACACCGGCATGCTCGTCGGCCTGATGGGCCACTGGCAGGGCGTGGTGCGCACGCCGCTGGGCGTCGATTCGAACCCCGATCTCGACGACCCGAGCGTGTACGTCGCCGACATCCGCCAGGGCGGCCTCGGCTTGCCCGATCGCGACTACTACCTGAAGACCGACGCACGCTTCGCGAAGGCGCGCGCGGCCTACGCGGACTATCTCGCGAAGCTGTTCACGCTGTCGGGCGACGCCGACGGCGCCGCGCATGCCGCTGCCGTCATCGCGCTGGAGACCAAGATCGCGACGGCGCAGTGGCCGCGCGAGAAGACGCGCGATCCCAAGCTCGGCCACAACCCGAAGACGCCGGCCGAACTCCAGGCGCTGGCCCCGGGCTTCGACTGGCCCGTGTTCGAGGCGCAGTCGCAGCTGCAGCCCGGCAGGATCATCGTCGTGCGCCAGCCCGACTACGTGACGGCGCTGGCCGGTCTCGTGAAGTCCGAGCCGCTGGCCACGTGGAAGCTGTACCTGAAGGCGCGTCGCCTCGACGGCGCCGCCACGGTGCTGCCCGCCGCGTTCCGCGACGCCAGCTTCCAGTTCCACGAGGTGACGATCGCCGGGCTGAAGCAGCAGCAACCGCGCTGGCAGGATGCCGTCCAGAGGATGGGCGTGCTCGGCGAGGCCGTCGGCCAGCTCTACGTGGCCAAGTACTTCCCGCCCGAGTACCGCGCGCGCATGCAGGCGCTGGTGGCCAACCTGATGAAGGCGTATTCGACGTCGATCGACGGCCTCACGTGGATGTCGCCGGCCACGAAGAAGGAGGCGCACCTCAAGCTGTCGAAGTACAACGTCAAGATCGGCTACCCCGACGTGTGGCGCGACTACGCCGGGCTGGCCGTGAAGCCCGGCGATGCGCTGGGCAACGCCGATCGCGCCGCGGCCTTCGAATACCACCGCCAGATCGTGCGCAACGGCGGCCCGGTCGATCGCACCGAGTGGGGCATGACGCCGCAGACGATCAACGCCTACTACAACGGCAGCATGAACGAGATCGTGTTCCCGGCCGCGATCCTGCAGCCGCCGTTCTTCGATGCGGCCGCCGACGATGCCGTCAACTACGGCGCGATCGGCGCGGTGATCGGCCACGAGATCAGCCATGGCTTCGACGACAAGGGCAGCCAGCTCGATGGCGACGGCCGCCTGCGCAACTGGTGGACCGACGACGACCGCAAGGCCTTCGACGCCATCACCAACCGCCTGGTCGCCCAGTACTCGGCCTACGAGCCGCTTCCCGGCCAGCATCTCAACGGCAAGCTGACCGAGGGCGAGAACATCGCCGACCTGTCGGGCCTGCAGATCGCGTACAAGGCCTGGAAGCTGTCGCTGGACGGCAAGCCGTCGCCGACGATCGACGGCTTCACCGGCGAGCAGCGCTTCATCATCGGCTTCGCGCAGGTGTGGCGCGGCAAGGTGCGCGACGAGCGCGAACTCGAACTGATCGCCACCGACCCGCACTCGCCGGCCCAGTTCCGCGCCGACGGCACCACGATCAACGCCGATGCGTACCACGACGCGTTCCACACGAAGCCGGGCGACAAGATGTGGAAGGCGCCCGAGGATCGCCTGCGCCTGTGGTGAGTACGATGCGGGGATGAGCGAATCCGCACTCCCCGCATGGCCCGAGCTTCCCGCGAGCGCGCGCATCCGCCTGAACGAGCTGGTCAAGCGCAGCGGCCGCGTGCTGCTGGGCCTGGTCGGGCCGCCCGGCGCGGGCAAGTCGACCCTCGCCGCGGCGTTGCAGGCGGGGTCCCCGAGCGTGGCGCAGGTCGTTCCGATGGACGGCTTCCACCTGGCCGACGTCGAACTCGAGCGCCTGGGGAGGCGCGATCGCAAGGGCGCGCCCGACACCTTCGATGCCGCCGGCTACGTCGCGCTGCTGCGCCGCCTTCTCGCGCAGTCCGACGACGAGGTCGTCTACGCGCCCGCGTTCCGGCGCGAGATCGAGGAGCCGATCGCCAACGCCATCCCCGTCTTCGCGCGCACGCAGCTGGTCATCACCGAAGGCAACTATCTCCTGCTCGACGAAGGGCCGTGGGCTGACGTGAAGGGCCTGCTGGACGAGGTCTGGTACGTGGACATTCCCGACGACGTGCGTGTGCATCGGCTGACGAGGCGGCATGAGCAGTTCGGTCGCACTGCCGCCGACGCCGCCGCGTGGGTGGAGAGTACCGACGAGCCGAATGCGCGGCTGATCGAGGCGTCGAGGGCGCGGGCGTCGTTCGTTTTTCGATGGGATGACGAGTGAGCTTTTCGTGCGGCCTGCTCAGTTCCTTGCTGACGAGGCCGCCTCCTGCGTCGGTGGCAGGTGCACCGTGAGGCCAGAGCTTCTGTACTCTAGCTCCGTGCAGGAAGTGGCATCGGCATCGCCTGGCTTCGTGGGCGTCGCTGAAATATGAAATCGACGCTCGTCGTCTATCCTTCCGCCGTAGGGTCGCAAGACCACGGTCCAAGCGAGGCGCTTCCCGTGAATATCGATCCTTGCCCACCCGAACGCGTCGGCGCCATATTGGAACGAATCGACAAATTGGACGAGCAACCCGCGCTGGTCACGGCGGCCTCTGAACCAAGCATCAGGCGAATGTTTATCCGTCGTCTCGTTGATCAATCCGCAATAGTCGTCGCCAAAGCGGTGCAGTTCCAGGACGGCCTCGTATTCGACGCACCGATGGCCCGGTCGGTGGGGCTGGCAGGTCGCCCCGGTGTCCCAGCGAGAGACCCGCTCACCCGCATCGGATGACAGCGAAATGAACAACGCGACCAGCGCGATGATGAACTTCACGGCGTGCTCCCGGCGATCGAAGCGATGCGCCTCCACGCGCATTGTCGACTCGCCTCCAAGAGGACCCGACGGCTGGTGAGAGTGCTCACGCCACGCTGATCGGAATCACCCGCCCGCGCTCCGCCGGCCCGGCCTTCGTCGCCGCGTCGCCGCCGCGGCCGTGCCACTGGTCCAGCAGCACGCGCCATTGCGCGCGGCCGGTCGCGAGGTTGCCCAGCTTCACG